>DATIUQ010000001.1:0-29324 GCA_035466775.1 Arthrobacter sp.
TTCGGGGTTGATGGGTTCGCCGACGGAGCCCAGGACCCGGATCGAGGAGAGGTCGGACTTCGCCGGGATCTCCTTGCCCCACTTCATGAAGGTGCGGATGGCGGTGGGGGCGGTGTAGAGGATGGAGACCTTGTACTTCTCGACGATCTCCCACCAGCGGCCCTGGTGCGGGGAATCCGGGGTGCCTTCGTACATCACCTGGGTGGCGCCGTTGATGAGCGGGGCGTAGGCGACGTAAGAGTGTCCGGTGATCCAGCCGACGTCGGCCGTGCACCAGTAGACGTCGGTTTCCGGCTTCAGGTCGAAGACGGCCTTGTGCGTGTAGGCGCCCTGGGTGAGGTAGCCGCCGGTGGTGTGCAGGATGCCCTTGGGCTTGCCGGTGGTGCCGGAGGTGTAGAGGATGAACAGCGGGTGCTCGGAGTCATGCCCGACGGCGGTGTGCTCGGCGGAGGCGGTCCCGACGGTGTCGGACCACCAGTGGTCCCGGCCGTCATGCCAGTCGACGTCCTGGCCGTTGCGCTTGACCACGACGACGTTCTGCACGGTGTGCCCGCTGCCGTCGCCCTCGTGGGACAGCGCCTCGTCGACGGCGGGCTTGAGCGCACTGGGCTTGCCGCGGCGGTAGGTGCCGTCGGCGGTGACCACGAGCTTGGCTTCGGCGTCGTCGATCCGGGAGCGGAGGGCTTCGGCGGAGAAGCCGCCGAAGACCACGGAGTGGATGGCGCCGATCCGGGCGCAGGCCAGCAGCGTGATGACAGCCTCGGGAATCATCGGAAGGTACACGGCCACACGGTCTCCCTTGGCGACGCCGAGGGACTCGAAGGCGTTGGCTGCCTTCTTGACCTCTTCGGTGAGCTGGGCGTACGTGTAGGTGCGGGTATCGCCCGGTTCGCCCTCGAAGTAGATCGCGACCCGGTCGCCGAGGCCGTTCTCGACGTGGCGGTCCAGCGCGTTGTAGGCGGCGTTGATCTCGCCTCCGACGAACCACTTGGCGAAGGGCGGCGTGGACCAGTCCAGGGTCTGGGTGAAGTCCTTGCTCCAGGTGAGGAGTTCGCGGGACTGCTTCGCCCAGAACGCGGGCCGGTCGGCGTCGGCCTCGGTGTAGTCCGCGGCGGTGACCACCGCGTTGGCGGCGAACTCGGGGGAAGGGGCGAACTTGCGGTTCTCCTGCGACAGGTTTTCGAAGGCATCGCCCTGGGGCGCCTGTGTCGTCGTGGAGCCGGGTGACTGCTGGGACATGGTGAACCTCATCATTCATCGATCCGTGCTGCGCGGGACCCCCGTTCCGCCGCAGCACCGTGCCGCATGCGCGGCGTCGGGCATCGGCTGGTCACGGTCGGACCGCAAAAGCTGTTCCGAAATACACACTAACGCCTGAGCCGTTCCCGACGTGTGCCGCGTCACACAGCGAACCGTGAGCGGTGTTTGTTAAGCGCCGAATGGTTGTTGGCGGCATTCTGGGGCACTGGTGCTGGTTGCCGTCCTTCGCCAGAATGGGGCGAGGATGACGCGGCCGCTGTTTGGGGGAAACACATGATGTATCGGGACCGGGTTCCGGATAACCCGTGGCCGCATGGCATGGCCATCAGTGTGGACGACACGCCGCACCACCTGACCGTCCTGCTGTTCATCCGCGACGCCTGGAAACTAGCGGCCGACGCCGATGTTCCCCGACTGGAGCCGCTGCCCGACGTTGGGACGTCGCGGATTCCGGACTCGGCGACGCCGGCAGAGTGGGAGGCCCGCTGGCGCCGTGCCTGGGGCCGGGCGTGGGACTGGTTTTCCGTGGAGGAGCCCGACCCGACGATCCACCCGACCCCGGGCTACCTCCGCGAGGCCTCGCAGCCGGGACACGGCCTCGACCCCTTGGTTCCGCCGTTCTGGCAGGCGGAGCATGGCTGGGAAGGGATCGATGCCGGCGCGTACACGGCCTGGGAAATGGCCTGCAGCCCGGAGGCCTTCTTCCCCTCGCGCAGGAGCGCGGCCGAGTTGCCCGAGCCTCAAAGCCTGCCCGCCCTGATCGCCGCCTGGGAGAACGGATTGGACACCGTGATCGTCCTGCCCTACCAGGGATACTTCGCCCGGCGCATCACCGCCCGGCACCTGGCTGTCTCTGCCGTTACCCGGAACGAGCCCACGGCGTACAGCCGGGCCCTGCGGACAGCCGCCAACCCCGGGCAGCAGCCGGGGATCGCTGCGTGGTGAACCCGCGCCCGCCGAAACGACACCGACTGCGGGTGTGGGTCTGGGCACTCGCCGCCGGCATCGTCCTGGGCGTGGCGGGCTGCGCCGGCCCGCCGAGCGCGGCCGACCGCAGCTACCGCGGCGTGGTGGTGTCGCCCTCCGTCACCCCGCGCCCCTCCCCGGACCCGTCGACGACGGCGGTCCCCGGGCCGCCGCCGGGTTTCGGGACGCCGCTGGCGGCCTGGGTGGAAAAGCCCCGGCGGTTCGGCGTCACCCTGTGGGGAAGCTCCAGCTGCCCGGCCGTCCCGACCCGGATGGAGGCGACCGCCCGCGACCGCGTGTCCATCAGCTTCGAGCAGGCCGGGGAGAAGGCCTGCACCGCCGACCTTTCACCGACGACGTACGAATTCACGGTTCCGGCCGGCGCGGACACGGTTCCGCTGACGCTGATCCTCGTCGACGGCCAGGACGTGGCGATCCACACATTCTTGCTGGAATGACGACCGACGGAGCCAGCGGCCCGGGGAAACAGAGTCTGGTTCGGTCCCGCCGTCCCGGCTTGTCAGCTAGTGATCGGCCAGCCACTTGACTAGGCTGAGATGAAGTTGTGACATCCGATGGAGGCGACGGGACCGCTCGCGGTCCCTGCTCGGCCTGCCGTTAGACGGCGCTGTCCAGAGTGCCGCCGTGCTAAGGAGAACCGAATGAACGAGCAAGCAAACGGGCAGCTCAAGCAGCCCGCCCAGAGCCAGGGCAACAGTGGAGCGGAACGGCCCGCCGGCTACGGGGAAGCGCCCCGCTTCACGGTGGACAAGGCAAACAGCAAGACGGCCGGCAAGAAGAACGAAGCGGTCCTGGGGCCCTTCACCATCCGCGATCTCACGGTTTTCGGCTCGACGCTGATTCTCTTTGTGGCCTCGCTGATCCCGATGTTTGCCGTCCGGTACAACCTGTGGAACCTGGGCAGCCTGTTCTTCCTGGGCCTCGGGATTATCCTGCCGGTGATCGTTGCCGCACTGTTCGTGGCGCGCCGCGTCAGCCCGGGAACGAAGATGCGGATCGGCTCCCTTTCCGTCGACCAGTTCGGCTCTGTGGTGGCGTCCTTCGCCGTCGCGTTTTTCTTCCTGTCCATCGCGGGCGCCTTCGTGCCCAGCATGTTGCTGGCCCTCGTGGGCGCCCTCGGGCTGCTCTCGGCCACGGTGCTGGGCCGTTTGATTCCCTTCTTCGCCGGCGATTTCCTGGACCGCGCAGAGGTGCCGGCCCATGTTGTGGCCCGTGAGTCGGCGGTCCCCGTCCGGAAGCCCCGTGCTCCCAAGGCTCCGAAGGCCGCCACGGATGAGAAGACGCCCAAGGCAGCCGGCACCAGCGCGGTCGCCGGCTGGGCGAAGCGCATGACTCCGGGTGGGCAGCCTGCCGCCACGGAGCCGGCCCCGCGCGGCTACGACTCGTTCGGCGCAGGAGCAGGCGCAGGAGCAGGCGCAGCCGCGGGGGCAGCAGGCGTTGCCGCAGCCTCAGGTGCGGCGGCCGGCTCCGCGGCTTCTACGCCGGCAGCGGCCCAGCAGGCACCTGCCCAGTCCGCGCCCGCCCAGGCCAAGCCCGCCCAGTCCGCCGCGCCCACCCCGGTGGTCAGTTCCCCGGAAACCCAGGCCGCCGCCGTCGTGCCCGCCGCGACCGCACCGGCGGCACCGTCTGCCGCCGAGCAGACCCAGGCCGCCGCCGTCGTGCCGCCCGCCGCGAAATCCGCGCCGGGCGGGCAGGCCCCGGACGCGCAGGCCCGGGCCGCCGCAGCTGCTGAGGACACCCGGGCCGCAGAGGTTCCCGCGGCCGCAAGCCACAGCGCCCCCACCACGGTGAATCCCCAGGTGCGCCAGCAGGAGCCGATCGGCGCCACCGTAGACCCCTCAAGCCGTCCCGAGGATCACGAGGCCCAGACCGTCTATGAGGCATTCTGGTTCGCCGTCGCCCAGCCCCGCACCGCCATGGATGAGCACAGCGGTGCAGCCGCCTTCGTGATCGAACCCGGCGGCTGGGTGCTCGCACTGGAGGACCGCGGCCACGAGTTCCTGGTCCAGCACACCGATGGCCGGGTGGGCGTGCTCCGGGACCTCAGCAACATCGAACGCGGTTAGCCGGCCCGGTGGCCACCTCCTCCAGCAAGCCGGCCGCCGGCAGCGCCGCGCCAGGCCGCGCCACCCCCGACGCCGCGCCGGGAGTTGTGACGGACGCCGGAATCGCCGGGCGCAAAAACGCCGGTGCCAAGGGCGCCGGACCGCGGGCCGCGGGGGAGACCCTGCTGGGCCTGAAGCGGCGCGCCCGCCGGATCAACAAGGCGCTCGCTGAGCAGTACCCGTATGCGCACGCGGAACTCGATTTCCGCAGTCCGTTCGAGCTGGTGGTGGCCACCGTGCTGTCCGCGCAGACCACGGACGTGACGGTCAACCAGATCACGCCCCTGCTGTTCGCGCGCTACCCGGACGCGCGGACCATGGCGGAGGCGGATCCGGCCGAGCTGGAGGCCATCATCAAACCCACCGGGTTCTTCCGGGCTAAGACCCGGAACCTGATGGCGCTGTGCAACCGCCTGGTGGACGAGTACGACGGCGAGGTGCCCGGCCGGCTCGCTGACCTGGTGACGCTTCCCGGCGTCGGACGGAAGACCGCCAACGTGGTGCTCGGGAACGCGTTCGGCGTCCCCGGCATCACAGTGGACACCCACTTCGGCCGCCTGGCGAAGCGCTTCGGCTGGACGGATTCGGAGGATCCGGTGAAGGTCGAATCCGACGTCGGCGAACTTTTCGAACCCAAGGACTGGACCATGCTCTCTCACCGGGTGGTGTTCCACGGGCGGCGGGTGTGCCATTCCCGCAAGCCGGCCTGCGGGGCGTGTGCGGTGGCGAACTGGTGCCCGAGTTACGGCATGGGGGAGACGGACCCGGAGAAGGCGAAGAAGCTCCTGAAGTACGAACTGGCCCCGGGGCAGGAGGAGCTGCTGTCGAAGCTCCTCGCCGAGACACACCGGGCCGCGGAGATCCGGATGGAATCGCAGAGGAAACCGCAGTGACGGCCCGCCAGGACCTCATTGACCTGGTGGCAGCGGTGGAGGCCGGAACGGCGCCGTCCCCGGATCCGCGCTGGCGCGAACTCGTCGTCGAACCCGGGGACCGCGTCCGCAGGGCGGCTGTGCTGATGCTCTTCGGCTCGCTCGATGATGTCCCGGCCGCCTCGGTCAAAGTGCTTGCCCCGGCTGATCTGGATGTCCTGCTGCTGCAGCGCGCCCAGACCCTGGATGACCATCCGGGGCAGGTTGCCTTCCCGGGCGGCGGCATCGACCCGGGCGAATCCGTCACGGAGGCAGCGCTGCGGGAAGCGGAAGAGGAAACGGGACTGGACCCGGCCGGCGTCGAGGTCCTCGGCGTGATGCCGGAACTGGCCCTTCCCCGCGGAAACTTCCTGGTCACGCCGGTCCTCGGCTGGTGGGCGTCCCAGTCACCCGTTCGGGTGGTCGACTACGGTGAGTCCTCCCAGGTCTTCCGAGTCCCGGTCCGGGACCTGCTGGACCCGGACAACCGTGTGATGGCCACCGTGACCCGGGCGGGGCAGACGTTCCAGAGCCCCGCATTCACCGTCAATGACGTGGTGGTCTGGGGATTCACCGGGATGATCCTCAACCAGCTTTTCGATCAGCTGGGATGGGCCGTCCCCTGGGACCGCACCAGCTTGCTCAGCGTCGACACCTGGAGCCGGCTGGACAGCTAGGGGCTGGGGCTGATTTCCCCGTCAACCCATGGCAAGGCTGGCACTGGACCGCGCGGCGGCGGACCGGCCTGCGGCCTGCGGCGGGCGGGACTTGCTTCGGGCCGAGGACTTGTCGACGACCAGCCCGGTCGCGGCATTCTCCCGCACGGCGTTGATGCCCGCGGCAGCGCCCTTAATCGTGTTGAACAGTGGTGAAACGGCGACCACCGTTCCGTCGGATGCCGTCAGCTTGAAGAAGTACTTCTTCTCGCCGGCCATGGCGATCTCAAAAATGCCAGCCAAGGTGCTGCCTCCCCAAAAATATGCGTCGTTGCACGGCCGGTGACTATCGGTTCAACCACCGGCCTTTCCGAGCGTAACCGCCGTCACACGAGGGCACAACGCTACCGACGGGTACGTTACGGCGGGCGTCTCCGATGCATTATTTGGCGTTGTCGTACGAGTCCACGACCGCCACACTGATCGGGAATTCCACCGGGATCCTTCCGAACAGGAGTTCCTTGGCGGCGTTGGCCGCCTCCTCGATGGCCCGGACGGCGTCCTCCACCGCGGCCTCGGGGCAGTGGATCATGACTTCGTCGTGCAGGAAGAAGACCAGTTCCCCGGCGGGGGCACCGTCCGCCCGCATGGCGCGGAGCCGCCGTCGCAGTTCGGCCAGCCAGCAGGCCGCCCAGTCCGCCGCGGACCCCTGGACCACGAAATTGCGGGTGAACCGGCCGCGGGAGCGGGCCATCGAATCGGCTCGGCGCTGCTCCTCGGCGCTGGTCGACTGCTGGCTTTGCAGCCATCGCCCGGACGGCGGCGGGCTGCTGCGGCCCAGCCGTGAGGTGACGGTCCTTCCGGCCTCGCCCTCGCGGGCAGCCTGTTCCACGAACCCGACGGCACGTGGATAGGTGCGGGTCAGCTGCGGCATCAGGCGCCCAGACTCGCCGGTTGTGGCGCCGTAGATCGCTCCAAGCAGCGCCACCTTCGCCTTCGCGCGGTCGCCGCCGAAGCCCTGCGCGGCGATGCCGGCATACAGGTCCTTGTCACGGGCAGCCTCGGCCATCTTGGCATCCTGCGCCAGCGCCACGAGCACGCGGGGCTCGAGCTGGGAGGCGTCGGCGACGATCAGCTTGTGTCCCGGATCGGCATGGACAGCGCCCCGGATCTGCCGCGGAATCTGCAGCGCGCCGCCGCCCCGGGACGCCCATCGGCCGGAGACCACCCCGCCCACCACGTACTCCGGCTGGAACCTGCCGTTCTTCACCCAGGCATCCAGCCAGGCCCAACCGTTGGCGGAGTGCAGGCGGGAGAGTTTCTTGAAGGCCAGGAGCGGTTCGATTGCAGGGTGGCTGGATTCCTTCAGCTCCCACTGCTGGGTCGTCTTCACCTCGATGCCATTCCGGTGCAGGGCGCGCATGAGCTCCTGCGGGGAATCCGGGTTCAGCGCGGGCGAGTTCAGCAGCTGCCGCAGCTCGGCGGTGAGCGCTTCCAGTTTGGCCGGACGGTGGCCCTGGGGAGGCCGGGGGCCGAGGTAGTCGGCCAGGATCTGCTCATGGAGTTCCTCCCGCCACGGCACGCCGGTGTGCTGCATTTCCGCGGCGATCATGGCGCCGGCCGACTCGGCCGCGAGCAGGAGCTGCAGGCGCTGCCGGCGGTTGTCGCTGTGGCGCTCGACGCCGGCCCCTCCCGCCTGGCTGAGGGCGTCCTGCTGGGCGGCGTATTCGGCTCGGAGGTCCTCGGGGCTGTGCCGGGGCGCCTTGCGCGAGCCGGGATCATCAAACAGGGCACCCTGATCGGCCGGCGGGGGTGGAGGCTGCAGCGCTCGGGGCGGCTGCTGCAGCTCGTCATCCTGGGTGAGTTTCTCCGCGTTCTGCGCATATTCCGTGTGGGCGGTGAATTCTGAGTGCGCCAGGATGGCGCCGCACAAGGTGAGGTCGTAGCAGCGTTCCAGCTCCACGCCGGCGGCCAGCAGGGCGGGGTACCAGTCCTGGGTGCGGTGCCAGATCCAGCGCGGCCGCCGCTTTTCGAGTTCACGCACGACGCCGGCCAGTTCCGCGGCGCTGACCACCTTCGGTGCCGGTGCGCCCGGGCGCGGGGCGCCGTCCGCGGTGAGTTCCTGGAGGGCTGCGCCGTCAGCGTGGGCGGCGAGCAGCAGGTACATAGGGACAATTCTGCCCTGCGGCGCGGGCTGCCTTGTTCATAGGCTTGTTCATGGGCTTGTCCACATAGCCTTCGGCGCGGGTTACGGCGGGTTGGGGAGGCGGGAAGAGTTGGCCTATGAGCAGGCACCAGCTGGCAAGTCCCGGCCCTGAACCCGGCCCTGACCCCGGGTCTGGCCTTCGGCCGGGACCTGGGGCCGGCGGGTCGGGCGCCGGGCCGTGGCTTCCGGACGGGGCGCCGGAGACGCTGCTGGTGACCGGGCACGGGCTGCTGCGCGGTGAGGTGGAACGGATCGTGGCGGCGTCCGGCGGCCAGCTGCGGACGGTGGGGACCACCAGGGAGGCGGCGCAGTTCTGGGACACGGCCGCGGTGGTGCTGCTCGGCAGCGACATCCACGAAATGCCGCCGCGGGGACGTTCGCCGGCCGTTCTCGTGGGACTCAACGCAGACGGCGACCGCCTGTGGCATCTGGCGGCTGCCATCGGCGCTGAACGCGTCGCAGTGTTGCCCGAGGCCGCGACCTGGCTCGCCGAGTATCTCAGCCGCGCCCGGACTCCCGAGCCTGGCGGGCTGGTCCTTGGGATCGTCGGCGGCTGCGGCGGCGCCGGGGCCAGCACGGCCGCAGTCTGGCTGGCCCATGCTGCCGCCCGGGATGGCGTGCGTGTCCTGCTGGTGGACGGAGACCCGTGGGGCGGGGGACTGGAACTGGCGCTCGCCGCCGAAGAAACGGCCGGCCTCCGCTGGCCGGACCTGGCCGACGCCAGCGGCACGATCGATCCCCGTCAGCTCGCCGATTCGCTGCCCCTGGCCGGGGGATTCCCGTTCCTCTCCTGGCCCGGGAACAAGGAGCGCCACAGCGGCGTCGACCACGCCGTCGTGGCCGGCGTGCTGGACGCCGCCCGGCGCGGCTACGAGCTGGTGGTCGTCGATATCGGCAGGGGACAGGAAACGTTGCGGACTTTCGCCTGGGACTGCGACCGGGTGATCGTCGTTGCCCCCGCTCTGCTGCGGGCGGCCGTGGCAACGGCCCGACTCCTGCAGGACCTTCCTCCGGTGGAGACCCTGCTCGTCGTGCGGGGCAAGTCCGGGGCCTCGCTGGATGCCGGGTTGATAGCCGAGTCTGTCGGGTTGCCCCTGGCCGGGATCGTACCGGACGTCCGGGGTGCCGCCGCCGCCACGGAGTCCGGGCGGCTGCTGGACGCCGGGCGGCAGCGCAGGGTGCGGCGGTTTGCCGGGATGGTCCTCGACTTCGGCGCAGGGATCTCACCATGAGCGCCGCCCATTCGGCGCCGGGGCCCCCGGACGCCGGGGCCGGCCCGCGCATCCCGCGGTACCGGGGTCCTGCCCGCGCCGCCTCCGTTGACGCGCGGCTGCTGGAGTCCGTCCGGGAATCCGTGATGTCCGATGCGGGCCCGGTTACACCGTCGCGCGTGGCCGCCGCTGTCCAAGCGAGTGGACGACTGCTCGGGACGGCCGGCGCGCTCGCCGCCGTCGAGGGCATCAGCGCGGAACTGAACGGTCTCGGGCCCCTGCAGGTGCTGGTCCGGGACCCTGCAGTGACAGATATCTTCGTCAACGGCCCGGGCGCCGTCTGGCTGGACCGCGGCGACGGGCTCGAAAGGGCGCCGGTGGCGTTCTCCGGCGAGCCGCAGGTTCGTGCGCTGGCGGCGCGGCTCGTGGCAGCCGGCGGGCGGCGGCTCGACGATGGCTCCCCCTGCGTCGACATCAGGCTCGACGGCGGCTTCCGGGTCCATGCCGTCCTGCCGCCGATCTCCACGGCGGGGACACTCCTGAGCATCAGGATCCGGCGTGAACGGGTCTTCTCCATGGACGAGTTGCGGCGGAACGGCATGTTCGGGGCGTTGGTGCAGACCGTGCTGGAACGGATGGTGGCGCACCGCCTGAGCTTCCTGATCAGCGGCGCCACCGGGTCGGGGAAGACCACGCTGCTCGCCACGCTCCTCGGCCTGTGTCCGCCCGGCGAGCGGCTGGTCCTGATCGAAGACGCCTCGGAGCTGAACCCCGTCCACCCGCATGTTGTCTCGCTGGAGGCGCGGCACGGCAATCTGGAAGGTGGCGGCGTCGTGGACCTGGGCGAGCTTGTCCGGCAGTCACTAAGGATGCGGCCGGACCGGCTGGTCGTGGGGGAGTGCCGCGGTGCCGAAGTGCGGGAACTGCTGGCTGCCATGAATACCGGCCACAGCGGGGGCGGCGGAACCATCCATGCCAACACCGCTGCCGATGTGCCCGCACGGCTGACAGCGCTGGGTGCGCTGGCCGGGATGGGGCAGGACGCGGTGCGCCTGCAGGCGGCCAGCGCCCTCGACGCCGTGGTCCACGTCGAAAGGCTGGACAACGGGCGGGCAGTGGCCGGCATCGGCGTGCTGGAAGACGGCCCTGCCGGCCTGGCGGTCGGATCGGCGCTGGACATCTGCGGAGGGTCCGTCCGGGGCGGGCCGGCCTGGCCCCGGCTGGCGGTCCGCCTGGGACTGGACCCCGGCGGCCTGGCGCACAACGGCTTGTCTGCCGGCGGGCTGGATGCCCCCGGCGCCCCGGGATCAGCACCGCCGCGGGCCGTCGGAGCAGCAAGGTCGCGGGAAGACGCAGTGCGCAAGGACCCGGTCGGAGACACGGCGTGACGGCGGTACTCGTGGGCGTCCTGGTACTCGCGGCGGTCCTGGCGCTTTCGCCGGCAGGTGCCCCACCACACCGGATCCGCGAGGCGTTGGCTGGCCCATGCGCCGCAGCGCCCGGCGGCTCGCAAGCAGGACGCGGCCCGAGGCCCCGATGGCGGCGTCGGAGCGCTCCTGCGGTTTCTATGAACTTGCTGGTGCAGCAGTTGGCGGCGTTGCTGAAGGGCGGTCGAACTCCCGCGCGGCTCTGGGATGAGCTGTGGATCCTGCATGTGGCTGGTCCTGCCGCGGCGTTGGCCGGGGAGCCAATGGCCGGCCGGATCCCGGTGCTGGCGCCGGGATCGGTGCGGATGCTCGCTGCCGCCCGCGCGGCCGCGCTGCGCGGGTCACCCGTGGGGGCCGCCATCCGCTCCGCCGGTTCGGCAACGTCGGGCCGAACAGCCGGAACAACCCAGGACAACGGTGCG
Source organism: Arthrobacter sp. (assembly GCA_035466775.1). Taxonomy (GTDB): domain Bacteria; phylum Actinomycetota; class Actinomycetes; order Actinomycetales; family Micrococcaceae; genus Arthrobacter. The sequence goes on from DATIUQ010000001.1 coordinate 11,186, forward strand.
GGCGCGGGGGTCCCCGAAGGCCGCATCTGGTTTCAGCTCGCCGCATGCTTTGACGTTGCTGAGGCCACCGGCTGCCCGCTTGCGGATGTGTTGACGCGATTCGCCGCCCAGCTTGAGGCGGAGGACGACGCCGAGGCCGCCCGCCAGACGGCGCTGGCCGGACCCCGGGCGACCGTGCGGCTGCTGACATGGCTGCCGTTCCTCGGTCTTGGCCTGGGTTTGCTGCTGGGCGTGGACCCTGTCGAGGTCCTGCTGGGAAACCCGTGGGGCGTGGCGGCGTTCGTTTCGGGCCTGGCACTCACTGCTGCTGGCCGGTTGTGGTCGGCAGGACTCGTCCGGGCGGCCGCGGGACTGCCGCCGTGACGGCAGTCGCCGCGGGCTGTGCGGTGATGGCGATTCTGGCGATCGCCGCCGCCGCTGCGTTCTCCGGCCATCGCATCGCCAGACGGCGGCTCAGGCGCCGGACGCTGACGGCTCCGGACGCCGGACAACCGGCCAGCTCACGATACGGCGACGAGCCACCCGGCGAACCGGGCGTGCTGGGGCCCGGGCTCAGCGATGCGGCCATGATGCTGGAACTGATCGGTGCGATGCTCGATGCGGGAGCTGGTCTCGGCCGTGCCCTGGCGCTGACCGCAGAGCTGGCAACCCCCGCGCTGCGTGGTTCACTGCGGCCGGTCGTGGCGGCGCTCGCCATTGGCACCGACTGGGACACAGCCTGGCGCGGCTCTGGCGGCGGGCCGCCGGGACTTCTTGCCCTGCGTGATGCCCTGGGATTTGCCGCGCTCACGGGAGCCCCGTCCTCCGCCATCCTGTACGCCCAGGCAGCACGCCTGCGCCGCGAACAGTTCCGGACGGCGGAGAAACAGGCCGCAGCCCTGGGGGTGAAGCTCGTTGTGCCGCTCGGCCTGTGTTCGCTGCCGGCGTTCGTCTGCCTTGGCGTAGTTCCTGTGTTGCTTGCGATGCTGCCGGGCTGATCCTGCCTGGCTGATGCTGCCGCGCCGATCCTGCCGGGCTGCTTCTGCCAGGGAGCGGGACCCGCCCAGCCATGAGTATTCCCCCACAGCCGGCCTGGGCCGGACCTTATCCACTTGGCAGGAAGCGGGCCTTACCGGCCGTTTACCCGGCCGGGAGAGTGGAGAGTGCCGGCGATCCCGCCGGACCCTGACGAAAGGAAAGTCCCATGCCCGTCCATCACCTTGCGCCCACCCGCACCTCCCGGAAGGTCCACACCGAGGCGGACGACGCTGAGGTCCGCGAAATCTTTCCGGGTGCCAGTACCGCTGGCCCGTTCCGTGCGCGAAGGCCGGGAAGGCTGTTTGGCTCCGAGGGAGGAATGGCGACGGCGGAATACGCCATCGCCACGCTCGCCGCTGTGGGGTTTGCCGGCATCCTCGTTTTCATCATGCGCAGTGATGAGGTCCGGGGCTTTCTGTTGAACCTCATCCGCACGGCGCTCGCACTGCCATGAGCCCCGGACGGCCGCCGGGGACAATGAAGCCGGGGAAAATAAAACAGGCAGCGGCAGTGCCGCCCGCAGCAGCGGGCGCCCGCGGGCGGCCGGGCGCGGCCGGCGAAACGTGCCGCGGCGCCGTGACGGCCGAGTTCGCGGTTGCCCTGCCCGCCGTCCTGCTCCTGCTGGCACTCCTGCTGGCTGGCTCAGCGGCGGGAGTCACGCAGCTGCGTCTGGAGGAAGCAGCCCGGGCCGGCGCCCGCGCACTGGCCCGGGGCGACGATGCCGCCGCCGTGGACGTGATCGTCCGCCGGCTCGCGGGCAACGCAGCGGCATCAGCCGTGACGTCCGACGGCGAGTGGCTCAGCGTGACGGTCTCGGGCAGGGTTCCCGGTGCCGTCGGTTCGCTCCTTCCCTGGACCCTCTCGGCCCGTGCCTGGGCCCGGGGCGAATCGTCCGGCCCTTCAGCCGCGGCCAGGGTCCCCCGGACCGGGAGCCACAAGTTGCAGGGCCTCGCCGCATGAGCCGCCCGCGCAAGCCCGCTCCGGACAAGAACCCGCAGTGCCCGGGGCATACGGAACCTCCGCAGTGCCTGGGGTGTACGCAACCCCAGGACTCCCCGGAACGCGGCGCCGGTACCGTCCTGGCACTGGGGCTGGGGATGCTGGTCATCGCCGCGGGGGTCCTGATCGTGCTGCTGGCCCAATCGGCTGCGATGGCGTTCCGGGCGGCGGCCGCCGCAGATTTGGCAGCCCTCGCCGCCGCCGATGCCGCCCGGGGAATCGCCCCCGGAGAGCCGTGCGCCGTCGCCGCGGACGTCGCGCGCAGGAACGGCGCCACGGTCCTGAGCTGTCTGGAAGGACCCGGGAGCACAGTTCAGGTCCGCACTGAGCTCGATACCGCTACGCCCTTGGGCGGGGCCACGGGCCTGGCCAGGGCGGGGCCGCCGCCGTGAGCCCGTGCCTGCCGCCGCCGTGACGGTGCCAACGTCCGGCCGGGCCGCTGCCAACGTCCGGGCGGGCCACTGGCGACCCCTCGTGCCTAACCGGCAACCCCGAGCCGCTAAACCGCCGCAACCACTGCTGCGGTCAGGCCTGCAGCGGTGTCCCGGCGTGGTCCGGCAACCCCGAGCGCATCTGGTCCGTAGCGTCCTTGAGCAGCACATCGATGAGGGTCACGGCGGCGTCCTTGTCGAGGGGGTTGTTCTTGTTGCCGCACTTGGGCGACTGCACGCAGGACGGGCAGCCGGACTCGCACTCGCAGGCCTCGATCGCGTCGCGGGTGGCGGCGAGCCAGACCCTGGCCTTGTCGTAGCCGCGTTCCGCGAAGCCCGCCCCGCCCGGGTGGCCGTCGTACACAAAGATCGTCGGCACCCCGGTGTCGGCGTGGACGGCCGTGGACACGCCGCCAATGTCCCAGCGGTCGCTGGAGGCAACCAGGGGCAAAAGCCCGATCGCGGCGTGTTCCGCAGCGTGCAGGGCGCCGGGAAATTGCGCCTCGATCAGCCCCGCACCGGTCAGCGAGCGGTTGTCCAGCACGAACCACACGGCTTTGGTGAACAGGTCCCTGGCACCCAGCTGCAGCGGTTCCTCGCCGAGGATCTCATTCGAAATCAGTGCCTTGCGCTGGAAGGAGACTACTTGCGTCGTGACTTTGACGTCCCCGAAATGCACCGCCACATCGCCCCACTGGGTGGTGCGCAGCGTCTCGAGCACCTCGATCTGGGTCACGTCCCGGGCTGTGGTGTAGTAGTCCGGGTTCGCGCGGCGCACCACCACGCAGTGGTCGTCCTCGTTCAGGTCTTCCACCACATAGCTCTCGCCCTGGTGGACGTAAATGGCGCCCGTGTGGGCCTGGTAGTGCGTCTGCGGGGAGTCCATGGTCCCGAGCAGGGACCCGGTGTCGGCGTCCACAATGCTCACCGGGCCGCCGCCGTCGGCCCTCAGGTTCACCATGGCCGCGGCGCTTTGCGGGTGGGTCCAGAACCACCCGGCGGGGCGCCGGCGCAGGTAGCCCTGGGCCACCAGCTGGTCCAGCAATTTTTCGGACGTGCCACCGAACAGCTCCAGCTCGGCGTTTCCCAGCGGCAGTTCCGCGGCGGCGGCACACAGGTGCGGGCCCAGCACATACGGATTGGAGGGGTCAAAGACGGTGGCCTCCACCGAGACGTCGAAGATCGCCCCGGGGTGGTTCACCAGATAAGTGTCCAGCGGGTCGTCGCTCGCTACGAAAGCGGCGATGGCATCCTGCCCGGCCCGGCCAGCGCGGCCGATCTGCTGGAACAACGACGCGCGGGTCCCCGGCCAGCCGGCGACCAGCACCGCATCGAGACCGGAAATATCGATGCCCAGTTCCAGGGCCGACGTGCTGGAGACGCCCAGCAGCTCACCGGAGCGCAGCGATTTCTCCAGGGCCCGGCGCTCCTCGGGCAGGTACCCGGAACGGTAGGCCGCCACCCGCTGCGGCAGGCTGGGGTCCACCTCGTCGAGGAGGCGCTTGGTGATGGTGGCAATGGTCTCGGCGCCGCGCCGGGATTTGATGAAGGCTATGGTCCGCACCCGCGAGGACACCAGGTTGGCCAGCAGGTCCGCGGTCTCCGCCACAGCCGTCCGGCGTTCCTTGGCGCCGTTCTCGCCCCGGAGCTCGGTCAGGGCAGGCTCCCAGAACGCGACGGTGGTGGCGCCATGGGGCGAGGAGTCCTCGGACACGGCACTTACCGGAGCGCCGATGAGCCGGCCGAAGGACGTCCCGGGCTCGGACGCCGTCGCCGAGGCCGCGATGAACACCGGCCCGGACCCGTCCGGGCTGTAGTACGCGCAGATGCGCCGCAGCCGGCGCATCAGGTTGGCCACGTGGGACCCGAAGACGCCGCGGTAGCTGTGGGCCTCGTCCACGATCACGTAGCGGAGCCGGCGGAAGAACCGGGCCCACCAGGCATGGTTGGGCAGGATCCCGAAGTGCAGCATGTCCGGGTTGGCCAGGATGAAATTCGCATGGTCCCGGATCCACCGGCGGGACGCGGGGTCGGTGTCGCCGTCGTAGGTCTCCGCCCGGACGGTGGGGAGCCCCAGCGCCCGGATCGCGGCCAGCTGGTCTGCTGCCAAGGCCTTGGTGGGGGACAGATACAGGGTGACGGCGCCGTCGTCGTGGATCTTGCCCGGATCGGCGAGGACGCGCAGCTCGGACCGATGGACCGCGTCCAGCGCCGGCAGCTGGTATGCCAGGGATTTTCCGGAGGCGGTGCCGGTGGCGATGACCACGTGCCCGCCGGCGTGGGCGAGGTCGGCGGCCTGGATCTGGTGGCGGTAGGGCTCGTGGATGCCGAGCGAACCGTAGGCGTTCACGAGATCGGGGTGCGCCCACTCGGGCCAAGGCGCGTGCACGGCCTGGCGGGCGGGGATGGTGCGCACATGACGGAGCTGTTCCGGGTCCGGGCCGCGGCCCAGCAACGGAATCAGGGACTCATGTGGGTTCACTCGTACATTCTTTCACCCGGCCTCAAATCGTCCGGGGAAAAGGATGTGCCAGCCCGGAGCCTCAGCCCACGGACAGGTCCGAGCCCTCGTCCGAGGCGGAGAGCATCAGCACATGGCAAACCACGCTCCAGCCCAGGTGCGAATACAGTTTCTGCCCGTCAAGGGAAGCGAGCAGCAGCCCGGTGTCGACGTCGTGCTCGAAGGCCTGGGCGGCGAGGGCCCGCATGATGAAGCTGCCCAGGCCCCGGCGCTGGAACCCCGGTTCCGTGACGATCTTGTCGAAGACCGCGGTGTGGTCCGCCACAAACACCTGCCCGCTCGCTGCCACCTCATCACCGGCGTAGACCGTGGCATGGTGGACGCCGTCCGTCCGAGACGGCACCCATCGGAGATCGTCATCCGGAAGCCATGGATCCTCGGCGTCCTGGGTCTCCATATCCACGATCATCATGGTCTGCGAGGCCGACGTGACATTAAGTCCGTGCTGCTGGGCGAGGAACGTGTACCGCGCGACGTCGTTGGTGAGGATCGTGAGGATGCGGGCGGGTACCTCAGTGGTCGTGGCGGCCAGCGCAGCGAACTCCGCATCGGAGGGGTTATGGGCGAAGTATTCCCATTCGTGAGTGGTGTCCGCCCTGAGGGCCGCGGGGAACCGGCCCTCCCTGCGTGTCTCATATCCGCGGCAGCCAGCCCATCCGGTGACCCAGATTTCGAGCAGATGGGTGGTGTCTTCAACCATGGCCTCAAGACTCATGAGATGAGCGTATTCCAGCCCCGCCACAAGCAACAGGGGCCGGGTCCGGGAACAGGCACTGCTTACGCAATTGTGACCGGACCGCCCGCCGGTACGGGCACGGCGGACCCGGCGGCCCTGCTTTTTGGCCCACCCAGTACCCTTAAAACGTGGCTTTGAACAGAATTGTGCTTTTTTACGGCTTTACCCCTCTCGCGGATCCGGATGCCATCCGGCTCTGGCAGCGTGCCCTCTGCGAGAAACTCGGCTTGACCGGCCGCATCATCATCTCCAAGGACGGAATCAACGCGACTGTCGGCGGCGAACTGAACGCCGTCAAGCAATACGTGAAGACGACGCGGGAATACAACGGTTTCCACGGCATCGACGTGAAATGGTCCGACGGCGGCGCCGAGGACTTCCCCCGGCTGAGCGTCAAGGTCCGCGACGAGATTGTGTCCTTCGGGGCCCCGGGGGAGCTCAACGTCGATGCCAACGGCGTCGTCGGCGGCGGGAAGCACCTCAAGCCCGCGGAACTTCACCAGCTCGTGGAAGCGCGGAAGGAGGCCGGCGAGGAAGTCGTCTTCTTTGACGGCCGCAACGGCTTCGAGGCCCAGATCGGTAAATTCAAGGACGCGATTGTCCCCGACGTGGCCACCACCCACGACTTCATCCGGGAACTCGACTCGGGCAAGTACGACGCGCTCAAGGACAAGCCGGTGGTCACCTACTGCACCGGCGGCATCCGCTGCGAGGTGCTGTCCAGCCTCATGGTGAACCGCGGTTTCAAGGAGGTCTATCAGCTCGACGGCGGGATCGTCCGCTACGGCGAAACCTTCAAGGACCAGGGCCTTTGGGAGGGCTCCCTGTACGTGTTCGACAAACGCATGCACCTGGAATTCAGCGAGGACGCGAAGACCATCGGCGAATGCGTCCGGTGTTCGGCGCCCACCAGCAAATTTGAGAACTGCTCCAATGCGTCCTGCCGCACGCTCACGCTCTACTGCCCCGACTGCGCCGCCAGCCCGGAGACGCTCCGCTGCCCGGAGGGCTGCGCGGCCTGAAACCGCGGGGCCTCAGATCCTGCTCACGCGGTAGGCGAAGTTGGCGCCGGTCTTTGCTTCCACCTTGATGTGGAGCTCGGCGTCGGGGGGCAGATAGACCACGTTGACCCGCGAAGTTCCACAGCGCAGGTTCAGGTCCACCAGTTCCGTGTCGTCAAGGGCGACGCTGAACGAGACCCGGCGCGGACTCCGGCACGCCAAGGTCAGGGCGTAGCTGCCCTCCGGCATCTTCGCCGTGGTCTCTTCCCGTTCCTCCTCAGCTGCCAGGATGCCGAAGTTGGTGTGAAACACCTGCCCTTCGGCGCCGGGCAACACCTGCGCCACCCACGCGTCCAGCTCTGCACCGGAGACGGGTTGGTTCGCGGCGGGGTCCTGCGGCAGCGCCGGATCGGTGAAAGCCGGGGCGGAAGCGTCCGTCCCGTTGGCTGATCCGTCGTCATATTCGTAGACGCAGCCGGACAGCGACAGCACCAGCACAAGCAGGATCCCCACGGCGGATGCCGTGCGGGTCCGGGGCACGCCCGACACCGGAACTGTGGGCATAGCCTGACGGTAATCCTCCACGGGGCCCGGCACCAGAGTCCAACGGCCCGCCCGGCAGTTCGGTCCGGCGCCTACTGCCCGGGGCCGTTGAAGCTGATCCTGATCCCCGCTACGGCCCCGGTTCCGGGCACCGGGGCGCCTCTGCCATAGTGCACGAGATGTGCCGAGACGGACCCCGGTACCAGGTCCACCAGCGCTTCCGCCGCACTGCCGCAGTCGAGGTTGAGCTCCAGGAGGGTGCCGCCCTCCCGGGCCCCCTGGGTGACGGACAAATGCGCATCCGGTGCCCCCACACACGCTGCCGTGACCTTGTACTGGCCGGCCCGGCTAACGAGGCCCGACGTCGCGAACCCACCGCTGGCGGTGCCGCCGATCCCGCCCGAACCGCCGAACAAGAAATCTTCCGATGAGCCCTCGAGGACGGCCCCGAGTTCCAGCAGATTGCGGTCTTCGGCGGCAACGACTTCCGGATCCCGGGTCGGCACCGGCGCCCGGGCCGGATACGACCGGCTGGGAGTGCTGGAAACGGCCGGCAGCGATCCGACGTCGTCCTCGTATTCACACCCGGCCAGCCCGGCGGCGACGGCGGCCACCGCCAGCAGCACGGCGGTCCGGCGCGTCCGGTTCGTACGCCCAGTAGCTGACATGCACCGAGCCTAACGGCCGGGGCAGGGAGCGCAAGTCACAGCACCCGGCCCGTGGCAGCGCCCGGCCGCTATTCCGCGGGCACCAACTGGTAGGCGTAAATGAGGGGAGCATCAACACTCGAAGTGCTGATCTGGAGCGTGCCGGCGGCGGGAACCTTGATGCGCGCCGTCTCGCGGCTTCCGTTGCAGGCCGCTCCGGCGTCGCTCAGCCGGGTGCCGTCGAGGGTGACGTCGAAGAAGGCCTTGCCGCCGCCGTCGCAGGTGATGGTCAGGACGTAGGTGCCAGGCCCGATCCCGGTTGCGGTCTTGACGATCGGTTCCCGGTTGAGGATCTTTCCCGCCTCCTCAAGCACTATGCCGTCGGCTGAGGGAAGCGCCGTCGCCTTCCACGCGGGCACGTCGGCTGACTCGATGGAAACGGCAGGGGAGCACGCGGTGGCGGCCAGGACGACGGCGGCGCCCGCCGCGGCGCCAAGGGCGCGCCGCCGGATGGTCCCGGCGCGGCGGGGGCTGGGGAGGCGGACGAACATTTCTCAAACTTACCGCTGTTCCCGGCGCCCACGCGCCCCGGCCCCCCCGGCGCCCACCCGCCGCCCTACCCGCCGATGAGCTCCATCACGCGGCCCCGGTGCAGGGCAAGGTATACGCGGTCCCGGATGAGGTTGGCCGCCTCATCGGTCAGCGTCCGGTCGAGCGGCTGGAGCACCATCCGCAGCACCACATTCACCTGCTCCGGAGCGAGCCGGAGCCGCTCGACGGCGGCGGGAGGAAGACCCGACGCCGGGGTGACGGCGCGGATCTCCAAGGCAGCCAGCACCTCGGCCCCCGCCCCGAGGGCCGTCCGCGCACGGTCACCCAGCAGTTCGACGTCGGCCTCCGCCGCGGAACCGAGCACGAGGGACAAATCGCGCCTGACTTCCGGCATGACCGACACCGGCCGGTAGGGGCCCAAGTCCAGCAGCTGGGCCTGGATGTCGGGGTTTTCCGAGCGCAGGAGCCGGATGTCCCGGATGCCCTTGCGCAGCATCAGGGCACGGTCCAGCCCCAGTCCCATGGCGAGGCCGGCCCAGCGGCGCGGATCCAGCCCGGAGCCGCGGAGGACCTGCGCGGCCACGAGGCCGCATTCGGCCAGTTCCAGCCATTCCCGCCGGCCGTCCGGCTGGGTGACGAGCACGTCGAGCTGCCGGCCCGTGTCCGTGTAGCTGTGGGCTGCGGGGGTCGCGCGCCACTCCAGGTCCGGGTGCAGGGCGGCGGGAAGGACCGCCTCCACGACGGCAGCCATCATCTCGTGCAGTGCGTCCGGGCCCAGCAGGCCGCGCGCTTTGAGTCTCCACAAGTCCACCTGGTGCGGGACTCCGACATGGGTGCGGTCGATCGAGTCCCGCCGGTACACCAGGCCGGGCAGCGCGTGCAGCCGGTCGTAGTGGCCCATGTCCTGGCGCAGCGTGTCCAGCAGGGCTGGGATGCCGGCCGAGGTGTGGCTCCGCAGCATCACGGTGGGGCTGACATGGCGGGAGTAGCGAGAATCGCGGGTGACGTCGTCCGGCGAGTAGCCCAGGCGGTCGTAGTTATCGGCGGTCGCGACGAGGGGACTGAGTCGGTGGGTTTCCGCCTCGATGCCCCAGAGGTGTTCCAGCGCCGTCGTGACGTCTGCCAGCAGGAGTGACATCGCGTGGGGGCCCTGGGCGGGATCGGACAAATCGCGGAGCGCCAGGGCTGATTGCAGCTCGGCGGAGGTCAGATAGTTCTTCATGAGGGGGTCCTTGGTCTTGAGTGCGGGAGGGGGAAACTTCACCCTCGGCCGCTGCACCGGACGGACCCCGGCGGCTGCAGTTATGCGCGCGACAAGAAGCCCGTGCGGCCGGAAAACGGCCGAGGGCTGATAAATCGCTGCTGCGTGTGCATACTGCCCATGCTACTGCAGGCCGCCGGAGTCTCGGCTGACCGCCCCGCGGCCCCCTTGACCTTGACGTAGCGTCAAGATCTAGCATCGGATGACCGGCCCGGACTGGGACGGCAGGGAGCGGAAGGAGGGTGCCGGATGGAATGGTCCGTGCAACAGATCGCCAGAAACGCCGGCACCACGAGCCGGACGCTGCGTCACTATGACGACATCGGGCTGCTCAAACCGAGCCGGACCGGGGACAACGGCTACAGGTTCTACGACCAGGCATCGCTCGTGCGGCTGCAGCGCATCCTGCTCCTGCGGGACCTCGGGCTCGGGCTTCCGGCCATCGCGGAGGTCCTCGACCACGAGCCCGACGCCGAACAGGCGCTGGGCCGCCACCTGGACTGGCTGCGGCAGGAACAGGACCGGCTGGGCCGGCAGATTGTCTCGGTCCGGCAGACGATTGAAACACTGAAAGCAGGAGGGGAGATCATGGCGGAAAAGATGTTCGACGGCTTCGACCACACCCAATACAAGGACGAAGTGGAGCAACGCTGGGGCAAGGAAGCGTACGCGAACAGCGACTCCTGGTGGCGCGGGATGGGCCCGGCCGAGAAGGAAGCGTGGAAACTGCGTTCCCGCCGGCTGGGCAGCGACTGGACAGCGGCTGCTGCGTCGGGTGTGGCGGCGGACAGTGCGGAGGCCCAGGAACTGGCCCGGCGCCACGTTGACTGGCTCACCGAAATTCCCGGCACACCGGCGTCCGCGTCTGCGACAGGAAGCAACGGCGATGTGAAGGGCTACGTCACCGGGCTCGGTGAGATGTACGTTGCCGATCCGCGTTTCGCCGCGAATTACGGCGGCGATGCCGGGGCAGCCTTCGTCCGCGACGCCCTGCGGATCTACGCCGCGAAGAACTTGTAGGGCCGGGGCCCTACTCCCTGCGCCGGGCCCGGCAGGCGCCGGGACTAAACTTGTCCGGTGACTCCCTCGACGCATTTCACGGCCGGCAACATTCCCGACGCGCCCCGCAGCGACCTCCCCGGCCTGCTCGATTCCCTGGCCACGGACCTGCGCGGCATCGGCTACACCGTGGACGGCGTTGCCGGACTCCTCGGCCCGGCAGCGCACAGCGCCCTGGCCCGCGACCAGCTCGTCCCGGCGCTGATCGCCACCGACGCGGCACTCCAGGCGGAGACGACGACGGCGGCCCTCGCCGCCGTCGTCCGCCTCTGGCTGCTGGCCGAACCGCAGCCGGCCGCAACGCTCGACGCCGCCCTTCCCGGCGTCCGCGCGGAGGGCCTGCTGGAGCTGGGTCTCGTGGAGCCGGCGCCCGAGGGCCGGGTCCGCGCGAAGGTGGATCTGCGGCCGTACGGCTGGGAGAGGGCCCCGGAGGACGGCGCCCAGCGGGAAGATGCCCAGCGGGAAGATGCCCAGGGGGAAGACGCCCAGCGGGAAAACACTGATGGGAGCGGCGGGGCCGAACTCTGGGTGGCCAGCGATCTGGCCGCCCACCAGCGTCCCGGCGTGCTGCGCCACGACCACGTGCTCGGGATCGGGCAGGCATCCACCACCCTGGTGCAGGTCACGGCGCGCCGGCATGTGGCGCGTGCCCTGGACCTTGGCGCCGGCTGCGGCATCCAGACGTTCCACCTGCTGCATCACGCCGAGCACGTGACCGCCACCGACATCTCGGACCGTGCCCTCGCGTTCACCCGGTTCAACCTGCTGCTCAACGCCGGCGAGCTGCACCTGGACCCCGCCGATCTGGAAGCCCGGGTGAGCCTGCGGCTGGGCTCCCTGCTCGACCCGGTGGCGGACGAGGAATTCGAGCTTGTGGTGTCCAACCCGCCCTTCGTGATCACGCCGCGCAGCCTGGGCGAGGCCGCCGCGGACCAGTTCACCTACCGCGACGGCGGCCTGCCGGGCGACGACATCGTCGCCGCGCTGGTCCGGGCCCTTCCCTCGGTACTCACCCCGGGCGGAACAGCCCAGCTTTTGGGCAACTGGGAGATCCCGGCAGGCGCTGCCTGGGCTGAACGGCCGCAGGGCTGGGCCAGCCCGGACGCCGATGTCTGGCTGATCCAGCGCGAGCAGGTCAGCCCGGAACAGTACGCCGAGACCTGGCTGCAGGACGCCTCCGAGGCGCGCGACCAGCGGCTCTACCAGGACTCCTACGCCGCCTACCTGGACGACTTCGCCTCCCGCAACGTCGAGGCGATCGGTTTCGGGATGATCTGGCTCCGGCGCCCTGCAGAAGGCGCCCCGGTGCTGACGCGCTTCGAAGAGATCACGTATCCGATCGAGCAGCCCGTCGGCCCGCACCTCGGCGCCGCCGTGGAACGCGCCGACTGGCTGGCCGCCCACGACCTCGCAGCCGCGCACCTGCTCGTGGCTCCGGACGTGACCGAGGAGCGGCACCAGCGCCCAGGGGCCGAACACCCCGGCGTCATCCTGCTGCGCCAGGGTGCGGGCCTGCGCCGCACCAACCTGCTGAGCACCGAACTGGCAGGCTTTGTCTCAGCGTGCGACGGCGACCTGTCCGTCGGGCAGATCATCGGCGCCCTCGAGGCGCTGCTGGGCGGGGGCGAGGACTGGGACGGGGAGGCGTTCCGCGCCGGTCTCCTCGCCGACGTGGGCAACCTGGTCCTCGACGGCTTCCTGCTGCCGGCCTGACCCGGCCGGCGGGGCCTGCACCCCGGCAGACGGCACCCCACTAGACGGCACCCCAGCAGACGGCGCGGCGGCTGCGTCGGCGACTTTACGAACTGCTGCGCCGTCGCTGCCGTGACGCGGCAGGACATAGACGGTCACGGCAAGGGCCACCAGGACCCCGCCCACTCCGGCGACCAGGAAGCTCACCCTGATCGGGAGCAGGGCGCCAAGCAGCCCGCCCAGCGCGAGCGCCCCGATGGAGACGGCCCGGGTCATACCGCCGATGATCGCCATGGCCTGGCCACGTCCGGTTTCCGGGATCCGGAGGATCGCAATCGCCCCGAAGCATGCGTTCAGCACCCCGCAGGCTGCCCCCATGGCCGTGTAGGCCACAAACAACAGCTCCACGCTCGGCACGACGGCCATGATTCCCAGGAACGCCGAGGTCAGGGCCATCGAGGCCAGTAGTGCGCGCAGGCGGGCTGGCGGCGTTTTGATCCGGCTGGCAAGCGCCGCGCCGGAGGCCATCCCGAGGCCGAAGCACGCCGCCAGCAGCCCGTACTGCGTCTCGGAGGCGCCGAGCTCGTCGCGGGCAAGGAACACCTCAAGGACGTTGGTCGCCTCGCCGACGGTGATGAAGAACAATGCGCCGAGGACCAGGGCCCAGACCAGTCCGTCGCGGCGGATCAGGCGCAGGCCGTCCAGCAGCGCGGGCTTGTCCTTGCCGGCGCGATCGGCGGCGGTGCCGCGGCGGGTCCGGATCAGCAGGGCGCCAAGGGCCATCGCCAGGTAGCAGGCGCTGGCAGCGGCGAACACCAAGCCGGATCCGCCCCAGCCGCTGAGGAGCCCGCCTGCCGCCGGCCCCACCATGCCCGCGATCATGATGGTTGCCTGCATGGTGCCCAGCGCACGCGGGGTGCGTTCCTCGCCCACGATCCGGGGCAGCAGGGCCTGCCAAGTGGGCCCGGCCACGGCCTGGGCGGTGTCGAGGAGGAACGTCATGGCGAACAGCACCGGCAGGTAGTTGTCCAGATACTGCATCCCCAGCCCCATGCCGGCGACCGCAGCGGCACTGACCACGGAGGACGCCGTCGCGAGCGTCCTTGAATCCCGGGTGTCGGCCAGCCGGCCGGCCCACGGTGCCAGCAGCACCAGCGGGAGCGCGGAACAGAGCAGATAGGCCGCCACCAGCCAGGGCCCGGCGACAGGGGCTTGCCCGGCGGCGGCGAGGTTCTGCAGGTGCAGCATAACGCTGATGATGACGGCGCCCATGCCGGCCGTGGCGATGAAGCGGGCGCTGCCGGCAAGCACGAAATCGCGGTTCCGCCAGAGGGGCTGCGCGGCCACGGAACCGCCTGGCAAGTTATGAAATGTCTGTTTCATAACTGCAAGGTACCCCCGGCGGAATGTAGTGTCAAGCACTTCTTTCATAGTTTGGCGGCGCTCGGTAGACTGGTGTTGTGAATGCAGAAACCCCCACGGCGGAGTCGCCGGTGCCTCCGGCCGCGAAGCGCCGGCAACGCCCGGAAAAGAAAGTGGAGATCACCGACCCGAAGGCAATCAGGGCGCTGGCCCATGCCGCCCGGCTGGAAGTCATCTCCGAACTGTATTCAACCCAGGTGAGCCGGACGGCTACCGAGCTGGCCGCGCAGACCGGCCTCACGCCGAGCGCCATGAGCTACCACCTGCGCGCGCTGCAGAAGTGGGGCATCGTGGTGCCGGCCGCCACCGCCGGAGACGCGCGGGAGCGCCGCTGGAAAGCCGCGGGCACCGACTTCACCATCAACTCGGGCGGAGGCGTAGCGAGCCCCGAGTTCGCCGTGCTGGACCTCGAACTGGACGCCTACCGCCGGCGGGTCAGTGCCTACGCCAAGACCCGGGACGAACAGCGCCGGCGCGGCGAAGCCGTCGACGGACCCTCCTCCGTGGTGCTGGCCAGCAATCTGCTCTACCTGACCCCGGAGCAGCGGGCCGAGCTGAACAACCGGCTCTTCGACCTGCTGCGGGACTACGAGCTGGAGGACCCGGACCACGTCCCCGAAGGTGCGGAGCGGATGGCGACCTTGTGGTCGCTGATTCCGGATGACCGCGGAAAGGCTCCGGCGAACCCTGCCGGCAGTCCTTCCGGCAGCCCCGCCGGGAGGCCCGCCTGAGGGCATCCCGGCCGCCGCGGCCACGACCGGTTGAGTTTGGAAATGCGCGGGTCCATTACGTCCTGAAGTCGTGTCCGGAGGCCCGCGGTTACAGGCTGGATGCGCGGGAATCCGCAAAATATGGTGAACTAGGCGGGTATGGGCGCATCTGCCCGAGAAACCTTTTTCTGTAGGAGCACCGTGCCAAGCAAGGCCAAAACCGGTAAGAAACTCGTGATTGTGGAGTCTCCCGCCAAGAGCAAGACCATCGCCAAGTACCTCGGCGAGGGCTTCATTGTTGAGGCCTCCATTGGTCACATCCGCGACCTCCCGCAGCCTTCGGAACTGCCGGCCGACCTCAAGAAGACCTCGGTGGGCAAGTTCGCCGTCGACATTGATAACGACTTCAAGCCGTACTACGTGGTGTCCCCGGACAAGAAGAAAAAGGTCGCCGAGCTCAAGGCCCAACTCAAAGACGCTGACGCTGTCTATCTCGCAACCGATGGGGACCGCGAGGGCGAGGCCATCGCGTGGCACCTGCTGGAAGTGCTAAAGCCCAAGGTGCCGGTCTACCGGATGACCTTCGGCGAAATCACCAAGGAAGCCATCCACCGCGCCATGGACAACCTGCGCGACGTCGACCAGGACCTCGTGGACGCGCAGGAGACCCGCCGCGTGCTGGACCGCCTCTACGGCTACGAGATCTCCCCGGTGCTGTGGCGCAAGGTGGCCCGCGGCCTCTCCGCCGGCCGGGTGCAGTCCGTCGTGACCCGGATGGTGGTGGACCGCGAGCGCGAGCGGATGGCCTTCAAAGCGGCCTCCTACTGGGACCTGACCGGCCAGTTCGGCGCCGGGTCCGGTTCCTTCAAAGCGAAGCTGGCAATGGTCGACGGCGCCAAGGTCGCCACCGGCCGCGACTTCAACGACAACGGCGAGCTGACCTCCCGCAACGTTGTGCACCTCAACGAGGAGCTCGCCACCTCGCTCGCCGCCGGCCTGCAGGACGCCGATTTCCGCGTCCGCTCCGTCGACACGAAGCCGTACACCCGCCGCCCCGCCGCCCCGTTCACCACCTCGACGCTGCAGCAGGAAGCCGGCCGCAAGCTGCGCTTCTCCTCGAAGAGCACAATGCAGGTGGCCCAGCGGCTGTACGAAAACGGCTACATCACGTATATGCGTACGGACTCGTCCGCGCTGAGCAACGAGGCCGTCACGGCCGCGCGGCGCCAGGCCTCCGAGCTGTACGGCCCGGAATATGTCCCCGCGTCCCCCCGCGTCTACAGCGGCAAGGCAGCCAACGCGCAGGAGGCCCACGAGGCCATCCGTCCCGCCGGTGACTCCTTCCGCACGCCGGCCCAGGTGGCCAAGCAGCTCTCCGGCGACGAATTCCGTCTTTACGAACTGATCTGGAAGCGCACCGTCGCCTCCCAGATGGCCGATGCCAAGGGTTCCACTGCCACCATCCGCCTCGGCGCAACATCTGTGGCCCCGGGCGACAGCCGCGACGCCGAATTCTCCGCCTCCGGCACCGTCATCACGTTCCCCGGCTTCCTCGCCGCCTACGAAGAAGGCAAGGACGAAAGCCGCGGAGACGAAGACTCCGAGGAAGCCCGCCGGCTGCCCAACGTGGCCAAGGACGACGCGCTCACCGCCTCGGAGATCGTCGCCGTCGGGCATGAGACCTCCCCGCCGCCGCGCTTCACCGAAGCGTCGCTGACCGCCGAGCTGGAAAAGAAGGGCATCGGACGCCCGTCCACCTACGCCTCCACCATCTCCACGATCCAGGACCGGGGCTACGTCCGGAAGCAGGGTTCGGCACTGGTCCCGAGCTGGATCGCGTTCTCCGTGATCCGGCTGCTGGAACAGCACTTCCACGACTACGTGGACTACGAGTTCACGGCCGACATGGAGGCGGACCTGGACAAGATCGCCAACGGCCAGGCCGAGGGACCCGCCTGGCTCAAGCACTTCTACTTCGGCGAGGATTCCAATCCCGGCCTGCTGAGCATCGTCAACAACCTCGGCGAGATCGACGCCCGCGAAATCAACTCGATTCCGATCACCGAGAGCATCACGCTGCGCGTCGGGAAGTTCGGGCCGTACCTGGAAAGCTCCGTCCCGACGGTCGATCCGAAGACCGGCGAAGTGGTGGAGGCCGCCCGCGCCAACGTCCCGGAGGACCTGGCACCGGACGAGCTGACCGCGGCCAAGGCCGTTGAGCTGATGGAGACCGCCGCCCCCGAAGAGCGCGTGCTCGGCACGGACCCGCACACCGGGCACACCGTCGTCGCCAAGAACGGCCGCTACGGCGCCTACGTCACCGAGATCATCCCGGAGATGACCGAGGAGCAGCTCGCCAGCCAGCCGGTGGAGTACTACAAGAACGGCAAGCCCAAGCCGCCGAAGAAGCCCGTCAAGGCCAAGCCCCGCACCGGGTCGCTGTTCGCGTCCATGGGCGTGGACACCATCACCCTGGACGAGGCCCTGCAGCTCATGAGCCTGCCCCGGGTGCTCGGCCAGGACGCCGAGGGCAACCCGATCACGGTGCAGAACGGCCGCTTCGGCCCGTACCTGAAGAAGGGCACGGATTCCCGGTCCATCGGCTCGGAAGAGGAAATTTTCACGATCACGCTGGACCAGGCGCTGGAGATCTACTCCCAGCCGAAGCAGCGCGGCGCCCGCGCCGCCGTCCCGCCGCTGGCGGAGTTCGGCCCGGACCCGGTCTCGGAGAAGAACATCGTGGTGAAGGAAGGCCGGTTCGGCCCGTACATCACCGACGGCGTCACCAACATCACCGTCCCGCGCTCCACCTCACTGGAGGAGCTCACCCGGGAACAGGCCGTCGAACTCCTCGCGGAGAAGCGCGCCAAGGGTCCGGTCAAGCGCACGACGACGGCGCGCAAGGCCCCGGCCCGCAAAAAGGCCCCCGCGAAGAAGTAGGACTGCAACACCGAAGTCGCCGGAAACGTGCGGTTTCGCCGGAAGCTTCCGGCGACTTCGCAGGTTTCCGGCGATTTCGCGTTTGCGGACCCGGGCGCAACGTGATCGAGTAGAGGCATGACTGAACAGCCCGCGCACTTGGACCTCCAGCCACTAAACGACCTCGAAGAGAAGCTTGCCGTGGGGGAGCAGCCGGACGCCAACCCCGTTGACGTCATCCTCGCGTTCCTCAACAACGAGGTCTACATCGTCAGCTCCGATGCACTCGAGGGGGCCGATGCCCAGGTCGAGCCGCTGGTGCTGGCCAACTCCTCCGGTAACCCGGTCCTGGCCGTGTTCTCCCACCCGAGCCGCGTCGCGGAGCAGTATCTGGAAGCCGCACCCAACGTGCTCGGCACTCAGGGAGCCGCGATCCTCGGCAACCTCGGCGACGATCTCGGCATGGTCATCAATCCCGGTGCCGCTTTCGGCTTCGAGATCGATCCGGAAGGCGTGGCGAACATCCGCCGCGACTTCAAGCCCGCCGAGGAGCCGGATGATGCTTCCGGCCAGGACGGCCAGCCCTAACGCGGTTTTCCGGGCGCGGCCCGCCCGTTAGGCGGGCCGCG
>DATIUQ010000002.1:0-3836 GCA_035466775.1 Arthrobacter sp.
TGCTGGTCCAGGTCCCGCTGTACTTTATGGGCGACGCCGGTTTCGCCGCCCTGGCCACAACCCGGCTCCTGATGGGCGCGCCGCTGTACATCCTCGGCGTGTGGGTCGCCTGGCTGCTGACCCGGCCCGCGCCGGCCGATAAGACTAATTGAGCTGTCAGTTGGAGTTGTTATCGGAGCGGAATAACCACTCCAACTGACAGGGCAACTTCAACTGACAGGGCAACGGGCCGGGCCGGCCGATAAGGCCGCCTAACCGTCGAAGCCGTCATCCGCGGCGGCGGGGACCTGTTCGTCAACGTGCTCGTCTTCGCCGGCCGACTCGGGTGAGAGCAGGGCGCGCAGCTCGTCCTCGGCCGCGATCGTGGTCACGAAGAACAGCTCGTCCCCGCCGTCGATCACGTCATCGCGGCTCGGCGTGATCGGTGCCTGGTCCCGCAGGATCGCCACCAGGGTCGAATCCTCCGGCCAGTCGATGCTGCCCACCGTCAGGCCGATGACGTGCGAATCATGCGGGACCGTGAACTCGACCAGGGATGACACGCCGGTCTGCAGCGTCAGCAGGCGGACCAGGTCGCCGATCTCCACGGCCTCCTCGACGAGGGCGGTCATGAGCTGCGGGGTGTTGACCGCGACGTCGACGCCCCAGGAATCGTCGAACATCCAGTCGTTCTTGGGGTTGTTGACCCGTCCCACGGTCCGTCCGACGCCGAACTCGGTCTTCGCGAGCAGCGAGACCACCAGGTTCACCTTGTCGTCGCCGGTCGCGGACACCACGACGTCGGCGTCCTCCAGTTTCGCGTCCTGCAGGGTGCTCAGCTCGCAGGCGTCGCCGACCAGCCAGTGGGCGCCGCGCAGTCCGCTGCGCCCGATCACCTCAGGCTTCAGGTCGATCAGCAGGATCTCGTGTTTGTGGGCCAGCAGTTCGCGCGCGATCGAGGAACCGACGCTCCCCGCCCCGACAATAACGACTTTCACTTAGGACTCCTTGGCGGGGGACTTGGCAAGAATGTGGGCGACTTCGGTGCTGCGGTCCACGCCGAGCATGGCATGGACGGTGTCGCCGTCCTGGTACAGGGTGCCGGCCACGGGCA
Source organism: Arthrobacter sp. (assembly GCA_035466775.1). Classification (GTDB taxonomy): domain Bacteria; phylum Actinomycetota; class Actinomycetes; order Actinomycetales; family Micrococcaceae; genus Arthrobacter. The sequence continues at coordinate 1,094 of DATIUQ010000002.1, forward strand.
GCATGCCTTCGCCGAAACGGGTCAAATACGCGACACGGATGCCGGCGGCCTTTTCGATCGAGGTCACCGGGTGGCCGATCCACTCCGGGTCCAGGTCCACCTCGGCCAGCACGAGCCGGCCGGAGGGATCCCTGAAGTCGCCGGCAAGGTGCTGTTCGGGCAGGATCCGGCGGAGCACCTGGTCGGCGCTCCAGCGCACGGCGGCGACCGTGGGGATGCCCAGGCGCTGGTAGATCTCCGCGCGGCCCGGATCGTAGATCCTGGCGACAACGTGCGGGACGTGGAAGGTTTCGCGGGCCACCCGGGTGGCAAGGATGTTGGAATTGTCGCCGCTGGAGACGGCCGCGAAAGCGTACGCGTCCGCGACCCCGGCCTGCTTCAGGGTCTCCCTGTCAAAGCCGACGCCGGTGACCTTGCGGCCCGTGAAACCCGCCCGGAGCCGCCGGAAGGCGCGGTCATCCTGGTCGATGATGGCCACGGAATGGCCCGCGTCCTCGAGGGTGTGCGCCAGGGTTGCCCCCACGCGGCCACAACCCATGATCACGAAGTGCGCCAAACCGTGCCTCCTGTTGTTCCCTATGACTGCTGCTGGGTAAAACAATACCGGCCACAGCCCGCAAGGACGGGCCCGGCGGGCAGGGACGGCCGCCGTCATGACATCGCGTGCGATTGGGACTAGCTTTGTGTGGTGCCGACAATTTTCAATGCCGTGAAGCGGGTGCTGGTAGGCAGGCCGTTCCGGAACGACAACCTGGCCCACACCCTGCTTCCCAAGCGGATCGCCCTGCCCGTTTTCGCCTCCGACGCCCTGTCCTCTGTGGCGTATGCGCCGGACGAAATCCTCCTGACGCTGGCGCTGGCCGGCGTCAGTGCCGTGGCGTTCTCGCCCTGGGTCGGCCTGGCCGTCATGGTGGTGCTGCTGACGGTGGTCGCGTCCTACCGCCAGAACGTCCACGCCTACCCCTCCGGCGGCGGTGATTACGAAATCGCGAACGAGAACCTGGGCAAGTACGCAGGACTGACCGTCGCGTCCGCTCTGCTGGTGGACTACGTGCTGACCGTCGCCGTGTCGATGTCCTCCGCCGCGACGTACCTGACGACGGCGGTGCCCTCGCTGCACGGCCAGCAGGCAGGCATCGCGGTGATCGGCGTCGTGATCCTGGCGCTCGTGAACCTGCGCGGCATCAAGGAAGCCGGCACGGTGTTCGCCCTGCCGACCTACATTTTTATGGCGTCCATTCTTGGCATGACCGCCGTCGGCGTCTTCCAGGCCGCCACCGGCCAGCTGGGCGAGGCGCCGTCGGCAGCCTTCACGATCGTTCCCGCGGAAGGCTTCGACGAGGGACTGGTCGGACTCGCCGGCGCGTTCCTGCTGCTCCGGGCGTTCTCCTCCGGCGCCGCGGCGCTGACCGGCATTGAGGCGATCAGCAACGGCGTGCCCAACTTCAAGAAGCCCAAGAGCAAAAACGCGGCCACCACCCTGCTGCTCCTCGGCTTGATCGCCGCCTCCATGCTTGCCGGGATCATCTACCTCGCCAACGCCACCAAGGTGCACATCGTGCTGGACCCGGCCACGGAGTTCCTGCTGAACGGCCAGCCACCGCCGGAGGGGTACATCCAGAGCCCGGCGATCAGCCAGATTGCGCAGACGATCTTCGGCGCGGGCTCCATCTTCTTCTTCATCGTGGTTGCCGCCACCGGCGTGATCCTGGTGTTCGCCTCCAACACGGCGTTCAACGGCTTCCCGGTCCTCGGCTCCATCCTGGCGCAGGACGGTTACCTGCCCCGCCAGCTGCGCACCCGGGGGGACCGGCTGGCCTTCAGCAACGGCGTCCTGGCGCTGGCCGCCGGGGCGCTGGTGCTGATCATTGCGTTCAACGCCGACGTCACCAAGCTCATCCAGCTCTACATCGTGGGTGTCTTCATCTCATTCACTGTCAGCCAGCTCGGCATGATCCGGCACTGGGGCCGGGCGCTGAAACTCGCCAAGGATCCGGCCGTGAAGCGGCGGATGCTCAAGTCCCGCACCATCAACACCTTCGGCTTCTGCATGACCGCCCTGGTCCTGGTGATCGTCCTGGTCACAAAATTCCAACAGGGCGCCTGGATTGCGCTGCTGGCCATGTTCGTGCTGTTCCTGATCATGTGGAGCATCCGGGCGCACTACGACAACGTGGCCAAGGAACTCGCCGTGGACGAGGACACCTCCCCGCGGGCCCTGCCCACCCGCGTGCACGCCGTGCTGCTCGTCTCGCACGTCCGCAAGCCCGTGCTCCGGGCGCTGGCCTACGCCCGGGCGTCACGGCCCTCCCGACTGGACGCCATCACCGTGGACATCAGCTCCGAAGAGACCGAGCAGACGGTCGCGGACTGGGAGAAGCTGGAAATCCCGGTACCGTTGACGGTGCTGGCCAGCCCGTTCCGCGAAACGGTGACGCCCATCATGGAATACATCAAGAACATGCGCCGCGATTCGCCCCGCGACCTGATCGTCGTCTACATCCCCGAGTACGTCGTGGGCAAATGGTGGGAGCAACTGGTCCACAACCAGACCGCGCTGCGCATCAAGACCCGGCTGCACTTCGAGCCGGGCGTGATGGTGGCCAGCGTGCCGTGGCAGCTGAAATCATCCGAAGAAGCCAAGAGACTGCAGGACATCCAATGAGCCCCGAGACCCAGACGCAATCCTCCACCGAACTGACCGTCGACGTCGGCCCGGTCGCCCACGGCGGGCACTGCGTGG
>DATIUQ010000003.1:0-12613 GCA_035466775.1 Arthrobacter sp.
CCACGCGGCGATGAGGTCCATCAACTGCCCGTCCACGGGTCCGCAGTCCGTGCACACCGACGAACGGGTCACCATCCCGTAAGCCGGTCTGGCTTCAAGTACCGGTAGATGGTTGCCCTCGACCAGCTGACCGCCTCGGCCGCGGCAGCCCCCGTCATGCCCTCCGAAACGGCCATTGTGAAGGCCGAAGCCCAACGACGGCCGACGGTCCATTGAGATTTCGATCTGCAGTCGTCGGCGGTGCTGGCTGCACCGTCGTCGGGCTACTGATCGCTACGAAAACTGCCTTTCCGTAGGAAAGTTGAACCTTAGATGGGAGGGCAATTCCTGCCGGAGGGCCGAAACGGTTGGTCTTGATAACCCAGCGGAAAGGTGAATAGGCTGCTACGTTGTTCCCAGCTGGGGGGCATTGGGTACTCCCTGCACTCTCAAGGGGGACTCACATGAGCACTGAATATCCACACCCGGGCTACCCAGCCATTGCTGCGGAGACTGAAGACGCCAAGCGCTCCCGTAAGGGACGGACAGGCATCGGAATCGGGCTCCTTGTAGTGGGTGCGCTCGCCGCGTTTGGCATGGTCTGGTTGTACACGCAGTACGGCTCGCTCATCGACACCCTCAGCGAGAGCGAGAGGGTCGAAGTTGTCATATTCGACGCCCTTAGTGTCCTCTTCATTCTCGCCCTGCTCGGAGCCGGGATTTGGAACATCGCAGCACGACGCAGCAAATCCCTGGCTCCCCCTATTGCGGCGCTGGCCTTGTCCGGCATCGGCCTTGCACTCGCCGTCACCAACCTTCTGGACGCCTTGAATACGGCGGGAATGCGGCCAAACTTTTTTGCGATATTTCTCTACCTGGGCATCCTCGTGCAGACAATCAGGCTCGTACGGGGGCGTTGAGCAGCTTCTAGCCAAGCCTCCGGTCTATGGCGTCCTGATGCAGCCTCTCGGCGGTAATCGGAACGGCGCAGACGGGCCGCCCTCGCTCCGCTTTCTGTCCGATGGCCGGTAACAGCGCCGCCGGCGTCACACGGAGTTCCCGAGACGGGAGAAGCCCCAGAGTGGCTACTCTGGGGCTTCAACGGGTCGAGCTCCTCAGGTCGATACCTGCTGTGCGACGGAGTTTGAAGTAACTTCCAATCTCATTAGCAGCAGGACTAGAAGTCCCAGTCATCATCCTCAGTATTAACAGCCTTGCCAATCACATAAGAGGAACCCGACCCCGAGAAGAAGTCGTGGTTCTCGTCAGCGTTCGGCGACAGGGCCGACAGGATGGCCGGGTTCACGTCGGTGACGGAGGCCGGGAACATGGCCTCGTAGCCCAGGTTCATCAGCGCCTTGTTGGCGTTGTAGTGCAGGAACTTCTTGACGTCCTCGGCCAGGCCGACGGAGTCGTAGAGGTCGTGCGTGTACTGGACCTCGTTCTCGTACAGCTCGAAGAGCAGCTCGAAGGTGTAGTCCTTGATCTCCTGCTTGCGTTCCTCGGACAGGCCCTCCAGGCCCTTCTGGAACTTGTAGCCGATGTAGTAGCCGTGCACGGCCTCATCGCGGATGATCAGGCGGATCAGGTCGGCCGTGTTCGTCAGCTTGGCCCGCGAGGACCAGTACATCGGCAGGTAGAAGCCCGAATAAAACAGGAAGCTCTCCAGCAGCGTCGAGGCCACCTTGCGCTTCAGGGGATCGTCGCCCTGGTAGTAGTCCATGACGATCTGGGCCTTCTTCTGCAGGTTCACGTTCTCGGTGGACCAGCGGAATGCCTCGTCGATCTCCTTCGTGGAGGCCAGCGTGGAGAAGATCGAGGAGTAGCTCTTCGCGTGCACGGACTCCATGAAGGCGATGTTCGTGTAGACGGCCTCTTCGTGCGGCGTCAGCGCGTCCGGGATCAGCGAGACGGCTCCGACGGTGCCCTGGATGGTGTCGAGCAGGGTCAGGCCCGTGAACACACGCATGGTGAGCTGCTGCTCGTCCGGGGTCAGCGTTGCCCAGGACTGAACGTCGTTGGACAGCGGGATCTTCTCCGGCAGCCAAAAGTTGTTGACCAGGCGGTTCCAGACGTCCACGTCCTTGTCATCCTGGATGCGGTTCCAGTTAATGGCTTCAACGTGGCTAAGCAGCTTGACCTTCTCGGTCATGTCATCCCCTCAATGTTGGGTTAGTTCTCTAGTTAAAGCGTACGACGGCGGGCGGGCGCCCGCCGTCGTACTGTCACGATTTGGTTGAAGCTACAGCATGCAGCTGACGCAGCCGTCCACCTCAGTCCCTTCCAGCGCGAGCTGGCGGAGACGGATGTAGTAGATGGTCTTGATGCCCTTCTTCCAGGCGTAGATCTGGGCCTTGTTGATGTCGCGCGTGGTGGCGGTGTCCTTGAAGAACAGCGTCAGGGACAGGCCCTGGTCCACGTGCTGCGTGGCAGCGGCGTAGGTGTCGATGACCTTCTCATAGCCGATCTCGTACGCGTCCTGGTAGTACTCCAGGTTGTCGTTCGTCAGGTACGGCGCCGGGTAGTACACGCGGCCCAGCTTGCCTTCCTTGCGGATCTCGATCTTGGACGCCACCGGGTGGATCGAGGAGGTGGAGTTGTTGATGTAGCTGATCGAGCCCGTCGGCGGGACGGCCTGCAGGTTCTGGTTGTAGATGCCGTGCTCCATGACGGAAGCCTTCAGCTCCTGCCAGTCGGCCTGCGTCGGGATGTGGATGTTCTTGAACAGCTCCGCGACCTTGGCGGTCTGCGGGACCCATTCCCGGTCGATGTACTTGTCGAAGAACTCGCCGGAGGCGTACTTGGACTTCTCGAAGCCGCCGAACGTCTGGCCGGTCTGGATGGCCAGCTTGTTGGAGGCACGGACCGCATGGAACACCACCGTGTAGAAGTAGATGTTCGTGAAGTCCAGGCCCTCTTCGGAACCGTAGTGGACCCGCTCGCGGGCCAGGTAGCCGTGCAGGTTCATCTGGCCCAGGCCGATCGCGTGGCTCTGGTCGTTGCCGCGGGCGATCGAGGGCACCGAGGTGATGTTGGACATGTCCGAGACCGCCGAGAGCGCGCGGATGGCCGTCTCGATGGTCAGGCCGAAGTCCGGCGAGTCCATGGCCTTGGCGATGTTCAGCGAGCCCAGGTTGCAGGAGATGTCCTTGCCGGTCTGGTCGTAGGACAGGTCATCGTGGTACGTCGTGGGCTGGGAGACCTGGAGGATCTCGGAGCACAGGTTGGACATGATGATCTTGCCGTCGATCGGGTTTTCCCGGTTCACGGTGTCCTCGAACATGATGTACGGGTAGCCGGATTCGAACTGGATCTCGGCGAGGGTCTGGAAGAACTCGCGCGCCTTGATCTTGGTCTTCTTGATCCGGGAATCGTCCACCATCTCGTAGTACTTCTCGGTGACCGAGACGTCGGAGAACGGCATGCCGTAGACCTTTTCGACGTCGTACGGCGAGAACAGGTACATGTCCTCGTCCTTCTTGGCCAGCTCGAAGGTGATGTCCGGGATGACAACGCCGAGGGAAAGGGTCTTGATGCGGATCTTCTCGTCCGCGTTCTCGCGCTTGGTGTCCAGGAAGCGGTAGATGTCCGGGTGGTGCGCGTGCAGGTACACCGCGCCGGCACCCTGGCGCTGGCCGAGCTGGTTGGCGTAGGAGAAGCTGTCCTCGAGGAGCTTCATCACGGGGATGACGCCGGAGGACTGGTTCTCGATCTGCTTGATCGGCGCGCCGACCTCGCGGATGTTGGTCAGCGCGAACGCCACGCCGCCGCCGCGCTTGGACAGCTGCAGGGCGGAGTTGATGGACCGGCCGATCGACTCCATGTTGTCTTCGATGCGGAGCAGGAAGCAGGAGACCAGCTCGCCGCGCTGCTTCTTGCCGGCGTTCAGGAACGTCGGGGTGGCCGGCTGGAAGCGGCCTTCGATGATCTCGTCGACCATCGCGGTGGCGAGCTTCTCGTCGCCGCGGGCCAGGTGCAGGGCCACCATGCAGACGCGGTCCTCGTAGCGCTCCAGGAAGCGCTTTCCGTCGAACGTCTTCAGCGTGTAGGACGTGTAGAACTTGAACGCGCCAAGGAAGGTCTCGAAGCGGAACTTCTTCTTGTACGCGCGGTTGTAGAGCTCGCGGATGAAGTTCATCGTGTACTGGTCGAGCGTCTCGCGCTCGTAGTACTCGTTCTTGACGAGGTAGTCGAGCTTTTCCTCGAGGTCGTGGAAGAACACGGTGTTGTTGTTCACGTGCTGCAGGAAGTACTGGTGCGCGGCCTCGCGGTCGGCCTCGAACTGGATCTCCCCGTTCGGGCCGTAGAGGTTCAGCATGGCGTTGAGCTCGTGGTAGCCCAGGCCCTGGTAGGCCGCCGGCATGGCCGGCTTCTCACCGGGGACGGTGTGCTTCTCGACGGCGGTGCTGGCGGCCATGTGGGAGCCCCCGGTCACTTCGGTGTCTGCGACAGTCGTGTCCAAAATTCTTCCAATCCTTGTTGTACCCGGCTGACGTCTTCCGGCGTCCCCATGAGTTCGAATCGATATAGGTGGGGGACCTGGCATTTCGCGGCGATGATGTCGCCGGCCATGCAGTAGTTGTCCCCGAAATTCGTGTTGCCCGCCCCGATCACTCCCCGGAGCTGTTGCCGGTTGCGCGGATCGTTCAGGAAGCGGATCACCTGCTTTGGAACGGATCCCTCTCCCCCGGTGCCCCCGTAGGTGGGAAGCACCAGCACGTAGGGTTCGGTGGCCACGAGCGCGGGTTCCCTCGAGTGGAGGGGAATCCGGGCGGCGTCGATGCCCAGCTTCCTGATGAAGCGTGCGGTGTTCTCCGAGGTGGAGGAGAAGTAGATGAGGTGGCTTCCGGTGGCCCGGACTGCGTCCGGGTTCTGAGCTGCTTCCGCCCCCGGCGCTGTGTCTGCTGCCGGCGTCGTACCGGCGGTTGCCAGTGCCATGGGAGTCACCTCATCTGACGTGTCTTCGTTCGAAGCGTTTCAGGCCACCGCGACGGCGGAAGCCTGGGCCAGTTCTTCGATCTTGTCGGGGCGGAAACCGGACCAGTGGTCCTGGTCCGTGACGACGACCGGGGCCTGCATGTAGCCCAGGGCCTTCAGGCGCTCGAGGGCATCCGCGTCCTGCGAGATGTCGACGCTCTGGTAGGCGATGCCCTTCTTGTCCAGCGCGCGGTATGTCGCGTTGCACTGAACACAGGCCGGCTTCGTGTAAACCGTTACGGTCATGGTCCCTGTCCCCTTTTTGTTGAAGTCTTTGGTACTGCGAAAATGTGTGCTGCGTAGGAGCCGATGCTGTTGAGCTGAGTCTCTGCTGCGTCTTTGGTGCCGGTAGTCCGGGCGGGCCGGTCCGGACAGGAATCCTTGTCCGTTACTGGCCGCACCGGGCGGGCACTGCTGCTCCTGAACTACTGCTCTTACTGCTGCTCTGGAACTGTATGTCGATACTACATGTAGTGCAAGAGCCCGATGTGGACCCCAAGATGATGTATTACAAGTATGTCATTTAATGCACCACCAGTCCACAGGCGGGGTGCCTCAAAATGTCCGTGTTTCCGCCATTTTGGCGGACGAAATCCACAGGCTGTGGAGTACCTTTGCACAATTAACTGCCCTGCGTGTCGCGCGGGAGACGGCGTGTCGCGGCGCGGCGCAGGGTGGCCCGCGGTGCGGTTAAACACCACATGTAGTGTCCGGGAACACGAAGAAGGCGGACACCCCCGGGGGTGCCCGCCTTCCGCGGCGTGAGGAGCCTTACAGCGAAGCTCAGCCGGCCGCCTCGCCCGCCGTCCGGCGGTCCAGCACGATCTGCTGCACGTCGAGGTACCCGGTCTCGAAACCGGCGCGGGAGTAGCAGAGGTAGAACAGCCACATGCGCTGGAAAACCTCGTCGAAGCCCAGCCCCTGGACCTCGTCGGAGCGGGCCATGAAGCGCTCCTCCCAGAGCCGCAGCGTCTGGGCGTAGTGCTCCCCCATGGCGAGCCGTTCGCGGACGCGCAGGCCGGTCTGCTTCTCCGTGATGTCCTCGATGGCCCGCACGGACGGAATGACGCCGCCCGGGAAGATGTACTTGTGCACCCAGGTGTAACTGGAGCGGGTGGCCAGCAGCCGGTCGTGCGCGATGGTGATGGCCTGGATGGCCACCTTCCCGCCGGGGGCCAGGACCCGTTCGATCGTCTGGAAGTAGGTGGCCCAGTACTCGAAGCCGACGGCCTCGATCATCTCGACCGAGACGACGGCGTCGTACTCGCCTTCGACCGCGCGGTAGTCCTTGAGCTCGATGGTGACGGCGTCGGTATAACCGGCGTCGGCGACGCGTTTGCGGGCCAGTTCCTGCTGCTCGCTGGAGAGCGTGACGGAGTAGACGGTGGCGCCGCGCTGGGCGGCCCGGAGGGCGAGCTCGCCCCAGCCGGTGCCGATTTCCAGCACCCGGGTCCCCTGTCCGACGCCGGCCTTGTCCAGCAGCCGGTCGATCTTCGCCTGCTGGGCGGCGGCGAAGCCGTCCCAGGCCACGGTCTTCAGCGCCTCGCCCGATTCCGGGAAGAGCGCACTGGAGTACGTCATGGTCTGGTCCAGGAACGTGGCGAAGAGCTCGTTGGAGAGGTCGTAGTGGCGGGAGATGTTGGAGCGGGTGTTCTGCTCGGTGTTGCGTTCCTTCCGCGGCTGGCGCGGCAGGTAGAGCGCGCGCAGTCTTTGCAGCGGCTCGGGCACCAGGGTCCCGACGCGGGCGGCGAAGACCTCCATCACGGCGGTGAGGTTGTCGGCGTCCCAGTCCCCGGCCATGTAGGACTCGCCCAGGCCGATCAGCCCGCCGTCGCCGAGCCGGGCCGCGAACGCCTCGGGACGGTTCATGGTCATGACGGGGTACACGTGCCCGGGCGTGGCCGACTTGCCGAGGACGGTGCCGTCGGGGTACCGGACTTCGAGCGGAAGCCGGCGGACGGCAGCCTTGAAGATGGCCTCGGCAACGCGGCCGGCGACGGCGGTTTTCAGGCCGGACGGGACCGTGGCGATGCCTGGCCAGATGGCGGCGTCGACGACGGCGGGCGGCTGCGGGACGGTGTAGGGGGCTGCGGCCTCATTCGTCCGGCGCGCCGCGCCCGATCCGGTCGCTTCGGTCATAGTCACTGAACTGCCTCCTGTGAGGGGTGGTGTGGTCGTCTGATGAGGGGCAGCCGACGTGCCCAAAGCTTAATTCCCTGCCAGCGGATCTGCGCGGAGACGCGCAGGGGTGCCAGCGGGACCGCGAGCGCCGCGGCGAGGATGTTCCGCACGGTGGCCTCGTGCCGTTCTCCGTCCATGCTGGCGAGGAAGGGCTGCTGGCCCTCGCGCTCCAGGACGATCGAGACGGCGAGCCGTTCGCCGGGTTCCGGGAGTTTCATCCGGTACTCGCCGTCGACGTCGTTGAACGGGGAGACGTAGAACGCCTTGGGCACGCTGGCCCGGCCGGCGTCGTCCGTTTCGAGGAGGTAGCAGTGCCGTTCGCCGTAGGTGTTGTGCACCTCGGCGAGGACGCAGCGCAGCTCTCCGGCGGCGTCGTGGCACCAGAACAGGCTCAGCGGGTTGAACACGTGCCCGAACACCCGGGCGCTGGCCAGCATGGTGATCCGGCCGCCGTCGAGCGTTATCCCCCGGGTGGCCAGGAACGCCTCAACGTTGCCGCGGAGCGTGCCGTCCGGGTCGCCCAGGTGGTCCGCCACGCTGAAGCCGGCGAGCGGCCGGAGCAGGCGGGGCACCGAGGGCAGCCGGTCGACGTCGACGTACCAGCTGTAGCTGCGGTACGTGAACGCGTTCTTCAGCGGGGTGCGCCGCACATGCGCGATGGAGGTGCGGTAGATGGCGGCTGTGGCGCTCATGAGCCCTCCGCGGAGACGGTCTGCAGGTCAGGGTCGACGGCGACGGCGCGGTACTCCTCGTTCAGGGCGATGGCGGGGTCGTCCCAGGAGCGTCCGAGCCGTTCCGCGGCCTTGACGCCGGAGAGGGCGCCGTCCTCGTGGAATCCCCAGCCGTGGTAGGCGCCGGCGAAGGCCAGCCGCCCGTCGCCGAGCGCGAGGATCTGCTGCTGGGCCTGCAGGGATTCCGGGGTGTACTGCGGGTGCTCGTAGACCATGCGCTCGATCACCGTGTTGTCCGCGATCAGCTCGGATTCGCCCAGGCTGACGATGTAGCGCCCCATGTCCGCGGGGGCCAGCCGCTGCAGCCGGGTCATGTCGTAGCTGACCAGGACCTTGTCCGGCCGGGCGTCGCAGGAGGGCAGCCGGTAGTTCCAGGACGCCTTGGCGTTGTCACTGGACGGCAGCACGGCGGCGTCGCGGTGGAAGACGGTGTGGTTGACGGAGTACGGCATCCCGCCGAGCGCGTCCCGCTCGGCGGCCGAGGCGTCGGTGAGCATGTCCAGTGCCTGGGCCGGGTGGGTGGCGATGACGACGGCGTCGAAGTTTTCCGTGCGGACGCCGCCGTTCACTTCCCTGACGGTCAGCTCGACGCCGTTGGCGTGGCGGCGCACCCCGGTGACCGGGCTGGACAGGCGGATGTCCGGCAGCGTCGCGGCGAGCTTGTCCACGTACGTGCGGGAGCCGCCGGTGACGGTGCGCCACTGCGGCGAGCCGGAGACGCCGAGCAGGCCGTGGTGCCCCAGGAAGGTGAAGAGGTAGCGCGCCGGGTAGGCCAGGGCCGTGGTGGGGTCGCAGGACCAGACCGCGCTCACCACCGGGGTCATGAAGTGCGAGATGAAGTAGCTGCTGAACTTCTCCCGGGCCAGGAACTCGCCCAGGGTCAGCTCCGGTGTTCCCTCCTCGGCGAGCAGCGCACGGGCCCGGCGGTAGAAGCGCATCACCTCGAGCAGCATCAGCAGGTAGCGTCCGCGCAGCAGCGTGGAGGGCCGGGGCAGGATGCCGCGGCCCTTGGCCCGGGCGCCGGCGTACTCCAGGCCGCAGCCGTCGCAGCGGACGGACATGCTCATCTCGGAGTCCTGGGTTTCGATGCCCAACTCGGCGAAGAGCCTCAGCAGCGTGGGGTAGGTCCGCTCGTTGTGGACGATGAAGCCGGTGTCGATGCCGAGCATCGGGCCGCCGTCCTGCGGCACGTCGTGCGTGTGGGCGTGGCCGCCGAGCCGGGAATCGGCTTCGAAGAGGGTCACGGTGTCCTGACGGTTCAGGACGTACGCGGCGGTCAGTCCCGCCACGCCGCTGCCAACCACGGCGACTCGCCGGCCTTGGGGAATCCCTGCTGCATCTGACACTGATCTGCTCCTGTTGGCTTCGCCTGAATCGTCCTGGTGAATCGTCTTACGGGCAATTCGTCGCCGAGGGGCCGACGGATGAGTGCGACTTTCCAACATTTCGTTTCCCACCAATGTGCCAGAATGAAGCGGGATTGCGGTCCCGCCTCACCGGAACATGCGAAGGGCAGCCCCTTGATCAACCCCGTCCACCTGCGGACCCTTGTCGAAGTGACCCGGCTGGGATCCTTCGCGGCGGCCGCCACCCGGCTCGGCTACACCGCGTCGGCAGTATCCCAGCAGATGTCGGCCCTGGAACGCGACACCGGCGTCGAGCTGTTCCAGCGCTCGGCGCGCAGCATCCACCCCACCGAAGCTGCCCTGGTCATGACCCGGCATGCGGCCAAGGTCCTTACGGACATCGAGGCGCTCATGGCGGCAGCCTCCCGCACCGGGGACACCGCCCGGCAGGAACTCCGCCTGGGCATCTTCCCCAGCCTGGCCACGTTTGTGCTGCCGCGGCTCCTGGTAAATCCGGCCTGGAAGAAACTCGGCATCGACCTGCGGGTGTCCGTGGCGGAGCCCGCCCAGACCATCCAGGGCCTGCGCGCCGGCGGCGAGCTCGACGTCGCCCTGGTGTACCAGGTGGGGCAGTCCGGCCTCGCGTGGCCGCACACCATCAACCGGCAGTGGATCGGCGACGACGACTTCCGGGTCGTGCTGCCCGCGGCCTGGGGCATCGGCACGGAGTCCAAGGTCGCGGCGGACCACCTGTCCGACATGCCGTGGATTGTGCACCACCCCGGCACGAGTGACGCCACCGTAATTGAGCGGCTCTTCGCCAGCTGCAACCTGCACCCGCGGGTGGTCGCGTACAGCGATGACTTCCATGCGAGCCTCGAGATGGCCGCGGCCGGGCTGGGCGCTGCCCTGGTTCCGGAGCTGGCCCTCCTGCACCGCCCGGCCGGGGTGGTGGTGCTGGACGTTCCCGAGATCAGGCTGGCCCGCAATGTCTTTGCCCTGCTGATCAACGAGAAGCAGACCGCGCAGGTCCAGCTGTTCGTCGAACTGCTGGCCGACACGTTCAACTCCTCCACCCTGAAGCAGGCCGTCCCCCGCAAGGGCTGAGCCCGGACCGGATCAGGGCTGGCTCACGGCGGGAGCCTCAGCCCCGGCGGAGCCGCCTGCGCAGTCCCGTCCCCATCCCGGCGAGCACGCTGATGATCCGGTGCTTGGCGGGGCTGTACGGCGGGTAGATCAGCGCCAGGGTGTCCGGCCGCTGCGGCTTGGCCAGGGTGGACCGCTCATGCGAGAACGTCCGCAGCGAGTGCTCCCCGTGGTACGCGCCCATGCCGCTGCCGCCGACCCCGCCGAAGGGCAGCCCCGGGACCATCAGGTGCGCCGCCGGGACGTCGAAGCACAGCGCGCCCGAGGACGTGCGCTCGGCGAAGGCCCGGCGCGTGCCGGCGTCGTTGCTGAACACGTACAGCGCCAGCGGCTTGGCGCCGTCGTTGATCATCCGGATGGCCTCGTCCCGGCCGGCCACCGGCACCAGCGGAAGCAGCGGCCCGAAGATCTCCTCCCCCATGACCGGGTCCCCGGGGGCGGGCCGGAGCAGGGTCGGGGCGAAGTGGCGGCTGGCGGCGTCCCGTTCCCCGCCGTGGACCACCGTGCTGCCGTCGGCGAGGGCGGCGATCCGGGCGAAGTGGCGGTCGTCGATGATCCGGCCGTAGGACCCGCTGCGGGAGGAGTCCGGGCCGAAAAGCTCGCCGATGGCCTTGACCAGTTCGCGCTCGAGCGGCACCAGCACGTCCTCGGTGGCGAGGATGTAGTCGGGCGCCACGCAGGTCTGCCCGGCGTTCATGAACCGGCCCCAGGCGAGCCGCTTGGCCGCCGTGGCCAGATCCGTGGCGGAGTCCACATAGGCCGGGGACTTGCCGCCCAGTTCCAGGGTGACCGGCGTCAGGTGCTCCGCCGCGGCGCGCAGCACCACCTTGGCGGCGGCGTCGCCTCCGGTGAAGAAGATGTGGTCGAAGCGCAGGGCCAGCAGGGCCGTGGTTTCCGGGATGCCGCCCTGGACCACCTCCGCCGCTCCGGCCAGGTACTCCGGGATCCAGCGCGCCAGGGCCGCCGAGGTGGCGGGGGCATGTTCGCTCGGCTTGAGCACCACGGTGTTGCCGGCGGCGAGGGCGCCGGCCAGCGGCGCCAGCAGCAGCTGCAGCGGGTAATTCCACGGGCCGATCACCAGGACCACCCCCAGCGGGGTCAGCTCCGTCCAGGCCTTGGCCGGCTGGACGGCGAGCGGCACCGCGACCGGGCGCGGCCGCAGCCAGGCCTCAAGGTTCTTTTCCAGGTGCGCGGCTTCGGCGCTGGCAAAACCGATTTCCGTCAGCAGCGACTCTGTGGCGTGCTTGCCGAGGTCGGCGCCCAGGGCTTCGGCAAACTCCGTGCGGCGCTCGGCCAGCATCCGGCGCAGGCTGCGGAGTTGCTCCAGCCGCCAGGCCAGCGGACGGGTGGCTCCGGAGTCGTAGAGTTCACGGGCGCGGGCGACGGCGGGGGCAACGGTTTGCATCCGCCCAATGTACCGGCACCGGGCGCCCTGCCGGGTGGAGTACCGGATAAAACCTTGGGAATGCTGGAACGGGCCGGTTTTGAGGACTATGTTGAAGATATGAACAAGGTAGCGAGCAAGCACTTCGGAGAGGTCGAGCTCAACCACGGGAGGGACCACAACCTCACCGCCAAGCATGAACTGGCGGGCCAGATCGTGGAGCTTGACCTGAATGTCAATGCGCATGACCACTTCGACGAAGCGGCGATGCACAAGGTTGACTACCGGTTGCGCTTCCTGCCCGAGCTCGTGGACCAGGTCCGGGAAATGATCGCCGAGGAACTGGAGCAGGACGGCACCAGCCCGCAGGAGTACCGGCACTTCCACTGCAACGCGATCAAGGACGAGCACCTGCGGAAGGTGTTCGGCGTCGAGGACAAGAGCCAGCTCACCGACGCGGTCTTCCTCAAGGCGCTCAAGCTCGGCCATGTGGGCATCTTCCCCGGCCAGCCGGAACGCTACTTCGTCCTGGACTTCACCCTGGGTTCCCACTTCACCGACGAGGTCCTGGTGGCCTCCGCGGACGAGGACGGCGTCGTCGATGACGAGATCCTCTGGGAATCCTGAATCGAGTGCTCCGAAACGGCCCTTTTGAGGGGTCAAAAGGGCAGCTGCTCAGCAGCCGCTGACTAAAACGTTCGACGGCGGCCGGTCACCTTGGTAGGTGGCCGGCCGCCGTCGTTGGTTGAGCCCGTTGGTTCGGCTGCCTGCTACTTGGCGGCTTCGAGCAGTCCGGCGCGGACCGTCTTCGTGGCGTGGACCAGGTTGCGCAGGGACTCTTCGGTCTCGGCGTAGCCGCGGGTCTTCAG
>DATIUQ010000004.1:0-27085 GCA_035466775.1 Arthrobacter sp.
AAGGCGCCGCGGCCACCCTTTCCGGTAGCTCGCTGACAAAGTTTGAAATCTGTCAGCTGATTGTTGTATGTGGCGCCCGGCCAACGGCGGCGCCGGACATAGACAGACTTGTCTGTGTAGCATGGAGCCATGACTCCGCCAGCAGCCGCAGCACCGCAGGCCGCCCGCACCCCCGCCGGGCACGCCAGGGACAAGATCCTGTCCACGGCGTTCCGGCTGTTCTATGCGCACGGGCTCCGGGCCGCCGGCATCGACACGATCATCGCCGAATCGGGCGTCGCGAAGGCCACGTTCTACAAGTATTTTCCGGCCAAGGACGACCTGATCCTGGCGTATCTGGACAAGGTCGACGGCGTCTGGACCGGCCAGCTCCACGCCGCGGCAGAAGCAGCCGGGCCCGACCCCGCGGACCAGCTCGTGGGGCTGTTCGACGCGCTGGCCAGCGCGTGCCGCCGCGACGGCTACCGCGGCTGCGCCTTCATCAACGCCGCCGCCGAATCTGCCTCCGGAACCCGCGTCCATGAACGGACGGTGGCCCACAAGGAGGACGTCCGGGCCTGGATCCGGGGCCTCGCCGTCCAGGCCGGCGCCCAGAACCCGGACCAACTCGCCCGCAGCCTGAGCCTGCTCCTCGACGGCGGCCTGGCCAGCGGCGTGCTCGACGCCGACCCCGCAGCCCCCGCCGCGGCGCGCGCCACCGCAGCTCAACTCGTCGCGGCAAGCCGCGGAACCGCACCCACTCCCAACTGACTGGCAGCACAGATGACCCAGGAGGAACCCGTGAGCACCCCGCACCGCGATCTCGAAGCCCAGCTCGCCCGCTGGCAGCGCTTCAGGAACAGCCGCAACACGGCCCTGGCCAGCGACTACGGCTGGCTGACGCTGACCTCCTTCCAGTGGCTGGAGGACCGGCCGGCCGCCGTCGAGCTGGTTCCCGGGCTCTGGTCCACGGACGGCACGACGGCGTTCCTCACCGCCGCAGCGGCTGACGGGCTCACGCTGGTGGAGACCGGCATCCCCGTGGACGGCACCATCAGCGCGACACTGTCCGACGAGGAGTCCCTGCTCTGGGTCCAGTACGGCGGCGAGGACGGCCGCCAGGTGGTGGTGGAGCTGGCCATGCGCGCCAACAAGTACGCCGTGCGCACGCGGGATTCGACGTCGCCCGTGTTCACGGAGTTCGACGGCGTCCCCACCTTCGACTACCGGCCGGACCTGGTGGTCGAGGCCAGCTTCCGCCCTTATCCGGAGCCCGTGGCCGTCCCGATCGGCACGGCCAACCCGCTGGTCGACGGCGTCCACCGCTCGGTCGGCGAACTGGTGTTCCGGCTCCCGGGCAAGGACCACGAGTTCCACCTGCAGGCCGAGGAGGAAAAGCTCGGGGCCCTGACCGTGACGTTCCACGACGAGACGAATGGAGACTCCGCCCCGGAGAAGGCAACTGCCGAGTGGCGGAAGGTCTCCACGGCCCGGCCGCGCGTCGACGCCCTGGGCAACAGGACGGTGATCCTGGACTTCAACCGCGCCATCAACTACCCCAGCGCCTTTACCCCGTACGGCACCTGCCCCATGCCGGTGAAGAACAACAGCCTGGACTACCGGATCGAGGCCGGGGAGAAAGAGCCGGCGCTGTTCTAGAGGCCCGCTTCAGGCACCCCTCTGGACGCCAGATTTAGACGATCGCGGAAACCCCGGTCACGGCCCGGCCCACGATCAGCGTGTTGATCTCGAACGAACCCTCGTAGGTGTAGATCGCCTCGGCGTCGGCGAAGATCTTGGCCATCCGGTAGTCGGTGACGATCCCGTTGCCGCCCAGCAGGGACCGGCCCATCGCCACGGTTTCCCGCATCCGGGCGCTCACATAGGACTTCGCCAGGGCCACCTGTGCCATCTCCGCGGCGCCCTGCTCCTGGAGCTGCGCGATCCGGACCATCATGCCCATGCTGGCCACCGCGTTGCCGAGCATGGTGACCAGCTGCTGCTGGACCAGCTGGAACTTCGCCAGCGGGCGGCCGAACTGCTGGCGTTCGACGGCGTACTGCCGGGCGACGTCGAACGCGGCCAGCTGCTGGCCGACACCCTGCCAGGCGACCATGATCCGCGACCCGCGGAGCAGCTCGTTGGTGTCCTCGAAGCTGTTGATCCCGGCGAACCGGTCCGCCTCGGCCACCTGCACGTCCTTGAAGACGATGTCGGCGTTCTGCACCGTGCGCAGAGCGATCTTGTTCTCGATCCTGCTCCGGCTCACACCAGGCAGGGTCGCGTCGACGATGAAGCCGCGGACGGCGCCGTCGGCCTCGTCCCGGGCCCACACCAGCATGTAGTCGCAGAACGTCCCGTTCCCGATCCAGCGCTTGGCGCCATTGAGCACCCAGGTGTCGCCGCCGTCGGGAGCCCCGCCGGGAACGCGGCGGGCGAGGGTCTCCATGCCGCCGGCCACGTCGGAGCCATGTTCGGGTTCGGTCAGCGCGAACGCGCCGGTGGTCCGGAGGTTCGCGGCGTCGTCGAGCAGGCGCGCCTTTTGCTCCTCGGAGCCGAAACCGTAGAGGGATTCGACAAAGAGGTCGTGGTGGACCAGGAAAAACGTTGCCAGGGAGGTGTCCACCCGGGTGATCTCGGCGATGACCAGCCCGGCGAACAGGTTGCTGTAGCCGCGCTGGGCCGGCGCACTGAGCTCGAGGGCAGCAAGCTTGGGGAGGATGTGCGCGGGAAACTCGGCCTTGTTCCACCAGTCACCGGCAAAGGGTGCCACCTCGCGGGCCAGGAAATCCCGCAGCTCGGCGAGCTTTGCCTGTTCGGCAGCGTTGAGCATCGACTCGAAGTCGAAGAAATCGGCCGTCGGCAAACCCTCGTAAGAGGCAGGCGGCGCGGAGGCAGCCCGCGCGGACGGATCGGTGACCCCGGCGCGCATCACTTCGGCCCCATCCGGATGGCACCGTCAAGGCGGATGGTCTCGCCGTTGAGCATGGCATTGTCCACGATGTGCGCGGCGAGGTTCGCGTACTCGGCGGGGCGGCCCAGCCGGGACGGATGCGGCACCTGCTGGCCGAGGGAATCCTGGGCCTCCTGCGGCAGCCCGGCCATCATGGGCGTCTCGAAGATGCCCGGCGCGATGGTGACCACCCGGATCAGCGAGCGCGCCAGTTCACGGGCGATCGGCAGCGTCATGGCGTGGACCGCGCCCTTGGAGGCGGCGTAGGCCGGCTGGCCAATCTGGCCGTCGAACGCAGCGACAGAGGCTGTGTTGATGATGACGCCGCGCTCCGGGCCGCCGAGCCCGGTCACGGCCGGCTCGGTCGCCGCCATCGCGGCAGCGGCCAGGCGGATGACGTTAAAGGTGCCCACGAGGTTGATCTGGATGACGCGGTTGAAGCTCTCCAGCGGCAGCACGCCGTCGCGGCCCAGGACCTTGCCGGGGGTCGCGATGCCGGCGCAGTTGACCACGATCCGCAGCGGGCCGAGGGCGACGGCGGCGTCGACGGCGGCCTGCACCTGTTCCTCGCTGGTGACATCGGCGGGAACGAAGACCGCCTTGTTGGCCGCCTCTTCTCGGTCCCCGGCGGCGGGGGCCTCCACATGGACCTCTACAGGGGCATCGCCCCGGGAGTTCAGCTCGGCCGCGAATGCGTCCCCGGCAGAGCCTGGCAGGTCCACCAGGACCACGGAGGCGCCGGCGTCGAACAGGCGCCTGGCTGTCGCGGCGCCCAGGCCCGAGGCCCCGCCCGTGATCAGCGCGACTGTACCTTTGATGTCCATGCATCCTCCTTGATGTGGAACCGGAACCCGCCACGACACTGTGTGCAGTGTCACGAAGTTGCAGGGAACATTAGTTAGTGAATGTTAACTGGAATACGGAAATTCCGCACCTTCAGCGGTCCCGCCGCCCGCCTGGATGCGGGCTAATTCCGGCCGCGGGGCCGGAATCGCCTCCCGCGGCGCTGCCACGATCCCGCTGCGGACGCACTGCCGCTACTAGGCTGGAGTCATGACCCCAGCAGAGATTTCCACCGCCCCCAACTGGTCGTTCCGTGCCGACGAAGCTGCCCGCTCGGTGACCAGGCTGTTCGGGCAGCGGCTCTTCTTCCTGCCGGGGACACACATCGCTGCGATCGTGCGGCCCTCGGGCCGGTTCAAGAATCTCGCCAGGCCCTGGCACTACTGGTGGCAAGCGCACTACGTGGACTGCCTCGTGGACACCGCCCGCCGGGAACTCGGCAGCGAGGGCCGGCCCGGAACACGGTTCGACGGCGAGAACCGGCCCAGCGCCGGCCGGCTTGCCTCGCAGCTGGTCACCGGGATCCGGCTGCGGAATTTCCTGACCTTCGTCAACAACTACTACGACGACATGGCCTGGCTGGCACTCTCCACGCTGCGGCTGGAAAAACTCGCGGAGGACAGCCGCAAGGCCGCGGGGCGCCGCCGGAATGCCAAGGTCCTGAAAAGCCTGACGCTGCAGTTCGATTCCGCCTCCACGGACGACCTCGGCGGCGGCACGTTCTGGAGCAAAAAGCGGGATTTCAAGAACACACCGGCCACAGCACCCGTGGCGCTCTACTACGCCCGCACCGGCAAGGCAGCCAAGGCGCAGGCCCTGCTGGACTGGCTGGATGCCCGGCTTTTCGACCCGGAACAGGGCCTGTACCAGGACGGCCTGCGGATCGCTCCGGGCGGCGACGTGGTGCTGGAAAGCTCCATTTACACCTACAACCAGGGGCCGGTCCTCGGCGCGCTGCTGGAGCTTGGCGGCGAAGCCAACCTTGCCCGCGCCTCCGCCCTGGTGGCTGCCGTGGCCCGGAACCTCACCCTCCCGGCACCGTTGATGGGACGCAGCGCCACGGTGCTGCGCTGCGAGGGCTCGGGCGACGGCGGACTGTTCACCGGCATCCTCGTCCGGTACCTGGCCCTGGCCGCCATCGACGAGCGGCTTCCCGCCGAGGCCCGGGACACCGCGGCGACCCTTGTCAACGACACCGCCGAGGCTTTCTGGGAGGGCCGCCGCATCGTGTCGGCCCAGGAACCGCTGGCCCGCAAGGGTGGCCGGATCCTGTTCTCCACCCGCCCGGAACTCCCGGCGCGGCGCAGCCACCCGGCGGGCGCCGCCGTCGAGCTTTCCACCCAGCTGCAGGCGTGGATGGTGCTGGAAGCCGCCGCCTCGATCACGGGCCGGTCCGGCCTCCCGCCGGCGGGAGAGTCTGTCGAGGCTGCAGACGCGGCCGCCGGACCGGCGCCGCAGGCGGCGCCGGATGTGATGACCGGCACGCCGGCCGAACTACGCACGGAATCCCCGTCCGGCAATTAAGTCATGCAATAGTTTCGTAATTGATGTGATCCTCATCACTTAACGGGTCCTCAGCTTGGTTGCTTAGGTTTGGCTAACCTACAGTTTTTCCTAGTGAGCATGCCCTAACTTCCCCGCTCACAGGGGGCTAGGGTTCCTAAGAACTTCCTTGTAGAAAGCAGCCTCCATGAAGATCCGCACCAACGCGCTGGCAGGTATCGCGCTTGCCGCCACCGCCGCGCTCGGCCTGGCCGCCTGCGGCTCCGGCGCCTCGACTTCCCCCAGCAGCAGCGCCGCAGCCGACGGTAAGATCTCCGGCGAGATCACGGTCTACAACGCCCAGCACGAGTCCCTGACCAAGGAATGGGTGGACGCGTTCACCGCGGAAACCGGCGTCAAGGTGACCATGCGCCAGGGCTCGGACACCGAGATGTCCAACCAGATCATCCAGGAAGGCAAGGCCTCCCCCGCCGACGTCTTCCTCACCGAGAACTCCCCGGCCATGGCCCAGGTGGAGAACGCCGGACTCTTCGCCGACGTCGACAAGGCCACCATCGACCAGGTGCCCGCCGCGTTCCGCCCCTCCACCAACAAGTGGACCGGCATCGCGGCCCGCTCCACCGTGCTGGTCTATGACAAGGCCAAGCTCACCGAGGACCAGTTGCCCAAGTCCATGCTGGACCTGGCCAAGCCGGAGTGGAAGGGCAAGTGGGCGGCATCGCCGTCCGGCGCCGACTTCCAGGCGATCGTCTCCGCCCTGCTCGAACTCAAGGGTGAAGCCGCCGCGGAGGAGTGGCTCCGGGGCATGAAGGAGAACTACAAGGCCTACAAGGGCAACAGCACGGCCATGAAGGCGGTCAACGCCGGCGAGGTCGACGCGGCCCTGATCTACCACTACTACTACTACGGCGACCAGGCGAAGACCGGCGAGAACTCCAAGAACGTCACGCCGTACTACTTCAAGAACCAGGACCCGGGCGCGTTCGTGTCCGTCTCCGGCGGCGGCGTGCTGCAGTCCTCGAAGAACGCGGCGGCGGCCCAGGCCTTCGTCAAGTTCATCACCGGCAAGAAGGGCCAGGAGGTCCTGCAGAAGGGCACTTCCTTCGAGTACGCCATCGCGTCCGATGTCCCGGCCAACGAGAAGCTGGTCCCGCTGACGGAACTGCAGGCCCCCACCGTGGATCCGGCCAAGCTCAATTCCGCCAAGGTCACCGAGCTGATGACCAAGGCAGGACTGCTCTAACCACGTGACAACCAAGCTGGCGGCTTCCGGGACTTCCGGAAGCACGACGACGGCGGGCCGGGGCAAACGCCCCCGCCCGCCTTTCGGCGTTTCCGCGGTGTCCATCCTCGCCGTCCTCATTGCCCTGTTTTCGCTGATCCCGCTCGGTTACGTCATCGTGATGACGGCGGCCACGGGCTGGGAAACCGCCGTTGAGCTGATCTTCCGCGAGCGTGTCGGTGAGCTCCTGCTCAACACGGTGCTGCTGATGGCGATCACGGTGCCCCTGTGCCTGGTCCTGGGGGTGGGCGGCGCCTGGCTGGTGGAACGGACCACGCTCCGCGGGCGCAAGGGATGGGCTGTCCTGCTCGCCGCACCGCTGGCCATTCCAGCCTTCGTCAACAGCTACGCCTGGGTCTCGGCCGTGCCGTCACTCCAGGGCCTGTGGTCCGGCGTGCTGATCGCCACACTGTCCTATTTCCCGCTGGTCTACATCCCGGCGGCCGCCACGCTCAGCCGCCTGGATCCGGCCATCGAACAGTCCGCCGCGGCCCTCGGCCTCGGCGCCTGGCGCGCCTTCTTCCGGGTGGTGCTGCCGCAGCTGCGCATCGCGATGACCGGCGGCGCGCTGCTGGTGTCGCTGCACCTGTTGGCCGAGTACGGGGCCTTCGCGATGATCCGCTTCGACACGTTCACCACCGCGATCATGGTGCAGTACCAGTCCACGTTCAACGGCACCGCCGGGAACATGCTGGCCAGCGTCCTCGTGTTCCTCTGCCTGATCCTGCTGCTGGTGGAGGTCCGCAGCCGCGGCAGCGCCCGGTACGCCAGGATCGGCTCGGGCGCCCAGGCCGGCGCCCTGCGCCTTCCGCTGCACGCCTACCAGCTCCCGGCCCAGCTGTTCCTGATCGCGCTCACCGCGCTGGCCTTCGGTCTCCCGCTGACGTTCGTGCTGCGCTGGATCATCTCCGGCGGCCCGGAGATCTGGGCCGCGGACGAGTTCCTGCCCGCCCTGCTGCAGACCCTGATGTACGGCCTTGCCGGCGCCCTGGCCACCACCGTCGTCGCGTTCCCCATGGCGTACCTGGCCGTAAGGCACCCCAGCTGGTTCAGCAAGGCCCTGGAGCTGTCCAACTACATTACGAGCTCCCTGCCGGGGATCGTGGTGGGCCTGGCCTTCGTGACGGTCAGCATCAAGGCGGCGCCGGACCTGTACCAGACCTCGGCCCTGCTGATCGCGGCCTACGTGCTGCTCTTCCTCCCGCGCGCGCTGGTCAACATCCGTTCCGGCCTGGCCCAGGCGCCAAAAGAACTCGACGAGGCCGCCCAGGCGCTCGGCAAGCCCCCGCTGCTGGCCTTCCTCCGGGTCACGCTCAGGCTCACCGCCCCGGCCGCCGCGGGCGGCGCGGCCCTGGTGTTCCTGGCGATCGTGAACGAACTCACGGCGACGCTGCTGCTCTCGCCCAACGGCACCCGGACGCTCGCCACCGAGTTCTGGAGCAAGAGCAGCGAAATCGACTACGCCGGCGCCGCCCCCTACGCGCTGCTGATGATCCTGATTTCGGCACCGATGACCTACCTCCTCTTCCAGCAGTCCAAGAAAGCAGCAGGACAGTGACCGACCACAGCCCTTCCAGGCTCCCGGAACCGCGGATCGCCGCATCCGTAGCCACCAGCACCAACAGCCACCTGGAAATCGACTCCGTCACCAAGAACTTCGGTTCCCAGGCCGTCCTCCAGGGTGTCAACCTCTCGGTGGCCAAGGGCGGCACGACGGCGATCGTGGGCCCGTCCGGCTCCGGCAAGACCACGCTGCTGCGGCTGATCGCCGGTTTTGAGCACCCGGACACCGGCAGCATTTCACTCAACGGCGCCAAAGTGGCCGGCGAGGGCGTGTGGGTCCCGGCGCACAAGCGGCACGTGGGCTACGTGGCGCAGGACGGTGCGCTCTTCCCGCACCTGAGCGTCGGGCAGAACATCTCCTTCGGCCTCGATGCCGCCAAGCTCCCCGGCGGGCACCGCGGCGTGAAGGCCCGGGTGGCGGAACTGCTGGAAATGGTGTCGCTGGACCCCGCCATGGCCAAGCGCCGCCCGCACGAGCTCTCCGGCGGGCAGCAGCAGCGCGTGGCCCTGGCCCGCGCCCTCGCCCGCGAGCCGGAACTGATGCTGCTGGATGAACCGTTCTCCGCCCTGGACGCCGGCCTGCGCGTGGCGACGCGCCGGGCCGTGGGCAAGGTGCTCCACGACGCCGGCGTCACCACGATCCTGGTCACCCACGACCAGGGCGAGGCCCTGTCCTTCGCGGACCAGGTGGCCGTGATGCGCGGCGGGCGGCTGGCGCAGATCGGCAACCCGTTCATCGTCTACACCCGCCCCGCGGACCGCGCCACCGCCGAGTTCCTGGGCGACGCCGTGATCCTCGACGCGTGGATGGAAGGGTCCCTGGCCACGTGTTCCCTGGGCGGCATCCCCGTGCGCCGGCCTCCCGCGCAGGGCCGGGTCCAGCTGATGCTGCGCCCGGAGCAGATCCGGATCGCCGAGGACGGCCCCATCCGCGGCGTCGTCGTGGACACCGATTACTTCGGGCCGGAAACCACCGTCCGGCTCAAGCTGGCCGTCCCGCCCGTCCTCGCGGAGGGCGCCGTCGCCGACCACCGCTACCCCGGCGGCGGCGAGATCATCACGATCCGGCACTGGAACGCCTCGATCGCCCGCCCCGGCACCGAACTGTGCCTCCGCGTCGTCGGCGAGGCAGTGGCCTTCCCGGTGGACGACCTGCCGTCGGCGTAGGCCGCCACCGGCGCGGCCGTTCATCACCGACGGACTTTGGGCGCCGGGGCCGCCCTCCGCGGGGCCCGTTGAGCCGGTCCGCCTCCCGGCATAGGGTGGGGCGCATGACAGTTCAGCCAGCGCTCCACCGCCAGCATTGCTCCGTTGCCGCCCCCACCCAACTGTGGCTCGACGCCGACGGGCGGTTGGCCGGCGCTCCCAGTGCCGGCGGCGCCGCCAACCCTTCAAGCGCCGCGGGCGGCGGCTGGTTCACGGGCCTGCTGCACGGGGACACCCGGATGCTGTGCCGGGCAGAGGTCCGGGTGAACGGCATGGAGCCGGAACCCGCCACGGTCGAGGCGGAACCCGGCGGTGTGCTGCGGGTACGGGGGCTGGTCCGCGGCATCCCGGGGCCCACGGAGGACCCCGCCGTGGAACTGCTGCAGATCTGGACCGTCACGCCCGGCGTCGTCCGGCACTCCCTGCACGTGGCTACCTCCCTCGAGTCGCTCGATGTGGAAATCGAAATCCGGCTCGCCGCGGATTTCACCGACATGGCCGCTATCCGGCTCAGCCGCTTCCGGGATCCCTCCGAGCCGTTCGCGGCGGACGATTCCACACTGCGCTGGCGCGACGGCGGACGGACCCTGACCGTCGCGGCGCCCGGCAGCGTCGCCGCCGGCGAAAGGCTGATCTGGCGCGGCACGGCAGGGCGGGGACGCCCGTTCGAGGCGGAATGGCAGGCCGTGCTGGCCGACAGCGAAGACGCCGTGGTGGCAGCCCGGCCGCCCGCCTCGCGCCGGGTCCGCGCCGAGCCGTCCGGCGCCCTGGGCCTGCTGGTGGACAACGCACTCGATGATCTCGCCGGTCTCCGCCTGGCCACCCGGAAGCTGCCTGACGCGCCGTTCCTCGCCGCCGGGGCGCCCTGGTATTTCACGCTGTTCGGACGTGACTCGCTCTGGGCCGCGCGGTTGCTCCTGCCGCTCGACGCCGGGCTCGCCGCCGGAACGCTGCGCTCCCTGGCCGCCTTCCAAGGCACCCGGCACGACCCGGCCGCCGCCGAGGAACCCGGCAAGATCCTGCACGAGCTCCGGTCCAAGGAACTGGTGCTGGAGAGCCAGGGCCTGCGCCTGCCGCCGGTGTACTACGGCGCCGTGGACTCAACCCCGCTGTGGCTGTGCCTGCTGGCCGAACTGGGCGAGTCCGGCCTGGACGACGCGGCGGTCCGCTCGCTGCTGCCCAACGCGGCACGGGCGGTGGAATGGCTGCTGGCCGCCGGGGGCACGCCCGGAAGCCCGAACAGCGGATTCCTCAGCTACCAGGATGCTACCGGCCACGGGCTCAGCAACCAGGGCTGGAAGGATTCCCGGGACGCCATGCAGTACCGCGACGGCCGCCAGGCCGACGGGCCCATCGCCCTGTCCGAGGTCCAGGGCTACGCCTATCAGGCCGCCGTCGACACTGCCGATCTCTTCGACGCCTATGGTGAGCCCGGAGGCCAGGCGCTGCGGGACTTCGCCGAGGCGCTGCAACAGAATTTCCGTGAGCGCTTCTGGGTCGAGGACGACGGCGGTCCCTTCCCTGCCATGGCCCTCGACGGGCATGGCGATCCCCTGGACATCCCCGGGTCCAACATGGGGCACCTGCTCGGCACCGGAATCCTGGATGCCTCGGAATCACGGCTCGTGGCGGACCGGCTCCTGAGCCCCGAGCTGTTCTCCGGTTACGGCGTGCACACGATTTCGCGGCGGGCCGCCGGCTTCTGGCCGTTCAGCTACCACTGCGGCTCGGTCTGGAGCCACGACACCGCGATCGCGGTCCGGGGGCTGCTCGCCGAGGGATTCCTCTCCGAGGCCCGGACCATCGCCGAGGGCCTGCTGGCCGCGTCCGGCTCCTTCGGCCACCGCCTGCCGGAACTGTTCGCCGGCATCAGCGCGGAGGAGGCGGGATACGCGGTGCCGTATCCGGCGTCGTGCCATCCGCAGGCGTGGTCCTCGGCGTCGGCCGTGGTGGTCGCCCAGGCCATGGGCGTCGGCTTCTAGCGTCCGCCGGCCCGGCTGCCCGGGCGCCTCGGCCAAGGCGCCGGCGGTCAGGGTTCTGGCGGTCAGGGTTCTGGCGGTCAGGGTTCTGGCGGACGCTTTTTCTGCGGGTACGGCGTCTCATGCCGGGCGAGCATCTCGACGAATCCCGCGATCTTCTTCTCCCGGGTGGCGGCCTGCTTGACGCCGTTGGTCCGGTAGATCAGGGCATACCTGTTCACCGAGGTCAGGACGTCGAACATCGCCTGTGCCCGCGGCTCGGCGGCGATGGCCGCTGCCAGGTCCGCGGGGACTTCCGCCGTCGCCGCACCGGAATAGGCCGCTTCCCAGCGGCCGTCCGCTTTGGCGCTGTCGACGGCGGCGCGCCCGGCGGGAGCCATCCGGCCCTCGTCTTCGAGGCGCCCGATCCGCTCCACGTTCCGGGCGGACCACACACTTTTCGGTCCCCGGCGGGTCATCCGCTGGAAGGAGCTCTCTGCGTCGCGGCGCCGTCCCTGGCCGTCGATCCAGCCGAAACACAGTGCCTCCTGGAGGGCGGCTTCGTAGTCCAGCTCCGTCACGGAGCCGCCCTTCTTGTGCAGCACCAGCCAGACGCCGGGGCTGTCCGCGTGGTGCTGCTCCAGCCAGCCGCGCCACTGGGCGGCGTCCTGCACCAGCAGCTCTTCGAGTTCATCAGCCATGGCACTATTGTGCTCCGCACTACCCACAAGAGTCGGCTTTGGTGGGACGATATCCCTGAAAGCCGGAAACCGTTCCAACCTTGAGGAGCAACGATGCTGCGTGTCCGCCCGATCCACTTCACCTCCCGTCTGGACGAATGGGAGCGGCTGCTCACCAGCCTGGGCATGGTCAAGACTGTTGACGAGCCCACCTGGCGGGAGTTCGACGCCGGCTCCGGCCGCCTTGCCCTCCACTTCGCCGAGCAGGGCTCTGCCGAGGACGGCACCACGTCCCTGGGCGTCGAGGTAGGTGACTTGAAGGAGTTTGCCCGGCGGACCAAGGAGGCCGGCGCGGCTGAGAGCACCACGGCCGGCGGCACCACCGCGGAACTCATCGAGGCGGATCACGGTCCGTCCTGCCGCATCACCGCCGCTGACGGTTTCACTTTCCTGGCCGATCCGGCCACGCGCGCCAGCGACGGAAGCTGGGGCGGGTCGCCGGAAGCGGACCCGGCCCTCGCCGTCGTCGGCGTCTGGTTCGCAGAGGACGCCGTCGCTGCGGCCCAGACCCTGCGCAACATCGGCGCCCTGCCCCGCCCGGTCCCCGGTGCCGGCACTGCTGACACAGACACCGCTGAGTCGGAGGCGTTTGCGGCGAAAAACGGCGGGATCCTGATGGTCGGCGCCGGAAGCGGTGCCGGCAGTGCGGGCCTGGGCTTCGAATACGCCGGTGCCCTCGACGCCCTGCGCGAACGTCTCGAGGAGGCCGGGCACGAGGCCGCGGTCATCGAGGAGGCCGTGATCCCGACCCTTCACGTGGCCAATCCCGATGCGGACGGTACCGCCGCCCACCCGCCGCTCTGGATCTCCGCGGCACCCGCCGCCGGGTGAGTGTGACCACAACGTACCGGCGGGGATGGGGTAGAACTTAACCATGAACGTTCGCACTCCTGACCCGAACCCCGGCTGGCTCTCCGACGATGATTTGTTCGAGGCCCGCGGGCGGTTGCCCATGGTCTATGTCGAGGCCGTCCCGGTCCGGCTGGACCCGCTCGGGTTTGTGAACGAGGTCGGCACGCTGCTGCAGGCCGACGAGGACGGCACCATGGTCCGCTCGCTGGTTTCCGGCCGGGTGCTGTACCGGGAGACCATCCGCGCGGCGCTGCTGCGCCACATGGAGAAGGACCTGGGACCGCTCGCGTTTCCGCAGCTGCCCATCAGCCCGGTGCCGTTCACGGTGGCGGAGTACTTCCCGTCCCCGTCCCACACCGGGTTCACCGACGACCGCCAGCATGCCGTCGCGCTGGCGTACATCATCCCGGTCACCGGCGAATGCACCCCGCGCCAGGACGCCCTGGAACTGACCTGGATGACGCCGCAGGAAGTCATGAGCTCGGATGTCCAGCTCGAATTCAGCGGCGGCCGCGGCGCCCTGATCCGGCAGGCCTTGGCCTTCGCGGGCGTCGGGAACTGACCGCCGCCGGCTGCGGGCACTGACTTCCGCCGGCTGCCCACGCGCGCCTTTGTAGACTGTTGGGCGGACCGCAAAAGAATTTAAGGACTCCAGATGACCCACCCCCCGGCCGCCCCGAACTACATCGAACAGCAGGCTGGATCTCTGCAGAGCGGCGACCATCTGCTCCTGCCCGACGGCAACCGCTCCGCCGAAATCCAGCGCGTGGATGTTGAAACCGACGATTTCGGTACCCCCGCCATGGTCCTGGCGATCCTCACCGGCGGCGGCGGCCTCCGGATCGCGGCGGCCTCCACCGTCCTGATTCTGGAGGCGGCTGGCGAAGCCGAGGAAGCTCCGTCCGACGACGCCGAGACCCCACTGCAGCTCGTCGAGCCGGCCACGGATGACGGAGCACGGGGCGAGCCGGGCGAACCGGACGGGAGCCAGGAGCCCGACGGCGGCGCCGCAGCTGCCGCCGTCGTCGTCCCGCCCGTTCCGCCGGTTCCGCCGGTTCCGCCCGTGGTGAGCGGCCCCAGCGAAGAGGACCTGGCGCTGATCCCTGCGCTGGAGGGCACGCCCGAGGCCGTCGTGGAAGCGGCTGCCGCGGCCCACCCGAAGTCCGTGGGGGTGCTGCTGCTCAGCGAACGGCTGGCCAAGGGCATCAACACGAAGTCCGGCAGCTGCCTCAAGGACCTCAACGACCTCGCGCAGGAATTGTTCATCATCCTCAAGGACGCCAAAAACGCCCTCGCTGTTGCCGACCTGCTCAATGTGCTGCCCTTCGACGGAAACCGCGGCCGCTGGTCGTCGGTGGAGGCTTCGCTGGCCCTGTCCAGCTACATCTGCCGCCAGCTCGGCCAGGAGGACCGGGCCGCTGTCTACGAGAAGTTCCTCCGGGCCCCCGACGCCATGGAGACGGACCCGTTCAAGGCACGGATCAATGCCAAGGTCCGCCAGCGCTCACTGAACGAACCGAACCTGTACGACAAGGAAATTTTCCGGTCGATGGACAACTCGAATCCGGATGCGGAACGTGAGTGGCGGCTCCTCCGGCTCGAGGCGCTGCTCTACCTGCGTGCCCATGGCGGTTCGGAAACCATCGGCGCACCGGAGCTGGACCGCCGCATCGGCAACGAACTCGAGTCCGTCCGCTCCTGAGGCGTTTGGCCCCTATCCCCTCAGGGCAGTGCGTTGTAGATTCACCCCATGACGAACAATCTGAGCGTTGTGATCAACTCCGACGCGCAGCAGGTTTGGACGATGCTGCGCGAGCCCGCCAAGGTTGCCCAGTGGCACGGCTGGGAAGCCGACGACCAGGCGGCCGAGATCAATGAGATCTACTTCAGCCCGAATGTGATCGAAGGCGCCGACCACACCTCCCTCGTGGTCGACGGCGGGGACGTGTTCACCCTGAAGCCCGTTCCGACCGGCACGGAACTCAGCGTCACCCGGGCCGCGGTGGACCACAATTCCGAGTGGGCCGCCTGGGACGAGGACATCACCCAGGGCTGGCTGACCTTCATCCAGCAGCTCCGCTTTGCCCTTGAGCGGCATCCGCACGGCAAACGCCGGACTTTTTTCTTCTCCGTCCCCGGCAACGAGGGGTCCGCCATCGAAAACCTGGGCCTGTCGGATGTCCCCAAGCCCGGAGAACCGTACTCGCTCACCCTGGCCACGGGCGAGGAAGTCTCCGGCAAGGTCTGGTTCCGCAGCAACCACCAGGTGGGGCTGACGGTCCACCACTACGCCGAACACGGCGAGGGCCTGGTGATCGTGGCCGACCAGCCCGCCATCAAGGACATCAGGCCCGAGGGCGGTTCCCTGGTCATCGTCTCGACGTACGATCTCGGCGCGCACCAGCTGGAGTCCATCCGCAGCTACTGGGACAAGTGGCGGGCTGAGAACTACCCCACATCCGATCCGCTGCACTAAGGGTTGCAGGCTGTTAGCTGGCACACTTGAACGGTGCCAGCCAATCCTGACTTTGCGTCCTTGCCCCCCGCTCCCGCCCGGCAGTCCGAGTTTTCCTTCCGGGTGGGCAAGCGCCTGAGTGAAAGCTGCTCGCCGTCGGCCGATCAGGTTGCCGCCAACGGCGGGGAGTTCCTCGGCCGCACCGGCACCATCACGACGCCGCACGGCGAGATCCAGACCCCGGCGTTCATCGCCGTCGGCACGAAGGCCACCGTCAAGTCGGTGCTCCCGGAGTCCGTCGCCGAACTCGGCGCGCAGGCCGTGCTGGCCAACGCCTACCACCTGTACCTGCAGCCGGGCGCGGACATCCTGGACGAGGCTGGCGGGCTGGGCGCGTTCATGAACTGGCGCGGGCCCACGTTCACCGACTCCGGCGGGTTCCAGGTGATGAGCCTGGGCTCCGGGTTCAAGAAGGTCATCGACATGAAGTCGGTGGACCATTCGGGACCCGACGACGCCGTCGCCCCCGGCAAGGAACGGCTGGCCCATGTGGACGAGGAAGGCGTGTGGTTCAAGAGTCACCTCAACGGCGACCGGCACCGCTTCAGCCCCGAGATCTCCATGAACGTCCAGCACCAGATCGGCGCGGACATCATGTTCGCATTCGACGAGCTGACCACGCTGCAGAACTCCCGGGGTTACCAGGAGGAGTCGCTGGAGCGCACCCGCCGCTGGGCCGAGCGCTGCATCACCGAACACTTCCGGCTGACCGCTGAACGCGCCGGCAAGCCTTACCAGGCACTCTTCGGGGTCATCCAGGGCGCACAGTACGAGGACCTGCGCCGCAAGGCCTGCCGGGACCTCGGCGCGATGAACTTCGACGGCTTCGGCATCGGCGGCGCACTGGAGAAGGAGAACCTGGGCACGATCGTGCGCTGGTGCAACGAGGAGCTTCCGGAGAACAAGCCCCGGCACCTGCTGGGCATCTCCGAACCGGACGACATTTTCACCGCGATCGAGAACGGCGCGGACACCTTCGACTGCGTCTCCCCCACCCGGGTGGCCCGGAACTCGGCGTTCTACCACCCCACCGGCCGGTACAACCTCTCCGGCGCCATGTACA
Organism: Arthrobacter sp.; assembly: GCA_035466775.1. Lineage (GTDB taxonomy): Bacteria > Actinomycetota > Actinomycetes > Actinomycetales > Micrococcaceae > Arthrobacter. The sequence goes on from DATIUQ010000004.1 coordinate 16,458, forward strand.
AGCGCGACTTCGGCCCGCTGCAGGAAGGCTGCGACTGCTACGCCTGCCTGAACTATTCGCGGGCCTACATCCACCACCTGTTCAAGGCCAAGGAGATGGTCTCGGCCACCCTGATCTCGATCCACAACGAGCGCTTCGTGGTGAAAATGGTCGACGACGCCCGTCTCGCCATCGAGGCCGGCAACTTCTTCGAGTTCAAGGCCGAGACCCTGCGGCAGTACTACTCGTAGGTTCCGCCCCGGCGCCGTCGCCATTTCGACGGTTCCCTGCGCATTCGACGTCGGGAGCCGTCGAGTGGGCGCGGAACCGTCGAACCGGGCTTTATCCACATACCCGCCCGGGACTCTGGTCACCCCCGCGGCGGGTGGCTGACACTGGTCCCGTGACCTGCGAACTTCCGGCGACCTCGGACCTCTGGCGCACGGACCAGCTCCTGGCGGCCGGGCTCAACTCCCGAGCCATCGCCCAGCTGGTGCGGGGCGCGGAGCTCGTCCGGCTGCGCCGTGGCACCTATGCCCGCGCCGAATGGTGGGCTGGATTGAACGCCACTGCCAGACGACGGCAGCTGATATTCGCGCACGCACTGGGTACGCTGACGACGTCGGCGGGCGGCTCCGCCTATAGCCACACGTCCGGCGCCGCCCTGCACAGCCTCTACCTGTGGAAAGTTGACGACAGGGTGCACCTCACCCAGAAAAACTGCCCCTCCGGGATCTCGCACGGGCGCGACGTCGTGGCGCACACGCGGTTCCTGGGCAGCCGCGAAGTGTGCTTCGTGGACGGGCTTCCCTGCACCTCGGTGGAACGGACCGTGGTGGACTGCTGCCTTATGTTCACAGTGCCGCAAGCCGTAATCCTGATGGATCACGCCGCTCGGAGGGGCGCTGATCTTGGCCTCCTGCGGGCGCGGTGCGCCGATCTCGAAGGCCGCAACGGAGTTGTCGCGTTGCGGCGCGCCCTCGAACTGGCGGATCCTCGCTCTGAGTCGGCCGGGGAGAGCCTGACGAAGGAACTGCTGCACAGGCTCAAGATCGAACCACCCGAGCTGCAGTACGTGGTCCGCACTCAATCCGGGGAGCACCGGCTGGATTTTGCCTGGCCGCAGCGGAAGGTTGCCCTGGAGTTCGATGGAAAAACCAAGTACTTCGATTACCGGCCCACCGGGGACGTGCTGTTCGCCGAGCGGCGCCGCGAGAAGGCGCTGATGGAGCAGGGCTGGACGTTCATCCGGATCGAATGGAAGGACCTGTTTAATGAGGTTGAGTTCAAGTACCGGGTGCTAAGGGCACTGAGCCGCGGCAACAGCACGCCGTTTCGACGGTCCGCTGCCGACTAGACGATTCGAAGCGTCGGGTGGGCACGGAACCGTCGAAGCGGCTGCGGGCCGGCCCTTATGCCCCGTAGCTCGGTTCGCGCTTCTTGATCCAGCCGATCGCGGCCGCGGTGACCGGGACGAAGAGGAACTCCACAAGGGTCTTGTAGAGGAAGCCCACGGCGACGTAGTTCACGAACGTGCCGACGTCGGTTATCCCGATCACGGAGGCTGCGATGCTGCAGAAAATCAGGGTGTCCACGAACTCCCCGGCGACCGAAGAACCCATGATGCGCGCCCAGAGGGATTTCTCCCCCGTGCGGGTCTTCATCTTCACGAGGATCCAGGCGTTGATGGTCTGCCCGGCCAGGAACGCCAGCAGGGAGGCGAGCACGATCTGCGGGACCGGTCCCAGCGCGCCTTCCAGCGCGGCCTGCTTGGCGACGCCGAAGTCGTCGTCGAAGCCCGGCAGGGCGATGACGATCCAGTAGCACAGGGACGCGAAGACCGAGAGCGCGAAAGTGGTGATGATGGCCTTGCGCGCCACCTTGAACCCGTAGACCTCGCTGATGACGTCGCCCAGGATGTAGGCCAGCGGAAAGAGGAAGAAGCCGCCGTCGGTGATGATCGGGCCGATCGCCACACCTTTGGATGCGCCGATATTGGACAGGATCAGCACCACGGCCATAACGGCCAATAGAATGCCGAAGTAGGGGGAACCGATCGAGGCGAACCTCGGCGGCGCGGCGGCCGGGAAAGTCTTGGCGGAAGTCATGGGTGTTCCATTCATAGTGGTTCGCCTGGCGTCCGGATCCTCATGGAGGACAACGCGGCCGCCGGCTGTATTAGCACTGGATGGCACCTGGCGGGCGGGCCGCGGGAACCGCCTCCATTCTCTCACTCCCGACATCGGCCGCCCTACAATGGCGGAACACACAATCGACCCGGGGGGAAAGGTGCAGCCTACTGGCAACCTGGCGACGTCCCGCTACCGACCCAACCGCGTAGTCATGGGTACCAGCGCGGTGTGGATCGGCATTCTCGTGGCGGACTTGACGTTCGGCCTGCTGTGGGGCGCATCTTCCGTGTACCTTGGCCAAGGCAGCCTGGACGGCATCTTCTTAACAGTGATCGCCCTCGTTGTGGGCCTCGCACCGGCAGCGTTCTTCGGCTGGGGACTGGGCATGCCCCTGGGACTGCTGCTGCGGCCGGTCCGTAATCAGTGGCTGCACGTTGCCGCCTTCGGGGCACTCGGCGCCTTGATGGGGCTGCCGTTCGGGGGTTTCGGTGACCCGCCGTCACTGATGGCCGCGGCCGGCTTGGCTGCCTCCGCAGCCCTCGGCCGGCTGAGCGTCTGGACCTTCGTCGTCGTCCATGACGACGTCGACAGCAGCAGGAGCCACGACGACGGCGGGCCGCCGGCTCCCGGAACGTACGTCCCGTAGCCGGCAACCCGCCGTCGTAAGCTCGCCCGTTCGCGAGCGGCCGTTGGCCCTAGCGGCGCGAGGCGTCGACGAGGTCCTTGTCATCGTCCATGCGGCCGTCGCCGGACCCGGCCGGGGCAGCAGCGGACTCCCACGCGTGGCCCTGTTCGTGGTCCAGGTGCGTGGACTTCTTGTTCTTCAGCGCGAAGATGTAGACCAGCAGCGAAAGGCCGATGGCAACGGTGACGTAGGTGAAGAACAGGTCCACCTGGCCGGCTTTCTGCAGCGCGGCGCCAATCAGCGGAACCGTGCCACCGAACAGCGAGTTCGCAATGGCGTACCCCAGGCCCACGCCGAGGGCACGGATGGAGGCCGGGAACAGCTCGGCCTTCACGAGGGCGTTGATCGAGGTGTAGCCACCGACGATCAGCAGGCCGCCCATCATCAGCAGGAACGCCGTGAACGGGTCCTTGGTCCCGGCCAGGGTGGACAGCAGCGGCCAGGTGAACAGCAGGCCGGTGATGCCGAACCAGAGCAGCAGCGGCTTGCGGCCGACCTTGTCGGAGATCATGCCGTAGACCGGCTGGAGCAGCATAAAGATGAACAGCGCCCAGAAGTTGATCACCGACGTGTCGGTCTTGGCGATGCCGGAGGTATCGTTCATGAACTTAAGGATGAAGTTGGTGTACGTGTAGAAGGCCACGGTGCCGCCGAGGGTGACGCCAATGCAGATCAGCAGGGGCTTCCAGTACTGGGTGAAAAGCAGCTTCATGGTGCCCGGCTGCGCAACGCCGGCAACGGCGGGAACTTTGGCGGCCTCGACCTGCTCCTCGGACACCGTTTCTTCCATCGAGCGGCGCAGCCACAGGACCACAAGCGCCGCGACGCCGCCGATTGCGAACGGGATGCGCCAGCCCCACTCGGTCAGCGCTGATTTGTCCATGGTGTTCTGCAGGATGACCAGGACCAGCAGGGCCAGCATCTGGCCGCCGATCAGCGTGACGTACTGGAAGCTGGAGAAGAATCCGCGGCGCTTGGAGGTGGCGGCCTCGGACATGTAGGTGGCGCTGGTGCCGTATTCGCCGCCGACGGAGAAGCCCTGGATCAGCCGCACAAAGATCAGCAGGATCAGGGCCCAGACGCCGATCTGCTGGGTGGTCGGCAGGATCGCGATGGCGAAGGAGCCGGCCGACATCAGCGTCACGCTGAGCGTCAGCGCCGCTTTGCGGCCCTTGCGGTCGGCGTAGCGGCCGAAGAACCAGGCGCCGATCGGGCGCATGAGGAACGACGTCGAGAAGACGGCCATCGCCTCCAGGCCGGCCTGGAGCTCGTCCTTGGAATTGAAGAAGTGCGACTGGAAATACGCCGCGAAGACTGTGTAGACGTAGAGGTCGTACCACTCCACGAGGTTGCCGGCAGAGCCTTTGAGAATATTGCTTACGGCTCGTCTCGTCTGTGCCGATTCGGACAGCTGGGTGCTCATCAATGAACCTTCCTGGATCCGGCGCCGCAAGAAAGCAACACCGTCCGCCACCTTATTCGCGGTGATCCGGAACACGTGGGTTTTGTTCATATTGGTCATGCGCACAATGCGGGCGGTTTTCCGGTGATGGCAGGATGGGACCATGACCTCCACCGCCTTTGACTCCGCCGCCTTGGCGGCCCCCGCCCACGACGACGCCGCGGCTGCTCCCGCCGTCGCCCTGACCATCGCCGGCTCCGAAGCGACCGGCGGCGCCGGCGCGCAGGCCGACCTGAAGACCTTCCAGGAACTGGGCGTGTTCGGCATCGCCAACCTGACCTGCATCGTGTCCTTCGATCCGCAGGACAACTGGAACCACCGTTTCGTCCCGGTCGACCAGCAGGTCATCGCCCACCAGCTGGAGGCGACGACGGCGGCGTACGGTGCTGCGTCCGGCGCACCGTCGATTCTGGACACCGTGAAGATCGGCATGCTGGGCAGTCCGGCGACGATTTCGACAGTGGCTTCGGCCCTGGCCGCGGGCGGTTTCACCAACGTCGTGCTGGATCCGGTGCTGATCTGCAAGGGCCAGGAGCCGGGCCACGCGCTGGACACGGACCAGGCCCTCAAGGCGCAGATCCTGCCGCTGGCCACGTTTGTCACGCCGAACCACTTCGAAGCAGAGTCCCTCTCCGGCCTGAACATCACCGACCTCGAATCGCTCAAGGCCGCGGCCGTCCGGATCCACGAGCTCAGCGGCGCCGCGGTGCTCGCCAAGGGCGGTGTGCGCCTGGCCGGGCCGGACGCCGTCGACGTCTACTACGACGGCGAGACGCTGGAAGTCCTGTCCGCCCCGAAGGTGGGCGAAGTGGCGGTCTCCGGCGCCGGCTGCTCGCTGGCCGCCGCCGTGACGGCCGAGCTGGCCAAGGGCGCGACCCCGCTCGAGGCTGCCCGGACGGCCAAGGCGTTTGTGACCGCGGGCATCCGCAACCGGGTGGCCTCGGGAGCGCCGTTCGATGCGCTGTGGCAGGGCGGCCCGCGCTAGCCCGGCCGTTTCGACGGTTCCCTGCGCACTCGACGCATCCCGCCGTCGAGCACGCACGCGACCGTCGAATCGGAGGCTGGGCGCGCGCCGTCCGTCGACTCAGGACCCGCCGGACGGGCGGGGATCCGACACCCTGCCCATGAACAACGGCAGGCCGGTCTCGACGTGGACGATCTCATACTGGAACGGCCGGTCGAAACGGATCACCTCCATTGCCGCCACGCCGCTGACGGCCCGAGCGTTGATCTGGGTCACGGCGGCGGCAATCGTGCCCTTCTCCGCCACAGTGATGCCGGCCGCCTGCGCGGCTTCCTGAAGCTTGAGGCCGCGCTGGATGGAGTCGAAGTCGGTCTGGGTCTGGAGCATTGTCTGCAGCCCCAGGTCAGTGAAGACCTGGCGCAGGTCAAAGTCGCTCTTGTGGTCCCACCTTGGCAGGACGATCTGCACGGGCATCGGGGCGGCGGCTTCAAGGGCCAGGGCGGCGTCGGCAAGCTCCTGCGCTCCGGGCCTGGGAGTCCCGGCATCCGGGAGCACCAGCCGCATCACAAATCCCTCGGCGTAGGGCAAATCGACGGCCTGCCAGCCTGCACCCCGGGCGTAGGCAAGGTCCTGGACGCCCGACATGGTGGGGACTGCAACCTGCCCGCCGTCGGGCGTCGTAAATGGCAGGTCAGTGGTGTCCGCCGGGTCGAAAGGGACCTTCCACGCCGAGGCGAAGTACACCGCGTTGAGCACGCTGAAAGTGTTCCTGCGGTCGTACTTCGCGGGCGCCTTCTTGATCCGTCCGCCGGTGTTCTGGTTTACCCACGCATCGATCGCCGGCCTGGTGGTGTCCTCGTCCTGGAAGTCCACCGGGTACACGCCGGTCCCGTAATGCCGCGCCAGGGACTGCAGATAGCGTTCCCCCGTGGGCTCGCCCTTGTCCACGAACAAGCCGTTGGCCGCGTGCAGGACCGGCCGGCGCGGCGGGTCCTTTTCATCCACCTTGCCGGGGTCGCCGTCGAAAACTTCCAGGGATGCCAGCAGCGCGTTCAGCGCTTCGTCGCGATGCTCCGCGGGGAGGCCAAGCACACTGTCCATCTCGGCAGCGGTTGCGCCGGATGCACCCACCCGCAGCATGGCCAGGGCAATCAGCAGGCTGCCCGGGGACGAAACCACGTTGCCGCCTCCGGCGTCGCCGCCGTCTGCCAGCAGGGCGGCGCCCAGCTTCCGCGCCGACGCCCGGAGCTGAGCCAACTCGGACGGATAGGCGGACCACTCCGCCGCAACGCGTTCGACGCCGTCGGCCTTCACCATCGCCGGAGGCGAGGCGGAACAGGCCGTCAGGGCCAGCGCCAAGGCAGCCGCCACGGCAGCAAGCCGCGCTGTGGTCTTCTGTTTCATCGCGCCCCCAAGGCCCTCACAACAGCGAATGTAGAAAGCCGGAGATCCCCGCCTACGGCCAGTCAACCAGCGGGGGCGGAAAAGAGCGACCACGTTTTATGAGGCCGCTGCCCCGGCCGATTCGACGATTCCCTGCCCACTCAACGTATACGGCCGTCGAACCCGCACGGAACCGTCGAAATGGAGGCGGACGCGGCGACGTCCGCGGCGAAGGGCTGTCAGCGCCGCGGGATGTTGCGCAGGTTGCTGCGGGCCATGCTCACGGCCTCGCCGGCGCCCCGGTTCAGGACGACTTTGGACATGGCCGTACCGAAGCCCAGGACCTGCGCGCCTTTGATCTTCGGCGGGAGGGACAGCGCCTTGGGGTCCGTGATCAGCTCCACGAGCGACGGCCCGGGGTGGGCGAAGGCTTCCCGGTAGGCGGCCTCGATCCGGGACGGGTCGGTGACGCGCACGGCGTGGAACCCCAAAGCCCGGGCCACCGCGGCGTAGTTGGCGTCCGGGACGTCCACGCCGAAATCCGGGAGCCCGTCCACCAGCATCTCCAGCTTGACCATGCCAAGCGTCGAGTTGTTGAACACCACCACATTGACCGGGAGCCGGTGGGCGGCGACGGTGATCAGCTCCCCCAGCAGCATCGACAGGCCGCCGTCGCCCGAGACAGAGATCACCTGGCGTCCGGGGTAAGCCAGCTGGGCGCCGATGGCATGCGGCAACGCGTTGGCCATGGAGCCGTGCAGGTACGAGCCGATCAGGCGGCGCGTTCCCAACGGATTGATGTACCGGGCGGTCCAGACGTTGCACATGCCCGTGTCGGCAGTGAAGATCGCGTCCCGCGCCGCCACCTGGTCCAGCACCGATGCCGCGTATTCCGGGTGGATCGGCTGGATTTTTTCGACCTTGCGGGTGTACGCGCCGACGGCTTTGTTCATCAGCCGGTCGTGCTTCTTGAGCATCGCGTCGAGGAAGCGCCGGCTCTTCTTCGGCTGGATCAAGGGCATCAGGGCCGCAATGGTGGGCAGCACGTCGCCGTGGACCGCGACGTCGACGTCGGTCCGCCGGCCCAGTTTCTGTGCGGCCCGGTCCACCTGCGCCGTGCGGGTTGCGGGCAGGAACTGGTCGTAGGGGAAGTCGGTGCCGAGCAGGATCAGCAGGTCCGCGTCCTCGATGCCCTCGGCCGCGGCGCCGTACCCCAGCAGCCCCGTCATGCCGATGTCGTAGGGGTTGTCGTACTGAATGAAGTCTTTGCCGCGGAGCGAGTGCCCGATCGGGGCGTTGATCGCTTCCGCGAGGGCGATGACCTCGTTGTGGGCGCCCTCGACGCCGGCGCCGGCAAAGATGGCGACCTTCCCGGCGTCGTTGATGGCGTCCGCCAGTTCCCGGACACTGGCCGGGTCCGGCACCAGCGTGGCCGGCAGGAAGGCTGCCGGCGCCGGGGTTTCGGCGGTCGCCTCCAGCCCGGCGATGTCGCCGGGCAGGGTTACGACGGCGACGCCGCGGAGGGCGACGGCGTGCTGGATGGCGCTGTGCATCACCCGCGGAGCCTGTTCGGCGGTGCTGATGAGTTCGGAGTACACCGAGCACTCGTTAAAGAGCCGGTCCGGGTGGGTTTCCTGGAAGAAACTGCTGCCGATCTGCTTGCTCGGGATGTGCGAGGCGATGGCGAGGACCGGGGCGCCGGAGCGGTTGGCGTCGTAGAGGCCGTTGATCAGGTGCAGGTTGCCCGGGCCGCAGGAACCGGCGCAGACCGCGAGCTTGCCGGTCAGCTGCGCCTCCGCCGCTGCGGCGAACGCGGCGGCCTCTTCATGCCGGACGTGGATCCAGTCGATCCCGCCCTTCGCGGCGCCGCCGGTCTTCCGGACGGCGTCGACGATCGGATTGAGGCTGTCGCCGACAATCCCGTAGATCCGCTGCACGCCGGCAGCCTGGAGTTGTTCGACAAGCTGGGTGGCAAGTTCTTTGGCCATGGGTGCACGCTCCCGGGAAGTGGATCGATGAGCTGACACTGGCCAATATAGTCCGCCCGCCTTGGCACGCGGGTTCCAGATTAAATGGTGGCGGCGTTCTGCAGGTCGCCCGGAGGGGGCCGTTTTCCACATACGGCCGGCGCACGATTGAGGCCCTGGGTTCCCACTCGTAGCGTTTTTGGTAGGCAGCCCGCCGCACTTCCACCGTAAGGATCGATTGTGGCCAAAAAACCCCGGCGTCGGCCGGCGAATCGAAGCACCAGCGGGTACCAGGCCGGGAAATCGGGCAGACCTGTTTCCCGTGCGCCACGCCACGACCAAGCAATGGGTTCCCTGATCGCATTTGTGGGTTGGCATCGCGAACACGGGATCTTGCCAGAACTTCCCGTCCTGGCACAGTTGACAGCTTTCCTCCCGATTTATACCGAAACCACCGGCGGACAAGTAACCGCAATGGACCCCGTACGCATAGCCAGGTTCGTCGAGGCGCTCGATAAGCGTGATGACAGTCCTGCACCGTTCTTCTGCGCCTCCCTTCATGAATACCTGCGTTTCCTCACGGACACGGGTCGCTGGTCCGGGAGCGAAGTACGCTATCGGGATTTGCACCGCGTCGTGTGTCGGGGGGCACTCGGGGAAAATATTCCGCCGTAGAGCAGTGAGCCTGCAACGGGCGAAAAGCGAGTCAGCTCAGTTCCCGGAGTGTGCCTGCAGGAAAGAGTAAACCTCGGTCTCGTCCACGCCGGGGAAGGCACCCGGCGGCATCGCGGCGAGCAGGTGGGAGTGGGCCCGCGCCGAGGGCCAGGCGTTCCCCGCCCACTCGGAGGTCAGGGCGGCAGGGGGCCTGCGGCAGCAGCTCTCGTCCGGGCAGGTGGACTTGGACCGCTCCGTGGTGTCGCGGCCGCGGAACCACTTGACCTGCGCGTAAGGCACTCCCACGGACAGTGAAAACTCCCCGTTGGCGGAGCGCTCGGTCCGGGCCGTGCACCAGTAGGTCCCCGCCGGGGTGTCCGTGTACTGGTTGTAGGCGCTGAACTTGTCCGGCACGTCGAACACCACCCGGGACGTCCAGTTCTTGCACGACGGCTGGCCCTCGATGGCGCCGGTGTGGTCCTGCGGGAACGTCACGCCGTCGTTCTCGTAGGCCTTGTAAATGATCCCGCTCTTGTGCGTCTTCTGGAAGTGCGTGCGGATGTCCAGGTGCTGGGTGGCGAGGTTGGTGAACCGGTGCGCGGCGGTCTCGTAGGACACCGCGAAGGCGTCCCGGATGTCCTCGACGGCGATTTCCTTCGCCTGTTTGGCCCGCTGCAGGAATTCCACCGTGGCCTGTTCCGGCAGCAGGAGCGCGGCGGCGAAGTAGTTCGTGGCCACCCGCTGCATCAGGAAATCGCCGTAGTTCGTTGGCGTCTGGTGGCCCAGGACGTAGTGGCCCAGCGCCTGCAGGAGCACCGAGCGGGGGTCGTGGTCGCTGCGTGCGTTCTGAGTGAGGTAAATCCGGCGGTTCTTCAGGTCGGTCACCGAGCGGGTGGAATGCGGCAGGTCGCCCACATGGTGGAGGCTGAACCCGAGGTGCCCCGCGATATCCGCGATGACGTGGTGGGACAGCGGGCCGCTGGTGTGCCCCACGGAGGCGAGGACCTTCTGCGCCTCCGCCTCGTACTCCGGGAAGTAGTTGTTGCGCTCGCGCATCATGGCCCGCAGTTGACCGTTGGCGCGGCGCGCCTCCTCCGGGGTGGCCACCTGCTCATTGAGTCGGCGTTCGAGCTCATGCTGCAGCCCCACCATGGACTCCAGCACGTCCATCGGCAGCCGCGAACTGATGCGGATCCGGGGCAGGTTCAGAGACTCGTAGAGGGGGCTGCGCTGGTACCGCTCCAGCTCGATCTCCAGGGCCGCGCGGCGGTTCGGCGGTTCCGCGCCGAGCAGTTCGTCGATGCTGACGCCCAGCGCCGCGGCCAGTTGCTGGAGCAGGCCGAGCTTGGGTTCGCGCTTGCCGTTTTCGATCAGGCTCAGCTGGCTGGGGGCTGTTCCGACG
>DATIUQ010000005.1:0-18995 GCA_035466775.1 Arthrobacter sp.
AGCGCGCTCCGCCCTCGAGGTTGGCGAAGGGATCGTCGGGGTTCACGCCCATTTCGCGCGCGGTGCCCGGCATGAGCTGGGTCAGCCCCCGCGCGCCGACGGGCGATACCGCATTGGCACGCCAGCGGCTCTCCTGCCAGACCAGCGCTTCGAGCAGGGCCGGCGAGAGGTCATAGCGGGCAGCGACAGTGGCCATGTGCGCGCGCCATTGATCGGGACCGGCGGTATAGGTCACCGTGGTTGCAGGCGCGGCGGCGGACGCGGAAACCTGCGCAACGGTGAGCGGCTGACCCGCTCCGCCTGCGACCCAGGTCGCGCCGCTTTCGCCGATCTCGAGCACGTCGGCATAGGCCGCGCCCGGCGCAAGGGCCATGGCCAGCGCCGCAAGCGGCGACGCCAGCCGGCGCGCCGTTACCCTCTTTGGGTCAGGAAGCAGGGGAACTGCCAAGTTAAGCGACTTTCCTCGCCATTTTTGCCGATGCAACCTTCCTTACCGGACCATATGGTTAGCGCGCAAGCGCGCAGACCCAGCCAATTGCGCAAAACCCAGCTTACGCGTTTCGGTTAAGGCCAGCTGAACGGGCGCGGTTTATGGCCGCGCGGCGCGGCGGGCCGTGCACGGCATAAGGTTTGGTCAGAGCGTCTGGATGATCGCGGAGAAATCGCGGTTGCCGTTCCCTGCCTCGGCGAATCCCTGATAGAGTTCCTCGGCGCGCTGGCCCATCGGGCAGAAGGCCCCCGCGGAAGCCGCGGCTTCCATCGCCAGCTTCAGATCCTTGAGCATCAGCGCGGCGGCGAAACCGCCCTGATAGCCGTTGTCGGCGGGGCTCGCCGGACCGACCCCGGGGACCGGGCAGTAGGAGGTCATCGACCAGGACTGACCCGAGGCCTTGCTTGAGATGTCGTAAAAGGTCTGGAGGTCGAGCCCGAGCTTCTCGGCGAGGTTGAAGGCCTCGCAGGTGGCGATCATGGTCGCGCCGAGGATCATGTTGTTGCAGATCTTGGCGGCCTGCCCGGCGCCGTGTTCCCCGCAGTGGACCACCCGTTTGCCCATGACTTCGAGCATCGGCTTGACCGCTTCGAAATCCTCGGGAAGTGCCCCGACCATAAACGTCAGCGTGCCGGCCTCGGCCCCGACGACGCCGCCGGAGACCGGCGCGTCCACGGCCCGGTGGCCGGCTGCGAGGGCCAGTTCGGCGGCTTCCCGGGCCTCGTCCACGTTGATCGTGGAGCAGTCCAGGAAGAGCGTGCCCGGCCGGGCCACGTCCAGCAGGCCCGGCTGGCTCTGCTTTCCCGGCCCGCCGGGGCTGCCGCGGTAGGCGTCCAGGAGGTGCGTGCCGCTGGGCAGCATGGTCAGCACGACGGCGGCGCCGGCCACCGCCTCGACCGCGGTCTCCGCGGTGGCGATGCCGTGCGCCCGGGCTGTCTCCAGCGCGGCCGGTACCACGTCGAAGCCGGTCACCGTGTAGCCGGCCTTGACCAGGTTGATGGCCATCGGCCCGCCCATGTGGCCGAGGCCCAGGAAGGCGATGGTGCCGGGCCGGTCCGGTCCAGCCGGAGGCGTTTCAGACAGCGATGGTTCAGACTGCGATGTTTCTGACGGCGATGTTTCAGACATTGTCCCGCTCCTTCGACAGCTTCAGTTCACGGTCGCCCAGCGGCGCAAAATAGGATTCGACGTCGTTCCGGCTGACCTCCGCCAGGCTGGCCGGCTGCCAGTGCGGGTCGCGGTCCTTGTCCACGACCTGCGCGCGGATGCCTTCGCGGAAATCGGGGCCCGCCAGGAACCGCAGCCCCACCCGGTATTCCTGCTCCAGGGCTTCCTCGAGGCTCAGATTCTTGGCCCGGCGCAGCGACGCCAGCGCCACCTTCACGGCGGTCGGCGACTTGCCCGCGATCGTGTCGGCGGCGTCGGCCGCTTCCCCGCCGGCAGTCCGCAGCCTCCGCAGGATCTCCTCGGCGTCGTCACTGGAGTAGCAGGCGTCGATCCACTCCCGCTGTGCCGCGAGGACGGAGCCGGGGGCCTCCTCGACGAAGCGTGCGACGGCGGCGTCCGCCGGCTCAGCTTCCAGCGCCGCCTCAAGTTCGGCCAGGCTTGCGGACGGCACGAAGTGGTCCGCGAGACCCAGGAACAGCGCGTCGGCGCCGCTCAGGTGCGCTCCCGTGAGGGCCGCGTGGGTGCCGGTCTCCCCCGGGGATCGGGAGAGCAGCAGGGTTCCGCCGACGTCGGGCACAAAACCGATGGTGGTCTCGGGCATGCCCATCCGGGTCCGTTCGGTGACGATGCGGACCGAGCCGTGCGCGGAGATCCCCACACCGCCGCCGAGGACCAGTCCGTCCATCAGCGCCACATACGGCTTGGGGTACTCGGAAATCAGCAGGTTCAGCCGGTATTCCTCGGCCCAGAAGTCAGCGGTCGCGTCGCCGCCGTCGAGCATGTCGCGGTAGATGGCAACGATGTCGCCGCCGGCGCACAGCCCCCGGTCACCGGCGCCGCGGACCAGGACGGCCGCGACGGCGTCGTCGTCGGCCCAGAGGGTGAGCTGTTCCAGCATGGCCGAGGCCATGCCCGCGGTCAGGGCGTTGACCGCCCGCGGCCGGTTCAGCGTGACGACGCCGAGCCGGCCGCGCCGCTCGAACAGCACCTCCGCCGCCGCGGCGTCCTCGGAGTGCCTGCCCGCCATCAGCTGCCTTCCGGCATCACGAAGCTGGCACCGGTGCGGATGCCGGAGGGCCAGCGCGTGGTGACGGTCTTGGTCTTGGTATAGAAGCGGAAGGCATCCGCGCCGTGCTGGTTGAGGTCACCGAAGCCGGAGGCCTTCCAGCCGCCGAAGGTGTAGTACGCGATGGGCACCGGGATGGGCACGTTGATGCCCACCATGCCCACCTGGACCCGGCTGGCGAAGTCACGGGCGGAGTCGCCGTCACGGGTGAAGATGGCCACGCCGTTGCCGAACTCATGCTCGCTGCACAGGCGCAGGGCCTCGTCGTAGTTCTCCGCGCGGAGGACGCTCAGCACGGGGCCGAAGATCTCTTCCTTGTAGATCGTCATGTCCTTCGTGACGTTGTCGAAGAGTGTGGGGCCCACCCAGAAGCCACCCTCGTAGCCCTCGACCTTGAGACCGCGGCCGTCGGCCAGCAACGTGGCGCCCTCGTCGACACCGGCCTTGATGTAGCCTTCAATCCGTTCCTTGGCGGAAGCCGCCACCACGGGGCCGAAGTCGGAATCCTTTGCGAGGCTGTGGCCCACCTTGAGGTCCGCGATGCGTTCCTCCAGCTTGGCGACGAGTGCGTCGCCGGTGGCCTTGCCCACCGGCACGGCTACCGAGATGGCCATGCAGCGTTCGCCGGCGGAGCCGAAGCCTGCCCCCATCAGGGCGTCCGCGGCCATGTCCAGGTCCGCATCCGGCATGATCACCATGTGGTTCTTGGCGCCGCCGAAGCACTGGGCGCGCTTGCCGTTCGCGGCGGCCGTGGCGTAGATGTACTGGGCGATGGGCGTGGAGCCGACGAACCCGATGGCCTGGACCCGGGGGTCTTCAAGCAGCGCGTCCACCGCTTCCTTGTCGCCATTGACCACGTTGAAGACACCGGCGGGCAGGCCGGCCTCGGTGAAGAGCTCGGCGAGGCGCAGCGGCACGGAGGGATCACGTTCGGACGGCTTGAGGATGAACGAGTTGCCCGCGGCGAGCGCCGGGCCGGACTTCCAGAGCGGGATCATGGCCGGGAAATTGAAGGGGGTGATGCCGGCGACGACGCCGAGGGGCTGGCGCATCGAGTGGACGTCGACGCCGGTTCCGGCGCTGTCCGAGAATTCGCCCTTGAGCAGGTGCGGGGCGCCCGCGGCGAATTCGACGACCTCGATGCCGCGCTGGATGTCACCTTTCGCGTCGAGGAAGGTCTTGCCGTGTTCCGAGGACAGCAGGGTGGCAAGCTCGTCCAGGTTCTGGTTGACCAGGTCGACGAACTTGAGCAGGATCCGGCCGCGGCGCTGCGGGTTCATGGCCGCCCATTCGAGCTGGCCCTTTTCCGCGTTGGAGACCACGTTGCGGACTTCCTCGGTGCTGGCCAGCGGCACCCGGGCCTGGACCTCGCCGGTGCACGGATCGTAGACATCGCTGAAGCGCCCCGAGGTGCCTTCAACATGCTGTCCGTCAATGTAATGGGATAGCTCGCGAACCATGATGGAATGCTCCTTTGCACCGTGTGATTGACGTGGTGACGGCCGGACCGCCTGTGACCCACGTCATCTGCTGCTCCTGAATATACTCGGACTTCCTACTAAATTCCAGAGGGGCCGGGGCCTGCGTGCAGCTTCGCCCGGCAGCCAAGTTCGGTAAGTTAGGGAGTGTGAAGATAGCTACCTGGAATGTGAATTCGCTCCGTGCCCGCGCCGACCGCGTTGAAGCCTGGCTTCAGCGCACCGACTGTGATGTCCTGGCCATCCAGGAAACCAAGTGCAAGGACGACAACTTCCCGTGGGAGCTGTTCGAGAACATGGGCTACGAAGTGGCGCACTTCGGGCTGAGCCAGTGGAATGGCGTGGCGATCGCCTCCCGGGTGGGGCTCGACGACGTCGAACGCACCTTCATTGACCAGCCGGTCTTCGGCAAGAACGGCAAGGACGCCGTGCAGGAGGCCCGCGCGATTGGCGCCACCTGCGGCGGCATCAGGGTCTGGAGCCTCTATGTCCCCAACGGCCGGGCCCTCGACGATGAGCATATGCCGTACAAACTCAGCTGGCTGGACTCCCTGCGGACCCACGCCGAGGGGTGGGTCCGGGACGACCCCGAGGCGCAGATTGCCCTGATGGGCGACTGGAACATTGCCCCGCAGGACGACGACGTCTGGGACATCGACTACTTCCGCACCGAGGGCCTCACCCACGTGAGCGACCCCGAACGCGCCGCCTTCCACGCTTTCGAGGAAGCCGGCTTCCAGGACGTTGTCCGCCCGCACACCCCCGGGCCCGGCGTGTACACCTACTGGGACTACACGCAGTTGCGCTTCCCGAAGAAAGAAGGGATGCGGATCGACTTCATCCTTGCCTCCCCCGCGCTGGCCGCCCGGGTCACCGGCGCCGCGATCGACCGCGAGGAACGCAAGGGCAAGGGCGCCTCGGACCACGCCCCCGTGATCGTGGAGCTGAGTGACTGATGAGCGCCCATGGAAGCGACGTGATCCCATGACGGGAAACCTCTACCGCGGGCAGGCGGGGCTGCCGTTCTCCTCCGCGCTGCGGATCTACGAGCCCCTGGAAGCGTTCCCGGCGGAACAGCAGCAGACCCTCCGCGAGGCCGGCTCCCGGAGCGGCTCCCGCGCGGCCGTCGAAAACGCCGAACTGCTCGCCTCCCTGGGGCGCATCACGCGCCCGGGCGGAGACCCGTTCCCCACCGGGGCGACGGATCTGGTCCGCGTCCTTGCGGCACGCCGCCCGGACAACGCCTCCCCGGCGGCGCCAACTGCCGACGGCGGCACAGGCACCGCCGACGCTGGCACGTCCGACGCCGGGGATCCGGACGGCCTGCTGTACTGCCCGAGCCAGCTGGTGCTCCGGGCCGGGCTGGCCGCCAACGCCCTGATGGAGGGCATCCACGGGCCTCTGGCTCAGCTGCTGATTCCCGAGGAGCAGCGAGACAAACACCAGGAGCGCATCGATGATGTCCGTGCGCATGCAGGGCTGGGCCGCGTGCACACCCGGGCATCCACGTGGGGCATCCCGTTCAGCTGGTTCTGCCTGTTCCAGGAATCGGACCCGACGGACGTCGTCGAATCCGAGGGCCACATCGTCACCGTGCGGATCCGGGCGACCATCGGCGAAGCCCTCGAACGGGTCCGCTATGCGGTGGCCCACCTGGCCCTCGCCGCGCCGGACCTGGACATGCTCGAGGACCTGACCCAGCTCACCGAATGGCTGGAGCTCTTCCACGCGGAGTCGGTGGTGGAACTGGACTACGGCGCCGTGGCGGACAAGGTCTACCCGGACGACTCACCGATGGATGTCCGGCTGGGCATCGAGTGCTTGGCCGAAGGGGACATGACGGGCGCGGCCGCCGCCTACCGCCGGCTGGCGTCCCGATGGATTCCGATCCGGCAGCTGGCGCGCGCTTCCTGACCGGCCCGCAGTCCGAAGCAACGCCGAGGACCTGCTGCGCTGGCCGGCACAGAGCCTCCCGAACCTTCGCGCCACGTCGTGACGAGTTTCACGGCAACCGAAGCGGGGACGGTACCTTGGAAGTAGTTGCCGAACGGTACAGCGAAAGACTTAGGAGGGTACGTGGTCACAGCCCCGGATACTGTGGACGGCGGAAAGGGCAGCGTCGAATTGCGCGACGACGGCATCATCCATCTGCAGTGGCTGCCCGGCATCACCATTGACGTCGAGGACGCCCGGGCGGCGATGGCCAAAGTGAACGAGGTCTGCCAGGGTCAAGAGCGCCCGATGCTGGTCGATATGGCTGCGGTTGCTTCGGTCAGCCGGGAAGCTAGAAGTATTTGGTCTATTCCCTGCAGCGCCTCCCGCATCGCACTTTTGGGGCGCTCCCCTGTGGACCGGGTGCTGGCGAACTTTTTCCTCGGAGTACACATACCCCCCTGCCCCACCCGGTTCTTCACATCCCGCAGCGACGCAACGGACTGGCTGAATGTCAGCCTGTGACGGTGGGCATCCCGCGACTGAGAAACGGCCAGCACCAGATTCTCCGCCGCGCATTTTCCTTTCACCTGTATGAATCCGGACGAAGGAGTGCAGGACGCTCGCCTGCAACAGCTGGTTGATGGCATCGTCCGGCTGGCCGCCGGGGAGCTGAGTGCGCGCATAGAGACGTCAGACGAAAGAGATGAAATTGATGCCGTCATTACCGGCGTCAACCTTCTCGCAGAAGAACTGGGCCACATCCACGCGGACCTGGAGGAGCGGGTTACCGCGCGGACGGCCATGTTGCGGCGGACGCAGGTCGAGCTGGAGCAGATGGCGAAAACCGATGCCCTGACAGGCCTGGCAAACAGGATCCTGCTCAACGAGCGGATCCGTGAAGCCCTCCGGGCCAGCGCACGCGGCGGGGACGCCCCGGCAGTGCTGGTTCTGGATCTCGATTCCTTCAAGGCCATCAATGACACGCTCGGCCACAGTGCCGGTGACGCCGTACTGGTCGAAGTCTCCAGCCGCCTCCGGTCTGCCGTAAGGGCTTCGGATACCGTGGCGCGCCTCGGCGGGGACGAATTCGCCGTCCTCATCACCAGTGCGACCGAAGAGGAAGTCCTGCACATAGCCCGCCGCGCTTGGGAGGTACTGCAGGAAAGCGTGAGTATCGGAGCTGAAACCGTTTGGGCCACGGCCAGCATTGGAGTCTGCATCCGCGACCCCGGCTGCACGGCGGAGGAACTGATGCGCGACGCCGACATCGCCATGTATCAGGCCAAGGCCCAAGGCAGGAACAAGATCCAGCTTTTCCACCCCGACATGCTCAATGCGGTCCAGGAACGCTCGCGGATAACAGCCGAACTGCGCACCGCTGCTGCCAGCGGCCACCTGGCCCTGCTCTACCAGCCGGTGATCGAATTGGCTTCCGGCAGAGTCGCCGGTGTGGAAGCCCTTGTCCGATGGCACCATCCCGTCCACGGGACGATCATGCCGGATAAATTCATTGGCATCGCGGAAGAAACTGGACTCATCCTGGAACTGGGCCGGTGGGTCCTTCATGAAGGCATCACCCAGCTAAGCCGCTGGAAGGAAGCCGCACCCGAACTTACCAATTTCCGCCTGCACCTCAACCTTTCCGCCGCCGAACTCCTTCGAAGCGATCTGCTGGAAGACGTCCAGGCAACATTGGCCAAGCATGAGGTTGACTCCTGCCGCCTCGTGCTGGAGATCACAGAAACCGTGCTGATGTCCCGGAGAACGGGTGAAGAACAGGTCCTGAGCGGGCTCCGCGCCCTGGGTGTCGGTCTGCAAATCGACGACTTCGGCACCGGCTATTCATCCATCAGCTATCTTCGGTCCCTGCCCGCTGACACTGTGAAGGTCGACCACTCGCTCATCAAGGACCTTGAGTCCGACCCCCAGCAGCAAAAGTTCGTCTCCGCCATTCTGCAACTCATTTCCGCAGCCGAACTCGAGGCGATCGTCGAAGGCGTCGAAACGGCCGGACAAGCCGCGAAGCTGGAGGAAATGGGTTGCCTTTACGGGCAGGGGTATTACTACGGACGCCCGGCGCCGGCCGGTGACATCCTCGACCGGGTCCGCAACGCTGCACGCCCTAGGTAAAGTGTGAATATGGTGAAGCTTTGGGACCGGATGCTGTTAGTCCCAAGCGTGGTGCGCCTCGCGTCCCGGGCCGCAAGGGATCCGAACACTGCATGGGAAAGATACTGGAACGGCATCCAAGCCACGGGCCCGGCAGGAGACGTTCTCTGGGACTCCGGATCCGCGGCCGAGCGTGATCAATACAGGGACCTTGTTACCGCCCACTTCGATCCGGCCCTTCCCGTCGTCGACGTGGGGTGTGGCAACGGAACCCACACCCGCTGGCTTGCGGAGATCTTTCCGAAGGTGATTGGAATCGATGTGTCCGCCGGCGCCGTCGCACGGGCCGCCGAGGAAGCAAAGGACATCCACAACGCCGAGTTCATCGCGCTGGATGCCGCAGACACAGCTGCCGGCGAACTTCTGTTCGGTCGGCTGGGGCCGGCAAACGTCTTCGTCCGCGGGGTTTTTCACGTCCTGAAGCCCGACACACAGGCTGCCCTGGCGGTAACCATCCGGACGGTCATCGGAAACAGGGGCCGGGCGTTTATCGCCGAAACCAACTTCCCCGGTAACAGCCTCGACTACCTGGCAGAGCTTGGCGCGACACGCGGCAGCATGCCCCGGCAGCTGCAGCGGGCCCTGGAAAACCTGCCCCGCCCAGGGCGGTTCGGGGCCCGCGAGCGCCAGGCGGTCTTCCCGGACGCGGACTGGCAGCTAATTGACGACGGCCCGCTCAGCATCGAAGTGGTACCCATGACATCCGGGGATGTCCCGCAGCGGGTTCCCGGATACTTCGCTCTCCTGGCAGGCACTCAAGAATCTGCAGGAGACGGCCAGTAAAACAGGTTCGACGGCACCTGCCGGCCCTCAGTTCCATGTCTTAGTTGCGCTGCTCACTGGCGGCGGCACCTTGCGGGATTGCTGCGCTCTGCCGGGACGCCCCGCCACCGCTGCGGGGCGGCGCCGTCGTGCTCCGGACGATCAGCTGGTGCGGGGCGACGGTGGACCGCACCGACCCTGCGATCCCGTCGAGTTCGTCCAGCAGCATTTTGGTGCCCAGTTCGGCTTGTTCGTCGGGGCGCTGCTTGACGGTGGTGAGGCCCATGGCCTCGGAAAAGTCGTGGTCGTCGATCCCGATCACGGAGAGCTCCTCGGGGATTCGGACTCCGGCCCGGGTGGCCTCGAAGATGATCCCCATCGCCATCTCATCGGAGGCGCAGAAGATGGCCGTGGGCTTCGGCCCGGGCCTGTCCCAGAGCCGGCGGAAGGCGTCCTGGCCGCTGCGGACCGTAAAGTCGCCCCATTCGTCCCATTCCTCCCGCACGTTCAGCCCGGCCTCTGCCATGACTTCCTGGAACGCCCGGATCCGGACCCGGGGGACGTCGAAGTTGAGGTCGGTTTCGTCGTCGCCGTGCAGCAGGGCGATCTCCGTGTGCCCGAGGCCGATCAGATGCCGCACGGCCGTTGCCGCGGCGGCGTAATCGTCGATCCCGATGTAGGGGCATTCCTCGACATGGCCGCCGACGACGACGAGCGGGATGTCGAGCTTCTGGAGGTGCTCAATCTCTTCGTGCGTCAGGGCCATACACAGGACCAGCAGGGCGTCGATCTGTTTGTAGACCATTGTTTTGCTGAAGAGCCGCTCACGGTGGCTGCCGTGGCCGCCCAGATTGAACAGTGAGAGGTTGTACTGCCGGGCGTGCAGTTCCCGGTCGGCCCCTTCGATGGCCTTCGAGAAAAACCAGCGGCTGACGAACGGGGCCAGCACACCAATCGTCTTGGTGCGGCCGGTTGCCAGCCCGGACGCCGATGAGGAGGCGACGTAGCCCAGGGCCTCGGCGATGCCCAGGATCTTCTCCCGGGTGGCGGGCGACACCCTGGGCAGGCCACGGACGGCTCGGGACACGGTGGCGGTGGAGACGCCGGCGGCGAGGGCCACGTCCTCGATGCTGACACCGGAGTGGCCCCCGCGTTGCGCCCTGTCTGTTGTCTTTGCCACCGTGTCCCCTTGTCGACTGATTCGGAGGCAATTCGCGGCCTCCGGAGTACTGCATTAGCCCGCGGCCCCCACGGCACCAAGTACCCCCGTTCAAGCAACGCGGGGTCACTTGCAGCCCATAAATCCCCTCGGGATGGACGCTGAGTGACCCCGCGATCACTTGCGCCGGGCTGCCGTCCTCTCGGGCAGGCGGCGGCGCAGCCGGATCAATCCGTACAGGGCCAGCACCATGGCCAACAGGCCCAGGGCCCAGCCGAGAGCCGGCTGTCCGGTCACCTCCATCCAGACGGTGACCACGAACAGCACCAGCGCCCAGAAACCGAGGAGCCCGATGATGATGTCGAAGTCCTCGCCGGAGCGGACACGACGGTGTTCGCTCCGGACCAGACCACGGCTCGGCTTGCCGTTCATTGCCGGGCCGTCACTTCACGGCGCCGGCCGTGAGGCCAGCGACGATCTTACGCTGGAAGACCAGCACAAGGATGACCAGCGGAATTGTGACGATCGTCCCGGCGGCCATGATCGCCGTGTAGGGGATCTGCTGCGGCTGGGCCCCCGCGAAGTTGGCAATGGCCACTGTCACCGGCTGGGTTTGGTCGTTCGAGAGCTGGCTGGCAATCAGGAACTCGTTCCATGAGGAGATGAACGCCAGGATCGCGGTCGTGAAGATGGCCGGTGCGGCCAGCGGCATGATGACCCTGCGGAACGCCTGCCCCTGGGTGCAGCCGTCCACGCGGGCCGCTTCCTCAAGCTCCCACGGCATTTCCCGGAAGAATGACGTCATGGTGTAGACCGTCAGCGGGAGGACGAAGGAGATGTTCGGAATGATCAGCGCCTGGTAGGTGCCGATCCAGCCGATATTCGTGAACAGCTGGAACAGGGGGGTGATGAGGGCGACGCCGGGGAACATGGACGCCCCCAGGATGAAGCCCAGCACCAGGTACTTGAACCGGAAGTTCAATCGGGCCAGGGCGTAGGCCGCGAACACGCCCAGCACCAGCGAGATCAGCGTCACCGTCACACCGATGAACACACTGTTCAGCAGCGCCTGGCCGAACCTGTTGCCGAACGAGGTATCGAAGGCGGTGCGGAAATTGTCGAGTGTCACGTGGGTGGGCAGGAGCGAGGTGTCGTAGGTGTAGCCCACATCGCGGAACGCCGTCACCACCATCCAGTACGCCGGTGCCAGGCACCAGAACAGGATGACGGCGGCGCTGACATACGTGCGGACACTCGCCCATTTCTCGCGGTTCTGGGCTGCCTTGCGGCCACGGTCCTGCTCGGCCCGGAGTTCGGTCGCGGCGGTCATTTCTTCCCCTTACCTGCGCCGGTTTGCTGCTCCACGACGTTCGCCCCGAGGAAGCGGACAAAGATGAAGGCCACAATGAAGATGATGATGAACGTAATGGTGGACAGGGCGGCGGCGGAGTTGAAGCCTTGCCTGATCTGGTTGACCACCAATATGGAGAGCGTGGTGGTGTTGTTGGAGCCTTCCGTCAGGATGTACGGGAGGTCGAACATCCGCAGGGCATCCAGCGTCCGGAAGAGGATGGCGACCATCAGCGCCGGCTTCACCAGCGGGAGGGTGATCATCCGGAACCGCTGCCACGCGGAAGCACCGTCGACCTTGGCCGCCTCGTAGACTTCGGCCGGAATCATCTGCAGGCCCGCCAGGATGAGCAGCGCCATGAACGGCGTCGTCTTCCACGTGTCGGCGATGATGACCGCCCACCGGGCCGGGATTTCGCTGCCCGTCCACAGGATCGTGGTGTTGAAGAGCTTGTTGCCGATGCCTTCAAAGGCGAAGATGAACAGCCACAGCTGGGCCGTTACGGCGGTGGGGATGGCCCACGGCACCAGTACGGCCGCGCGGACCAGGCTGCGGCCCCGGAAGGTACGCGCCATGATGATGGCCATCCAGAAACCAAGGATGGTCTCCAGGGTCACCGTGACGATGGTGAAGTAGAAGGTGGTCCCGGTGGCGGACCAGAACTGCGCGCCCAATGTTCCGGGCGGGCAGGCCACGGTTCCGCCGCCCGGGGCGGCACACTGCTGGAAGAGCCAGTTGGTGTAATTCGAGAAGCCGGCAGGTCCGCCCTCGGTGAACAGACCCGTGGCGGGGTCAAGGCCGGCATCCTTCTGGAACGACATCACGATGGCAGTGATGATCGGGTAGACGATCACGATTGCCAGCGCAAAGATGGTCGGCGCCAGCAGCCACGAGGCCCACTTGCCCTGGCTCGCTATCGCGTTGTCCTCCCCCACGCCCTTGGGGCCGTGGTGGATCGGAGCACCGCCCGACGCCGGTTCCTTGACCGGCGTCGGGCCTAGTTCGGTAGCCATGGCTGAACTACTGTCCCGCGCTAGCGGACTCGATGGACTTCTGCATGTCGGACAAGGCCGCATCTACGGTCTTTTCGCCCTTGATGGCAGCGTACGCATTTTCCTGGATGGCCTTGGTGACGGCCGGGTAGAACGGGGTAACCGGACGCGGCACGGCGTTCTCGATCGAGGTCTTCAGCACCGGAAGGTACGGCAGCTTCGCGACAAGTTCCTTGTCGTCATACAGCGCGCCGAGGACCGGGGCAAGTGAACCCTGCGTGGCGTAGAACTTCTGGGTTTCCTCGGAGGTGAGGAACTTCAGGAAGTCCAGGGCCGTGGCCTTGTTCTTCGAGTAGACGCTCATGCCGGCACTGTGTCCGCCCAGGGAGGATGCACCGGGGCCGTCCGCGCCGACCAGCGCGGTCATGCCGAGGACGTCCTTGACCTGCGACGAGCCTTCCGTCGTAGCCAGGTTGTAGACGTAGGGCCAGTTGCGGTGGAACAGGAGCTTGCCGCCCTGGAAGGCCTGGCGGCCCTGTTCCTCCTGGAAGGTGATGGCTTCCTTCGGGATGCTGCCATCGGCATATGCCTTGGTCAGCGATTCGAGGCCGGCCTTGGCTTCAGGGGTGGTCAGGCTCGGCTTGCCTTCGGCGTCCAGCACGGCACCGCCCGCGGAGTTGATGGCCTCAGACGCGTTCACTGTCAGGCCCTCGTACTTGGCGTACTGGCCCGCGAAGCAACCGATGTTGTTCTCCTTGGCGATGGAGCACATGCCCATCATCTCGTCCCACGTCTTGGGTGCCGTGGGGACCAGGTCCTTGCGGTAGTACAGGATGCCGCCGTCGGAGTTCTGCGGGGCCGCGTAGAGCGTGCCCTTGTACGAGGCACTGTCGACCGTCGGCTTCAGCATCTTCGAGGTGTCCAGCGCCATTTTGTCCTTGAGCGGCTGGAGCCAGCCCTTGGCGGCGAACTCGGCGGTCCACACAACGTCGACGCTGACGACGTCGTAGTTGGCGTTCTTGGCCTGGAAGTTCTGGACCAGGTCATCGTGCTGCTGGTCGGCCTGGTCGGTCTGCTCCTTGAAGGTGACCTTCTCGTTCGGGTGGGCGGCGTTCCACTTCTCGATCAGCGGACGGACGACGTTGCTGTTGTCCTTGCCTTGAACGTAGGTAATGGGGCCGCGGCTGTCGAGGCCTTGCTCGGCGTCGGCTCCGGCGGTCGTGCCGCCTCCGCCGCCACAGGCCGAGAGGGTAAGGGCTAGAACGCCTGCTGCGGCGACGGGAAGTAGAAACTTCGGTGTTTTCATACTGGGGGGCTCCTCGCTGAGTACCTGACAAAAAACGGCGGTGCGTTGCTGTGGTGCCCATCACAATAATCAACATCCGGCGAGGAATGCAAGCGTTTACATTGAAGCTTTATGGAAAGGAGACCCTATTCCAATCCGTTGTTGGCTGCGACAATCCGCGCCAGGTCAAGGGATCGCCGCGCATCGTGCCGCTTCTCTTGTGCCCCCGAGGGGCCCCAAAAAATGTTGCCGGAAGCTAACGGCCGGGTCAGCGGACCCGCTCGGCCCGCCCGAACCTCGACCGCGCACCGGAGGCGATGTGGATGAGCACCGGAGTGCGCTTGCCGAGCGCAACATCGAGGGCCTCCACCAGCGCGGACACGTCCGCCGCGAGCCTGTGCGGGGCCACGCCCTGGCGGGGCTGGATCCTGATTCGCAGGCCCGGTTCGCCACGGAATTCGTACGTGGCCACCGTTGCCCCGGCAAGGTCCTGGCGATCCGCCAGGGCGGCCCGGAGCGCCTGCTCGGCCACTCCGCTTCCAATCCTGACGTTTCCCGGCACACCGCCAGGGTCCTCCTCGGACACCAGCAGGTTGGCCCGGCCCTTGCCCTGCTGGGCGACCCACGCCACCATGGCCCCAATCACCAGGAGCAGTACCAGGACCACCACAATCCAGAGCCAGCTCTCCTCCCGCCCCGGGAAACGCGTGCGTTCGAAGAGATCACGCCAGATGCTCCAGACGCCGGCGGACCAGTCCTGCCACCACACTCCGACCGCCGGCACGGTGGCAAGCAGGATCAGCAGGGCTCCAATGGCGAGGAGCTTGAGGCCGAGGACGCCGATCAGTACGCGGTTAAGGATCCTGGGCGTGCCGTTCATGCGCCGACCACCCCGGTCGATGTCACATTGACCCGCACTTCCGGCGACGGGGACAGTGCCATGTCCCGGAGCTCATCCTGCACGGCGGCCAGGACGGCATCCGGACTCAGCGGCACGCCGGAGGTCGGGCGGACGCTGACCTGCACCTGTTGCCGGGACACCGTCACCATCACCTGTTCCTGGCTCACATTGGCGGCCACCCGCGCCCGTCGTGCCAGTGCGGAGGCAATCACTTCGTCGTCCACGACGACGGCGGCGCGGCGGTCCCGCAAAATGTGGCGGGCCCGCCGTCCGGGCAGCACCGCGTTCAGGAAGAAGAAGAGCCCGGCCATCACTACAACCGCGCCAATGACGCCGAGCAGGAGTGGCGGGACCCCGCTTGGGAGCGCCACCGCCTGCTCCGCCGCGGTCTGCGGATCCACCAGCCAGGGCGGCTGTCCGAGGGCCCGGACCGCGGTTTCCAGGAGGGCATAGCCGCAGAGCCCGACGACGAGGACGGCGGCAAGAATGGATGCGACGGCCCTTGAGGAGTGGGTCTCGCGCCTGAGGATCTCCTCCATGCCGGCGACGCCGGCCCCGGCAGGGGCTTCACTGCCGGCCGAGGGTGCGGCGCTGGGGGCCGGCGGGGCGTAGCTTCGATGGCCCGGATCATGCTCGGTGTTGTGCATCAATGAACGCGCCCTCCTTCACTCATGCTGGCGCCGCCGATCCGGATGTCCACCCTGCTCAGCCGGGCGCCGCTCAGCTCGGTCACGCGGTGCAGGATGTCCGCCTTGGCGGCCACGGCCCGGTCCCAGATGGAGCCGCCGAGGCCCGCGACCCGTCCGGCGTCCCGCACGACGGTCGTCAGCGGGGGGACTGTGATGGGTGCGACCAGGGACAGGGCCAGCAGACCGTCGTCGTCGGACCATTCTGCCCGCACCTCCTGCGGCGGAACGCCGAGCGCTTCAGCCGCGGCGGCCTGCGCCACGCTGGTCAGCGCCTGGGTGCTGACCCGGGTGTGTCCGGCCATCGCGGCGGCGTGGGCAGCACCTGCCGGGCCGCTCATGAGGAGGAACGCCGGCCCGTGAGGGCGTCAAGCACGCTGCGAAGGTCCAGTTTCCCTTCCGCGGCGCGGCCCAGCAGGGCTCCGATCCCCATGAACAGCAGGGCGCCCAGGAATCCCCAGACGCCGAACTGGAACGACATAAACGCCATGAAGGCGCCTACTGCGATCCCCACCACGGTCAGGTTCACTGGATTGCCTCCCTCGCGGGCCGGGTCTCGGCCGCGGTACCGGGCTTCGCCGGGCCGGGGACGTAGACATCGTTGATTTCGATGTTGACTTCGATGACCTGCAGTCCCACGAGCTCCTCGACAGCCGCGTACACGGCGGCGCGAATCTGCTCTGCCAGGGCGTGGAGGGGTGTGCCGTAGAGCGCCACCAGGTCAATGTCGACGGCGACCTGGGTTTCGCCGACCTCGGCGTGGACGCCGGCGGCGTGGTCCGAGCTGCCCACTGCGTCGCGGAAGGCACCGAGCGCGCGGGACGGTCCGGACCCCAGGGAGTAGACGCCGGGTACCGAGCGGGCGGCGATGCCCGCAACCTTCGCGACGGCGTTTTCGGAAATCACGGTGCGGCCGCCGCCGGGCAGCGGCGCCGCTGTGGCGGGCTCGGGCACCGGGACCGCTCCGGGCTGAGGATTCTGGTATTCCATGAGGCACTCCCCCTTCTCTTTGTGACCACCCTAGTACCTGTGCCCGGCAAGGTGGCCGCTTGGCCCGGGGAGGCCGTGCCCTGTCCGGGAAATTGCGCCGGCACCCGGCCCGTCTAGGCTATCGCCCGGGGAAGCGGGGTGAACAGGCCCGCTACCCGCAGTTGGTGGCGAGCCAGGTCTGCACCGGGGCCATGGCGTCCTGGAGTTTTCCGCTGGAGAAGACCGTCTGGTCCTTGATGCCGGCGATGGCCACCTGGCTGAGGGTGGTGAAGTCCGCCTTGATGCTGTCCGGGGCGCGTTCGGCGGTGCGGGTCAGCTCGGCCTTGGTCTGCTCCAGCTCGGCTGCCGAGCCCTGCGCCGCCGACAGCGGAAGCAGCGTGGAGCCGGTGGCCTGTTCGGAGATCGTGGTGCAGGCCTCGGCTGCCGTGGCGAAGTCGCCCCACTGGCCGGAGGACTTGCTCGGGCTCGCGGTCGCGGACGACGGCGCGGGGCTGGCGGCCGCGGACGACGGCGCGCTGCCGGCTTCCGGCGCCGAGCAGGCGGTTAGTGCGAGGGCGGCCAGGAGGGCGCTTACGGTCAGCGGGCGTGCAGCATTGTTCAAGATCACGTTTTTGGAATCACTTTTCGGTTGAGATTGCACCGCCGGCCCGATCACGCTGCCGGCAGTCTTGGCGTTCTTTCCCCAGCGTGCGAGTCTAGCCCGGCCGGTTGGCCAGCCCCCAACCCGGCTCCCGCCGTCGGCCTCCATCGGTTGCTCCGTAACCGCCCTTTTGAGGGCCCAGAAGGGCACCTGCGGAGCAATCGATGGGGTTAAAGAAGAAACCCAGATCCCAGGCGTGACCGTCTTCCATCGCCGCAGGGCCCCGGGCACGCCGAGGATCACCCTGAACACGAGGTTCCCAATCGAACACGCCGTGCTGCACGGCTCCACTGTGTACCTGATAGACCCGACAATCATCTACTGGAAATCGCTGTCCCTGGAGTGGGTGCAGAAGCCCAACGGCCGATACGGCATCGGACATCCGCCGCGCTGGAGCTACAACCATGAGGGACTCGTCGACGGTGCCCGCAGGTTCGCAGGGATCCCGGGAGTGGATTGGGTCGTGCCGCTGTTCGTGATGTACGGCCGGGACACCCCGATCCCGGCGGAGGTTCGGTGGTCACCGCAGGGCGTGGGGCTGTTCACTCCGAACGAAATGATTGAGTTCATAGGCTCGGACCTCCGGGATGCTCTGCCGTCCTGGCGGGATGACCCGCAGCTGCGGGAAGCCATGATTGATCTGCGGGAACGGTCCCTGTTTTTATTCAACTGAGTGGATGCGGGCTGGGACTGTGTCGGCGGCTTATGCTTTCACGGCCCTCCGCCACCCTCAGTCTGCTTCGAGGACGAAGAAGATGAAAGACAGGAACGCTGTCTTCTCGCCGTTGAGGATGCGCGACGGAAGGAGTTCGTGCGGTGTGTCTGGAGATGGCGCTGGTTCGCTCACGGTGACTACGCGGTATCCCGCCGACGTGAAGGCGTTGATCATCGCGTGAAGTGGCCGGTGCCAGAAGGTCAGGACCGCAGGCTCGCCATCGAACTCGTAGTCCTCCGAGTATTGCCGGATGGCGAAGTAGTCCTCGGTTGGCTGGGTGACCACGCTGACCGTGGGGTGGTTGACCGACAGGATCAGGCGGCCGCCCGGCTTCAGCACGCGCCGCAGTTCGGCAAGTGGTGCTGACCAGTCCTCCAGATAGTGCAGGACCAAGGACGAGACCACGTCGTCGAAGGAGCCATCGGCGAAAGGGAGCGGCTTGCTGAGGTCGGCCACGTACAGGTCCGCGGCCGCGCCCAATCGCTGCCTTGCCAATTCGAGCATCGCAGGACTGGAATCGAAGCCGGTCATGATCGCGCCTTTCGCGCCCAACGCCGCGGACAGGGGCCCGGAGCCGCACCCTGCGTCCAGGACCCGGCGGCCGTCGACGTCGCCGGCGAGGCCAATCATCGCCGGCCGCTCATAGTAGGCGTTGAGGAGGCTGGACTCGTTCTCCGCCGAGTAGCTCTCGGCGAAACTGTCATAGTGGTCGGCTTTCACGGATCCTCGCTTTCGGGAGAACGCTCCGGTCAGGACGGTCGGCCCGATCCTAACAATGCGGTCGCCCAATCCGCATAAACAAACCGCCGACGATCCGCCGCCTACGATCCCCTTTAAGGGGCAGACGCCGGTCCATAATCCAAGGTGCGCCCCATCGGTTGCTCCGGAACCGCCCTTTTGAGGGCCCAGAAGGGCACCTGCGGAGCAGTCGATGGGTTAAAGAAGAAAAGCACCAGTTCCGAAGAACTGATGCTTCCCAGTGGTGGCTCCGACCGGCGTCGATCCGGTGACCTTTCGATTTTCAGTCGAACGCTCTACCAACTGAGCTAAAGAGCCTAGGTGACATGTCACCATGAGAGCCTGAATTTCTTCTGGCAATCAGAGCGACCCTGACGGGACTTGAACCCGCGACCTCCGCCGTGACAGGGCGGCGCGCTAACCAACTGCGCTACAGGGCCTTGCTATTTATTTCTTGTCTGCAGTATCGCT
>DATIUQ010000006.1:0-14830 GCA_035466775.1 Arthrobacter sp.
GGGCGACGACGGCAGGCAGGCCAAGAGTGCCGACGGCACCCTCCAGTACCGGGACGTCGGCTTCCTCGGCATCGGTGCGCAGACCGCTCTCGTGCCGCAGCCGGCGTCGACGGTCCTGCCGATGGCGGGCGAGAACATCAAGCAGATCGCCGGCGTCGTCCTGAACCTGCCGGCCCGGGTGGCCGGTGTGGCGCAGGCAGCCTTCAGCGAGGAGCCCCGCGACCCCAACGGACCCATCAGCGTGGTGGGCGTGGGGCGGGTGGCCGGCGAGGTCGCCGCGATGGAGCAGGTCCCGATGCAGTCCCGCGTGGCCACCCTGGTGGGGCTCCTGGCCGGACTGAACTTCGCCCTGGCCGTCTTCAACCTCATTCCGCTGCTGCCGCTCGACGGCGGCCATGTGGCCGGCGCCCTGTACGAAGGGGCGCGCCGCAGGATTGCCAAGCTCTTCGGCCGCCCGGACCCCGGCGCGTTCGACATCGCCAAGCTGCTCCCGGTGACCTATGTGGTGGCGATACTGCTGATGGGCATGGGCGCCCTGCTGATCTACGCGGACATCGTCAAGCCGGTCAACCTCTTCGGCTGACGCGGCGGCTATCCGGCCTGCGGAAATGCCCCGTGAGGTTCAGGGCGGTGTTGGCGGCAAACAGGACCAGGAATGCGGCCCATGCCCCGCGCTGCAGGTCCCAGAGCGGCCACCACAGGAACATCTGTGCCCAGAAGTACAGTGCCACGTAGGGGCCCAGCAGCCGAGCAGAAGCGGGCCCGCATACAGCTGCCAGGACGTCCCAAAGTGCCGGATCGTCGGGCCTGCCCTGCCGTCCGGGGGCACTTTGCCGCGGGCCGGCGTCGAAAAGGACGACGGCGGCCGGCGTTTCGTGCCAATGTGCCCCCGGACGGTGCAGGGTACGGCGGCCGCCTCCCCGGCCGCACGAACCGGATTGCGGTGATTTCTTGCTTTCAGCCTATTTTGACTTATTTTCAGGAATCAGTTGAAAATGATTGATTCTCCAAGATCAGCCCTTTAAGGTGGGGCTATGTACGTGATGACCATCGACCAGCGCGGCAGCAGCGCCGACGTAGACCGTGTCCCCGGACTCCTGGCGGAGTTGGCGGGGCTGTCCACGGCCGGGCGCTTCGAGCGCTCGGTGGGCGACGAGGTCCAGGGTGTTGTGGAGCGCCCGGACGAAGTCGTCGAGATTGCCCTGCACGCCCTCCGGAGCGGCCGCTGGTATGTGGGAATCGGAGTGGGCGCGGTGGACCTGCCACTGCCCGCCAGCGCGAGGGAAGGATCCGGGCCGGCCTTCGTGGCGGCGCGCGTCGCCGTCGAGAACGCCAAGTCCGGGTCCGCGCACGTGCCGGTTTCCGTCGTCTCCGGCGGGCTGCGCAGGGGAGAGGCTGCTCCCTCGCCCGCAGGATCAGCCGGCGCCCGCGCCTGTGCCAATGCCGAGGCCGTGCTGCGGCTGATCGGACGGCTCGTCCAGGACCGGACTGCCGCCCAATGGAAGGTCGTGGATGTGCTGCGCTCGGTGCAGCAGGGCCACTCCGGCACGCACGGCACGCAGAAAATCGCTGCCCGGGAACTGGGAATCACCGAACAATCGGTGAGCCGTGCGCTGCTGCGCTCCGGTTGGCAGGAAGAATGGGCGGCGAGGCCGGCGGCGGAAATGCTGCTGTCCTTCGCCCATGCAGCAATCACCGGCAACGGCGACGCCGGCGGGCAGCCCGCGGGCCGGGCCCGGGACGCGGGCGTGGCCCGGCAACCGGATTCCCGCCCGCGGGACAGTACAGAAGGAGACCGTTGGACGCCCTCTGGATCACCCTGACCCTGCTCACGGCCGGCTTCATCGGCTGGCCCGTCACCGCTCTGGTCTTCCGGCTCGCCCGGACCATCGACGACCGGGCAGACGCCGGTGCCGGCCCGGCTGACCCGGCCAACGATCCCGCAGCGGACGTCACCGTTGACGCCTCTGGCCCCACCGCAACCACTCCCGCCGCCGGCACCGCGGCCCCGGCAGCAGGCACCGCGGCCCCGGCTGTGAACAGTGTCCGGATCCTGCGCGGAGGCGCGATCATCGGCGTGCTGGAGCGGCTGGCGGTCTGCCTGGCAATCCTCGCCGGCGAACCGGTCGCCATCGCCTACGTGGTCGCCATCAAGGGCCTGGGCCGGTTTGCCGAGCTGAAGGAGACCCCGGTTGCCGCGGAGCGGTTCATCATCGGAACCCTCACGTCCCTGCTGTGGGCGGCCGGCGTTGCCGCCTTGGCCAAAGTGTTCTTCCTGGGCTGAACTGGCGGGCGCCGGATGGGTACCTGCCCGGCAGGGCGATAGTGTATCCGTATGACTGTTTTTGCTGTTGAGTACGTATACGACGCCGAATCCTCAGAGGTCCGCGACGCCACCCGCCCCGCGCACCGCGAATGGACCGCGGGACTCGCCCAGGAGGGAACGCTGCTCGCCAGCGGCCCGTACGGTGACGGCGCCGGTGCCCTGCTCATCTTCAAGGCCTCCGACGAGCGGGCCCTGAACGAGCTCCTCAAGCAGGATCCGTTCGCCACCGCAGGCGCCATCTCCGGCACCCGCACGATGGTCTGGGCCCCCCTGACCGGCCTCCTCGCCGGCCACGCCGCCTGACCGATACCGCCAGACCTACCTCGATACAAGGAGTCCATGTGACCTCGGTCAGCCTGGGAATGCCGTCAGCACCGCCCCCCGTCCTTGCGCCGCGACGCAAGACCCGCCAGATCAAGGTGGGCTCGGTCGGCGTCGGCTCCGATTCGCCGATCAGCGTGCAGTCGATGACCACCACGCCCACCACGGACATCAACGCCACCCTGCAGCAGATCGCCGAGCTCACGGCGTCCGGCTGTGACATCGTGCGCGTCGCCTGCCCCTCCGCGGACGACGCCGAGGCGCTGCCGATCATCGCCCGGAAGTCCCAGATCCCCGTGATCGCGGACATCCACTTCCAGCCGAAGTACGTCTTCGCCGCCATCGAGGCAGGCTGCGCCGCAGTCCGGGTGAACCCCGGCAACATCCGCAAGTTCGATGACCAGGTCAAGGAAATCGCCCGCGCGGCGAAGGACCACGGCACCTCGATCCGGATCGGCATCAACGCCGGCTCGCTGGAGCCCGGCATCCTGAAGAAGTACGGCAAGGCCACCCCGGAGGCCCTCGTGGAATCCGCCGTCTGGGAAGCCTCGCTGTTCGAAGAGCACGGTTTCAACGACTTCAAGATCTCGGTCAAGCACAACGACCCGGTCATTATGGTCGCCGCCTACGAGATGCTCGCCGAGCAGGGCGACTGGCCCCTGCACCTCGGCGTCACCGAGGCCGGACCCGCCTTCCAGGGCACCATCAAGTCGGCCACGGCCTTCGGTGCGTTGCTCTCCCGCGGCATCGGTGACACCATCCGTGTGTCCCTTTCCGCCCCGCCGGTGGAGGAAATCAAGGTCGGCAACCAGATCCTGCAGTCGCTCAACCTGCGCCCGCGCAAGCTTGAGATCGTGTCCTGCCCGTCCTGCGGCCGCGCCCAGGTGGACGTGTACACGCTCGCCGAACAGGTCACTGCCGGTCTGGAAGGCATGGAGATCCCGCTGCGCGTCGCCGTCATGGGCTGCGTCGTCAACGGGCCGGGCGAGGCCCGCGAGGCCGACCTGGGTGTCGCCTCGGGCAACGGCAAGGGCCAGATCTTCGTGAAGGGCGAGGTCATCAAGACTGTCCCCGAGAGCCAGATTGTTGAGACACTGATCGAAGAGGCCATGCGTATCGCTGAAGAGATGGGGGAGGCCGATGGCGAAGATGCTGTCAAGGGTAGCCCCGTGGTTAGCGTCTCGTAAGGACGGCGCCGCTCCCGGCGTCGCAGTCCGGACCCTGGGGGGCCAGGACACTTCCCAGCTTGTGGACCTGGCCCGGCAGGACGCCGTCGCCAATGTCTTTATCCTGTCCCACCTGAAGACCGCCGGTTCGGCGGCCCCCACCGCCGGCGGCGCCAGTATCCTTGGCGTGTTCGACGGCGGCATCCTCCTGGGGGCCTGCTGGGCGGGCGCCAACCTCGTGCCGGTGCAGCTGGACCCGGAACTTGCCGGCCTGGTGGCGTCGGCGGCGCACAGTTCGGGCCGCCGGTACGCCTCGATCTTCGGCCCGGCCGACTCGGTCCTGGCGCTGTATGCCGGGCTGGAACAGTCCGGCCAGGCGGCCCATGAGATCCGGGAAGACCAGCCGCTGATGACGATTTCCGGGCCGCCCGCCGTCGCGCCGAATCCGCGGCTGGGCTTTGGCCAGCTGGCCGACTTCGACAAGATCCTGCCCGCGTGTGCGGCGATGTTCGAAGAGGAAGTCGGCTATTCGCCTTACCTCGGCGGCCGGGAGTACTACAGCCGCCGGGTCAAGGGCCTCATCCGCGAGGGGCATTCCCTGGTGCACCTGGACCCCGCGGGCGAGGTGGTCTTCAAGGCCGAACTCGGCGCGGTCACCCCGGACGTGACTCAGGTCCAGGGGGTCTGGATGACCCCGGCCCTCCGCGGACAGGGCCTCAGCGCCGGGTACATGGCCGCCGTCGTCGTCCTGGCCCAAACCCTGGCGCCGGTGACCAGCCTCTACGTGAACAATTTCAACTCCCGGGCGCGCGCCACCTACGAACGGGTGGGCTTCCGTCAGGTGGGCACCTTCGCCACAGTGCTTTTTTAGCTGCGGAAACCTTCCGGGCTGCGGTGTTCTCGGGGCTGCCGCATCGGCACCATTAACAGGTGTATTCTCCCGCCCCAGTGGTAACACCGGCCCTTGGGAAAAATATCCGGATGCCGACTCTTGTTTTCGTGGCCCGCGTCACATAAGTTCGAGCTAGCCGTGTCGCATGGGCACGTGTTTCCCCGGGAGTAGCAGCCGGGGTTGCAGACGCCCTTGAGGGCAACACCAGGGGGCCCACAGCCAGAGATTGGCGGTGTTGGGGGCCGCAGAGCCACGTCATGACAGGATGACCAGCCGGAGACGGCCAGGGGCTTCCGCCGGTCATGACGTGGCTCTTCTGCGTCCGGGCTGACGGTAGATTAGTACCTAGACTCTTGCCCCGCACCTTCCCAGAAACGGATAGATACCCAGTGGTCCTTCGACTCTCCAAGCTGTTCCTGCGCACCCTGCGTGAAGATCCCGCCGACGCCGAGGTGGCCAGCCACCGGCTCCTGGTCCGCGCCGGGTACATCCGCCGCGCCGCCCCGGGCATCTACACCTGGCTTCCGCTGGGGCTGAGCGTGCTGCGCAAGGTGGAGACGGTCATCCGTGAGGAAATGTCCGCCATCGGCGCCCAGGAAGTCCACTTCCCGGCGTTGCTGCCCAAGGAGCCCTACGAGGCCACCAACCGCTGGACCGAGTACGGCGAGGGCATCTTCCGGCTCAAGGACCGCAAGGGCAACGACTACCTGCTGGCCCCCACGCACGAGGAAATGTTCACCCTGCTGGTCAAGGACCTGTACTCCTCGTACAAGGACCTGCCGCTGAGCATCTACCAGATCCAGAACAAGTACCGCGACGAGGCACGTCCCCGGGCAGGCCTGCTGCGCGGCCGCGAGTTCATCATGAAGGACTCCTACTCCTTCGACGTCGACGACGCCGGCCTGGACGCCAGCTACGAGGCGCACCGCGGCGCCTACCTGAAGATCTTCGAGCGACTGGGCCTCGAGGTCGTTCCGGTGTCTGCCACCGCCGGCGCCATGGGCGGCTCCAAGAGCGAGGAATTCCTGCACCCCACCGAGATCGGCGAGGACACCTTCGTCCGTTCCGCCGGCGGCTACGCGGCCAACGTCGAGGCTGTCACCACGGTGGTCCCCGCGGACATCGACTTCAGCAACGCCCCCGCCGCCGAGGTCCGGGACACCCCGGACACCCCCACCATCGAGACGCTCGTGGACGCCGCCAACGTCCTGGTGCCCCGCGCCGAGGCCGACGGCGGCGCCTGGACGGCCGCCGACACCCTCAAGAACGTCGTCCTCGCCGTCACCCTGCCCACCGGCGAACGCCAGATCGTCGTCATCGGCGTTCCGGGCGACCGCGGCGTGGACCTCAAGCGCGTCGAAGCGAACATCGGATCCTTCCTGCCGATCGCCGGTGAGATCACCCTCGAAGCCGCCGGCGAGGAGGACCTCAAGAAGCAGCCCCTCATCGTCAAGGGCTACCTCGGACCGGGCCTGTCCCTCGACGCGCCCCTGCTTGGCGCCGAGGGGGCCGCCAAGCTGCTGTACCTGGTCGACCCCCGGGTCGTCAGCGGCACCGCGTGGGTCACAGGCGCCAACGAGGCCGGCAAGCATGTCTTCGGCCTGGTCGCCGGACGCGACTTCGGCTGGGACGGCGTCATCGAGTGCACCGAGGTGCGCGCCGGCGACGAGGCACCCGACGGCTCCGGCCCGCTGGAAACCGCCCGCGGCATCGAGATGGGCCACATCTTCCAGCTCGGCCGCAAGTACGCCGAGGCCCTGGAGCTCAAGGTCCTGGACCAGAACGGCAAGCAGGTCGTGGTGACCATGGGTTCCTACGGCGTCGGCGTCACCCGCGCCGTCGCGGCCCTGGCCGAATCCAACCATGACGACAAGGGCCTCGTCTGGCCGCGCGCCGTCGCGCCGGCAGACGTCCACGTCGTTGCCGTTGGCCGCGGCGAGGAAATCTTTGCCACCGCGGAGAAGCTGGCCCTCGAGCTGGAGGCCGCCGGCCTCGACGTAATCTACGACGACCGTCCCAAGGTGTCCCCGGGCGTGAAGTTCGGCGACGCGGAGCTCGTCGGCGTGCCGACCATCCTCGCCGTCGGGCGCGGCCTGGTGGACGGGGTCGTCGAGATCAAGGACCGCCGCAGCGGCGACGCCGAGAACATCGCCGTTGAGAAGGCTGTCGACTACGTGGTCGACGCCGTCCGCAACCACTAACCCGCTGTCCCTGCGGGCGTGGTTTCCGGACTCGAATCGATCGAGCTCAGCACCCTCATCCTGATCGTGGTCGCCGGCTTCGCCGCGGGCTGGGTCGATGCCGTCGTCGGGGGCGGGGGACTGATCCAGCTCCCGGCGATGCTGCTGGTGCCGGGCATCAGCCCGGTGCAGGCGCTGGCGACGAACAAGATGGGGTCGATTTTCGGCACCACCACCAGCGCCGTCACGTACTACGGCCGGGTGCGGCCGGATCTGCGCACCGCGTTGCCCATGGCCGTCATTGCCATGGCCGGGAGCTTCGGCGGAGCTGTGCTCGCGGCGAACCTTCCGGCGAGCGTGTTCAAACCCATCATCGTGGTGGCGCTCGTCGCCGTCGCGCTGTTCACGGCCTTCCGCCCCAACGTGGGGGAGCTGACCAAACTGCGGCACAACGGCCACCGGCACTATGTTCTGGCGTGCCTGATCGGCGGCGTGATCGGCTTCTACGACGGGCTGATCGGCCCCGGGACCGGATCCTTCCTGATCATCGCGCTCGTCTCGGCGATGGGCTACGCCTTCCTCGAAGCCAGCGCCAAGGCCAAGATCGTGAACATGGCCACCAACGCCGGCGCCCTGCTGTTCTTCGTCCCGCACGGTGCCGTGCTGTGGGGGCTCGGGCTGGTCCTTGGCGTCTCGAACATGGCCGGCGGCTACCTCGGCGCCCGGACGGCCGTCAAACAGGGGAACAAGTTCATCCGCATCGTGTTCCTGGCCGTGGTCGGGGCGCTCATCGTCAAGCTCGGCGCGGATATCTGGCAGGAAAGCTTCGCGTAGCAGCCACTCCCCGTTCCGGGACCCCGGGCGTAGCATGCAGCTATGTCAGCTCCTCTTGAACGCTACAGAGACGCCCTGGAGGCCGCGGCCCGGCACGCACGCCGGTGGCTGGAGAGCCAGGAAACCCGGCACGTGGGCCCCAGTCTGACTGCGGCGGACCTGGCGGCAGTCTTCGGCGGGCCGATGCCCAAGGCCGGAATGCCGGCGGCGGACGTGGTGGACTACCTGGCCACGAAGGCAGAACCCGGGCTCATGGCCATGCCCTCCGGACGGTTTTTCGGCTGGGTCATTGGCGGGACCCTGCCGGCCGCGCTGGCCGCGGACTGGCTGGTCAGCGCCTGGGACCAGAACGCCGCGTTGCGCTTCGCCACGCCCGCAGCGGCGGCCATCGAAGAAAGCGCCGGCAAATGGCTGCTCGAGCTGCTGGGCCTCCCTGAGGAGTCCGACGTCGGGTTCGCCACCGGTGCCACCATGGCGAACTTCGCCGGCCTCGCCGCGGCGAGGTGGCGGCTGATGGCCGACGCCGGGTGGGACCTCGACGGCGACGGCCTCGCGGGCGCGCCCCGGATCCGCTGCTTCGTGGGCCAGGAACGCCACGACTCGATCGATCTGGGCCTGCGGTACCTGGGGCTGGGGCGGCCCGCCGTGGTCCCTGTTGACCGGCAGGGCCGCATCGACCCGTGGGAACTGGACCGTGCCCTGGGCCGCGCCGTGGATCACGCGTCGGCCGCGGGATCACGTCCTGCCCCGCTGTTGGTTTGCCTGCAGGCCGGAAACCTGCATTCCGGCGCCTTCGATCCGTTCCTGGAGGCCATCGCCATCGCGAAGGCGCGCGGCGCCTGGGTCCATGTGGACGGCGCGTTCGGGCTCTGGGCCGCGGCGGTCCCGGAGCTCGCCGCCCTGACCGCCGGGATGCAGGGGGCCGATTCGTGGGGCACCGACGCGCACAAGACCCTCAACGTGCCGTATGACTGCGGGATCGCGGTGGTCCGCGATGCCCAGGCGTTGCGTTCGGCCATGGGACTGCACACGAGTTACCTGATCCAGGATGCGGACGGCGCGGCGGACCCCTTCGAGGCGGTTCCGGAGCTGTCCCGCCGGGCCCGCGGGGTGCCGGTCTGGGCCGCGCTGAAATCGCTGGGCCGGGACGGCGTCACCGGCCAGGTCCGCGGGCTGGTGCTGCGCGCCCGGCAGCTGGCGGAGCAACTGTCCGCGCTGGACGGCGTCGAGGTGCTCAACGACGTCGACTACACCCAGGTGTCGCTGGCCTTCGGCGACGACGCCACCACCCGTGCGGTGACGGCGCGGATCATCGCCGACGGCCGGGTCTGGATGTCCGGTTCCCGCTGGCTGGACCGGGACATCCTGCGGATCTCCGTCAGCAACTGGAGCACGGACGACGCCGACGTCGCGGCCGCCGTCGACGCTGTCCGGAACGCCCTGGCTGCCGTGCGGGGCTGAGCGACAAGAGGTTACCGGACCGCGTTTTGGCGCGTGATGCGGACGGCGGTCAGCTTGTATTCGGGGCACCCCGTGACCTCGTCCTCCAC
The DNA here is from genome assembly GCA_035466775.1 of Arthrobacter sp. GTDB lineage: Bacteria > Actinomycetota > Actinomycetes > Actinomycetales > Micrococcaceae > Arthrobacter. The sequence continues at coordinate 9,270 of DATIUQ010000006.1, forward strand.
GGAAGACGTGAGGCTGTTGACCGTGGCCCCGGGGAAATGGAAGCCCGCGAACACCTGGCCGGGTTCCACCTCGTCCGTGATCCTGACTCGCAGGTGCGCCGTTCCATGCCGGCTGACCAGCTGGACCGAATCGCCGTCGCGGACGCCCAGCACCGCCGCGTCCCCGGGTTCGACGTCGACCGTCTCTTCGGTGCGCAGGCGCAGGTTGCCGGTCCGGCGGGTCATGCTCCCGGAGTTGTAGTGCTCTTCTCTGCGCCCGGTGATGAGCAGGAACGGGAACTCCGCGTCGCACTGCTCGCCCGGCGGCAGGTACGGCCGGGCGGCCAGGTGCGCCAGGCCGTCCGGCGTGGCGAAGCGGTCCTGGTAGAGCCGCGGTGTCCCGGGGGACTCCGCAGACCCGCACGGCCAATGCAGCGGACCGTCCCGGTCCAGGCGGGCGTGCGAGATCCCGCCGAACAGCGGCGCCACTGCGGCACATTCCGCCATGGCTTCCGCGGGTGTGGCGCACCCGAGGTCCGCCCCCATGCGCGCCGCGACGGCGTGCAGCACCGCGAAGTCCGTGCGGACACCGGCAGGGCGCGCCACGGCGGCCCTGACCCGCTGGAAGCGCCGGTCGAAATTGACGAAGGTGCCGTCCTTCTCCAGCCAGGCCGCCACCGGGAAGACGACATCAGCGGCTGCAGCCGTGGGGGAGAGAAACAGGTCGTTGCAGATCACCAGCGGGCACGCAGCGAGGGCCGCCCGGACCGATGTGCTGTCAGGGTCTGTGGCGAGCACGTCCTCCCCGATCACCCACAGCGCCTTCAACGCCGCGCTCCGGGCGGCAGCGAACATCTGCGGGATCCGAAGTCCGGGCCGCGGCGGCACCTCCGCCCGCCATGCCGCGGCGCACCTGGCCCGCGCCGCGGGGTCCAGGACCTTCTGGTAACCGGGCAGCAGATCGGGCAGGGCCCCCATGTCGGAGGCGCCCTGGACGTTGTTTTGACCGCGCAGCGGGTTCACCCCTCCGCCGGCCCCCGGGCCCACGGCGCCGCGCAGGAGTGCCAGATTGGACAGGGTCCGGACGCCGTCCGTGCCGTGCAGGTGTTCGGTCACCCCGAGGCCATAGAAGATTGCCGGAGCCAGCGCCTGCCCGTACATGACCGCCGCGCGCACCAGGTCGTCCGCCGGGACGCCGGAGATTTCGGCGACGCGTTTCGGCGGGTAGTCGCCGAGCAATCCGAGCAACTCGTCGTAGCCGCTGGCGTGGGTGTCCAGGAAGGCGGTGTCCACGAGTCCCTCGCGGACCAGGACGTGCGCGAGGCCGTTGAAGACGGCCACGTTGGTTCCCGGCCGCGGCCGAAGGTGGATGTCGGCGTGCCGGGCCAGGGAGGTGCGGCGGGGGTCCACCACCACCAGGCGGGCGCCGTCCATGACCCGCTGGAAGATCCGGGAACCGACGACGGGGTGCGCAGCCGTCGGGTTCGCTCCGACCAGGAGGACAGCGTCGCACCGGTCCAGGTCATCGAACGGATTCGTCCCGCCGCCCAGGCCGAACGTGGCGGCCAGTCCAGCCGCGGAGGGGGCGTGGCAGAGCCTGGCGCAGTTGTCCACGTTGTTGGTCCCCATGACGGCCCGGGCGAATTTCTGGGCCAGGTAGTTTTCCTCATTCGTGGCCCGGGCCGAGGAGATGAGGGCGAACCCGTCCGGGTCGGTGTCCCGGATCCGGGTCAGCCGGGCGGCCACGTAGGCCGTTGCCTCCTCCCAGGACGCGGGCGCCAGGTTCCCGTCCCGGCGGATCAGCGGGGTCGTCAGACGGTCCGCGGAACCGAGGAACCCGTGGGCGAACCGTCCCTTGACACATGCGTGGCCGCGATTCACCGAGCCGTCAGCGGCGGGCCGGACGGTCATGATCACGTCGTCGCGGGTGGAGACCTCCAGGCTGCAGCCGACGCCGCAATACCCGCACGTCGTGAGCGTCTGCCGCTCGATCGGGAGCAAATTGAGCAGCCCGGGCTCGGACAGCGCGCCGGTGGGGCACGTGTCCACGCACGCCCCGCACGAAACGCAGTCGGACTCCGCCCAGGGACCTCCCGTTCCCGGCGCCACGACGGTGTCGGCTCCGCGGCCCACGAGGGTCAGGGCAAACGTGCCCTGGATCTCTGCGCAGGCACGGACGCACCGCCCGCAGGCGATGCAGAGGTCACGGTCCAGCTTCACGTACGGGTGGGAGTGGTCAACTCCGCGTTCCGGCAGGGCGACGGAACCCGCCGGCGCGGTCACCCCGTAGTCGGCGCATTGCCGGACCAGTTCGCTGCGGTCGGCAGGGACGTCCAGGGCCCGCGGCGGCAGCCCCGCGACGATGGCCTGCAAGGCATCCCGCCGGATCGCGCGCGTCTCCTCGACGGCGATGCGGAGGCCGTCCTCCGCCGGGGTGCTGCAGGCGGCGACTGGCCCGCCGCCTGCGATGCCGACCAGGCATGTCCGGCACGAGGCCGACGTCGTGAGCCGGTCGTCGTGGCACAGCGTCGGCAGGGCCAGTCCGGCCGCCCGCACCGCGTCGAGCAGTGTGGCGCCGGCGGCGACCTCGACCTCACGGCCGTCGACGAGGAGCTTCACGGCCGCCACCCGTCCAGTCCGTAGACGCGGGCGAGGCTTCGCACCGCGGCCGGTACCCGGCGGCCGAAGGCGCACAGGCTTCCCGCCGCCATCGTGCGCAGCACGTCACCGCGTTCGCGGCGGATGTCCGCATCATCAGTCCGCTCCGACAGGGCAAGGCCGCGCCACGCCCCCACCCGGCACGGCGAGCATTGCCCGCAACTCTCCGCCGCCGCAAATTCCCACAGGTTCCGCAGCACTTGCCCGCCAGACAGCCGATCATCGAACGCGACGATCCCTGCGTGGCCGAGGGCTGCTCCCCGCCCGGAGAGGGCGGCATCGCTGAGCGGTACGTCGAGGTCATCGGGGCCGAGGAAACCGCCCAGGGGGCCGCCGATTTGGAGGGCCCGGATCGTTGCGCCGTCCCGAAGCCCGCCACCGAGGTCCTCCACGATCCGCCTCACCGGAGTCCCGATCTGTACTTCGTAGGCTCCGGGCCGGCGGAACCGTTCGGACAGGCAGGCGAGCACGGTGCCTGCCTCGCCTGCGGTGCCCAGCGCAGCGTACGCGGGTCCGCCGTGCTGCACGATCCACGGGAGGGCACTGAGCGTTTCCACGTTGTTGACCACCGTGGGCCGGCCGTGGAGTCCGTGCCGGGTTGGAAACGGCGGCCGGGGGCGCACAACGCCGCGCAGCCCTTCGAGGCCGTTCAGCAGGGCCGTTTCCTCACCGGAGACATATGATCCCGCGCCTTCCGCCACCCGGACCTCCAGGCTGAAGCGGCTGCCTCCGACGTCCGGGCCGAGATGTCCGGCAGCGCGCGCCTCAAGCAGCGCTTCCTGCAGCCGGGCGATGGCGCCGGGATACTCCGAGCGGACGAACACGATTCCGGTGGACGCACCGACGGCGAAGCAGGCCAGGGCGAGTCCCTCGAGCACCCGGTGCGGGTCCCGTTCCATGAGCAGCCTGTCCGCAAACGAGCCGGGGTCGCCCTCATCGCCGTTGGCCACCACCACCCGGGGCCCGGGGTGCTCAAGGGCGGACCGCCATTTGGCGGCGGCGCTGAAGCCGGCCCCGCCCCTGCCCCTGAGCTTCGCAGACTCGACCTGGCGGAGGACGTCCCCGGGCGCTCCTGAGGCGACGACGCCGGGCCACACCGACCACGGCCGCGCCGCCCCCACCAGTCCGGCTGTCACCACCGGGACCGGGCTGTCGCAGTGAACGGGGATCGGCGGGGCCTTTGCTGCGGCTGCTCCCCGCAATTGGGCTGCCAGATCGGCGCCGGCACGCACTTCCTCGCCGTCGAGGGCCGCAGGGCCGGCGAAGCAATAGCCGAGGCACCGCACCGCCTGGATCGAGACGGAACCGTCTGCGCTCCGGCTCCCCGCCTCCACCCCGAGTGCCGCCTCCACCTCGGCCATGTGTGCTCCGCCGGACGCCGCGAAGCAGGCGGCGGCGGCGCAGACCCGGACGTGACGGGATCCGCGCTGCGCGGAGAAATCCGCGAAGAACGACGCCGGTCCTCGCACCGCCGCAGCGGGCAGCCCGAGCGTGCGGGCAATCGCGGTGGAGGCAGCGCCCGGCGTGCGGAGCAAAGTGCTGACGTCCCCGATCGGCCGCCCGAAGCGTGCTCCATACCGGAGGAACGGATCGTCATTGTTCCGGTCCGGCTGTACCTCGGGTTCGGCGGGTGAGCGCCCCTCACGGGGTTCCTGCATGCGTCCCACCCTTGTCCCCGGCCCGTGGTGCGGACAAGAGCCGAAAGTCCCCGGATAGCGGCCTGCGGCTCACACGGTCCACACGGGGCAGGAACTAGCGCCGATGCGCCGCCCGCTGGGCGGCGCCCTCGCCCGGCGCGGGCAGCTCGTGCGGCGGCGGCAGGTCCGGCAGCGTGGCGCCCGCGAGGGTGCTGGCCACCCAAAGGGAACGGGCCAGGTCTCCTTCGTGATGGGGCTTCGCTGCGTAGTCGAGGGCGTTCTCCGCCTCGCGGACCAAAGCCCACTGCCGGGCGGTCTCCGGGTCGATTCCTGCTGCCGTGCTGAAGGCCCGGCAGCGCTCCAGCAGGGCCTTACGGGGATCCGAGCGGTCCAACTCCGGGATCCTGTTCCAGAGCAGCGGAGCCACCGCGAATTCCGCCTCGCCAATCATGGGCTGCGGGTCGATCGCGGCGAAGCCTTCCGCTCCGGACGGTGCCCCGCCGGACGCTGCCCCGCCGGACAGTGCCGCCGTTTCCGGGCGGGCCAGGATGTTCAGGTAGTGCAAATCCGTGTGGACCAGCACGTCCGTCCCCGAACGGCGGCCGACGGCGCCGCGCGTCTGGCAGACCTCGAGGGCGGCTTCCAGCAGCCAGCGCGGGAAGGGCCGCGCTAGGCGTTCCCAAGTCTCCGGCAGTTCGTCGCTCCACTGTTCGGCGCGGGCCGCGATGTGGTCGAATTCGTGCCACTCCGGCCGGCCGTCGGGCACCAGGCTCAGGCGGCGCACCAGGGCACCCCAGACGGCTGCGGCTGCCTCCAGCGGGATGTCCTGCAGGGACCGGCCGGCATCCAGCCGCTCCAGCAGCAGTGCCCCCGTCCCGGCGTCGGCGGCCAGCAGCTGGACGGCTCCGTTCCCGTCCCACAGCGTCAATGCGTTCCGTTCCGCGCGGGCCTCGTCGTGCGGATAGGCGATCTTGAGGACGGCAGCTCCTTCGGCGAGGTCCCCGCTGACGGGCCCGGGGGAGGTGTCAGTGCGACGGCGCACCGGGACCACGATGGCGCCGTGGCCGTTCCAGGGCAGGGCGCCCGGTGCGAGGTCAGGCTGGAGTTGCCACCGGTCGAGGGACTGCTCGATCAGCCCGGGAAGCGACGCCAGCCAGTCGCGGCCGGTGGCGCTGCCGCCGTACCGGCGGCTGAGGTCGGGCGGGATCGGGACGTCTGCGGTCTGGCTCATCGGAACCAGCGTAGTGGCTGGCGTGGGTTAGACGGTGATGCCGCTGGCGCCGAGCC
>DATIUQ010000007.1:0-50180 GCA_035466775.1 Arthrobacter sp.
TCTCCTCAGAAAAACCGCGAACGATACATTACGATACTCAACGATACAGTCGAAAATTTCCGAAACCAAGAGCTGCACCCGGCCCACCCAGGACCGAAAACTGGCTATGCGCGTTCAGGTTTGGTTGGGTCTTTCGCCCGGCAGTGACTGTGGGCCGGCGGGGAGGCATAGGGGCCGGCAGCTGGCGGAAACGTGGAACCCGCCGGTGATTCTGCGGGCTGGTGCCGCCCGCGCAGCCGGGGCGGCACTGGCAATCGGCGCTGCCGGAGCCGGCGCGCCTTGACTGTGGAGCTAAGGAGATTCGAACTCCTGACCTCTTCGATGCGAACGAAGCGCTCTACCAACTGAGCTATAGCCCCGAAGCAGCGCCGTTCCCGAAGGTACGGCGTTGCCGGTGTCCCTAGGCTACAAACTATCCGCGTTCTTTGCCAACCAGCCGCTGAATGTCTCGCCGGCGTGGCGTTGCTCCGGGACCAGGTTCAACCCCGCCCGCAAGTAGGTGCCCATCGCCCCGGGCAGCGGGAACCGCACCAATCGTCCGCTGGAGCCTGTGACGGTCTTCCATTGCCGGGCAAATTCCTCCATGCCCTGAATCTCAGGGCCGCCGATGGTACGGACGCTATGGTTCAGGCCCGCGGACGGTTCCAGCGCAGCCTCGAGCAGGGCCGCAGCGACGTCGGAAGGTGCAATCGGCTGGAACCGGGCGCCCTTGACCACGGGAATGATCCGCAGTTTCGAGCCGGCACCGAACATCGCCGCGAGCAGGGAATGGAACTGCGTCGCCCGGAGCGCGACAGTCTCCAGTCCAGACCGCTCATAGACATGTTCCTTGGCCGCCTTCGAGGCGTAGTAGCCGAAGCTGCTCCGGTCGCAATTGATGATCGACAGCATCACGGCCCTGGCCACCCCGGCGTCCTGTGCCGCGGCGAGAAGGCGGGCGCCGCCGTCGGCGAAGTCTTTCAGGGCCTTCCCGGAGCGCCCTTCCAGGCAGTCGATCACGACGTCGGCCCCGGCCAGTGCCGCCGCCAGCCCCTCGCCGGTGGCGACGTCGGCGGCGAAGTATTCCGCGCCAGGCATCCGGGCAGGGGCACCGGAGGGAGGCGGATACCGGCAGAGGGCCGCCACGCTGTGCCCGCCGGCGACAGCCCGCCGTACCACTTCGCTGCCCACCTGGCCGGTTCCGCCGGCAACGCAAATTCGAGTCATGCCCTGAGGCTACCGGGCTGCGCCCCGTTATCCGCTCTATTTGGACTCTGTCGGATCCTGAAGGTCCGGGTACAACAAAGCCCCGGGCGGCCATTACTGGCTGCCCGGGGCTCAGAGTGGTAGTTCAGGCCCGGCGTCGCTGCAGGACATCGTCCAGGTTGCTCAGGGCGCTCTGCGCCTTGCCGAGGGGTTTCGATTCGGGTTCCGCACCGAGGCTGCCGGCCGGTGCCTGCGGGAGGCCCTGCTTGAGCGACGGCTTTCCAACTGCTTTAGGGGCTTCCGGGAGGTCGAGCGGCTCGGGGGCGGCACGTTCGGCTTTCGGCGCCTCCACATACGTGGGCTTCGGGACTTCCACCGGCTCCCAGCTGGATCCTTCTCCGGCCGGGTAATCCGCAGTGCGGCGAATCGAGGTGTCGCCCGAGGCCACGGCTTCCGCCAGGGCCGCCTGGCGGAGTTCCTGGGCAGTCAGCGGCTTCGGTGCAGGATGGTGTTCATCGGCATCGGCCTGGGCGTCGAAGAGCGGGCTCTCAGCCAGTTCGCGGGGCGCGCCTGCCGGTTCCCGGAACGGCGTCCGCTCCGGGGCGGATCGGGACGGGCGGGCCGGCGCGCTCATGGCCGACCGAAACGCGGCGTTCATTTTGCGGCGGCGGTCCCGGACCGCGAGCCGGCGGAGCATAACAACGGAGGCCACGGCGCCGAGCAACGCTGCGACGGGAAGCCAAAGCGGACCGATCCCGAAAATTCGGAGGACCGCGGACACCAGCCCTGTCAGAAGCGCGAGCAGGCCTGCCAGTGCGAGGGCCAGCCGGCCGTAGCGGATTTTGAATGCCGGACCGGGGGCAGCAGGTTTAAGGCCGCCGTCGAACCCGGCGGTTCCCGGGCCGGACGCGGTGTGCTGGGTACTGGTCATGGGATTCTCCTGCTGGGCCGCCATCTTCATGACGTTCCCGGCTTGCGGGGTTATTTCTAGATCGATGGCGTCCGCCCCGAACTCGCCCGCAGGCTGCAGCTGGTGGCGTCCGTTCCGGAGCATGTAGGGAGCAACCCACACAATCCAGAGCGCAACAGCAATGACAAGGATCACAGAGCTGCTAAGAGGGAAGTCCACATCAAAACCGTATGAGCAATGGGCGGTGCTGGGCCGCATTGTCCCCGGTGTGTCGCAGGACAACCGACAATTGAGTCGATTTAGGGGCGTAAGTGCTGGTCAGACGGGCACTGGCCGCTCACTTGGGACGGCTCTGCAGCCAGCGTGCCAGCAGCCCCCCGGGGACTTCCTCGGAGGTCAGCGCGAAGCTCCGGTGGTCCGCCCACTCGCCGTTGATATGCAGGAACCGCGGCCGGTAGCCCTCGTCCCGGAAGCCAAGTTTCTCGACCACCCGCAGGCTGGGTCCGTTTTCAGGACGGATGTTGATCTCCATCCGGTGCAGTCCAAGAGTCTGGAAGCAGTAGTCCGTTGCCAATGCCACGGCGGTCGGGGCAATGCCCTGGCCTGCCCGGTCCTTGTCCACCCAGTAACCGAGCGTGGCCGTCATCGCCGAGCCCCACACGATGGAGGACACCGTCAATTGGCCCACGATCACGGGTTCGCGGAAGCCTGGGGTCCAGGCCGTGATCAGGAACGGCAGAGCCGTCGCCTGGGCGGCCTGGGCCTTGAGGGACCGCACCATCTGGCGGTAGTCGGGGAGTCCGCCCCCGGCAACGGGGTTGGACGCTTCCCAGGGGGCCAGCCACTCGCTGTTGCGGGAGCGGACTTCGGTCCATTCCTTGCGGTCCCGGTACCGGATGGGGCGCAGCACGAGGTCGCCGCACTCAAGCGTCGCCGGCCAGTTGAAGCTGCCCCCCACGGGAGTTATTTGGTCAGGCTGGGCGCGAGGCTGGCGGCGAACTCGGGCAGCCACTCCCGCAGGCCGGGACCGAGGTCTTCGCTGTCGCAGGCAAGCTGCACACAGGCCTTGAGGTAGCTGAGCTTGTCGCCGGTGTCGTAGCGGCGGCCGCGGAAGACGACGCCGTACACGCCGTAGCCTTCGCCGTCGCCTGCCGAGAGTTCCTGGAGTGCGTCCGTGAGCTGGATTTCGCCGCCACGGCCCGGCGCGGTGCGTTCCAGGACGTCGAAGACTGCCGGGTGGAGGACGTACCGGCCGATCACTGCGAGGTTGGACGGGGCGTCGTCGACGTCGGGCTTCTCCACGAGCTGGTTGATGCGGACATAGTCTTCACCCGGTATCGCCTGGACGTCGGCGCAGCCGTAGGCGCTGATCTGGGACGGGTCCACCTCGATCAGGGCAACCACCGAACCGCCGGTCTTGGCCTGGACTTCGATCATGGTGCTGAGCAGTTCGTCGCGGGCGTCGATCAGGTCATCGCCGAGCAGGACAGCGAAGGGCTCGTAACCGACGTGCTGCTTGGCGCGGAGGACAGCGTGGCCCAGGCCCATGGGGTCACCCTGGCGCACGTAGTGGATGTCGCCCAGGTTGCTGGCAGCCTGGATGGACTCGAGCTTGGCGGTGTCGCCCTTGGCCTCGAGGGTGGCTTCCAGCGCGGGCACGCGGTCAAAGTGGTCCTCCAGCGCGCGCTTGTTGCGTCCGGTGATCATCAGGATGTCGTTCAGGCCGACATTGACGGCTTCCTCAACAACGTATTGGATGGCCGGCTTGTCCACGACGGGCAGCATTTCCTTGGGCATGGCCTTAGTGGCCGGAAGGAACCTGGTGCCGAGGCCCGCTGCGGGGATGACGGCCTTGCGGACCGGAGCGTTGAGTGTAGTCACTCGACTAATCTAACGGAGGGACCAAAACATTGGGTAATCATTCGAGCCGCCGGAGAACTCTGCTTCACGGCAGCACCAGGCGGAGGGACGGGGCGTCATGGCGTCGAAGGAAGACATCCGGGCCGGCCACCGCGCCGGGCGCGCCGCACTGACGCCCGCCGGCCTGACGGACGCCGGGGCGGGCATTGCCCGGCACGGCCTTGCGTGGGCTTCCGGCCTGACCGGCGGTCACCCGGGCACGTTCGCCGCCTATCTGGGCGTGGGGTCCGAGCCGCCGACACTTCCCCTGCTGACGGCACTGCACGAGGCTGGGCACAGGGTCCTGCTCCCCGTCTGCGAGCCCGGTCTGGCACTGAGCTGGGTGTACTGGACGCCGGCCTCCCAATCCGTCCGGAGCCGTTACGCTCCGATCCAGGAGCCCGCAGGGGAACGCCACGGCACCACCGTCATGCTGCACGCCAACGGCATCTTCCTGCCGGCCACCGCCGTCGACTTCTCCGGGAACCGGATCGGTCAGGGCGGCGGGTATTACGACAAGTTCCTGGCGGCGCTGGCGGCCCTCCTGCCGGCCCGGGCCGGGACGGCCGACGGCGGGTCGCTGCCGCCCCTGCCGACAGCCGCCGTCGTGTTCGACAGCGAGGTACTCCCGGCCGGCAACATCCCGGCAGAGTCCTTCGACCGGAAAGTGGCTGCCGCCCTGACCCCGGGCGGATTGCTCGTGCTGCAGCCATAGCACCGAAGGGGCCGCCCGGCCGGGGTGATAGAATTAGCACTCAGGCCCTGCGACTGCTAAGTGACGGATTCCGCCGGTGACATCCCGGCAGCGAACCAGCCCAGCAGCACGGGACCTGCTCGTTTGTCCCAGAGGAGGATTTCCAGTGCCCACGTATGCATACGCCTGCAAGGACTGCAGCCACGCCTTCGAGATCGTGCAGTCGTTCACCGACAGCTCCCTGACGTCCTGCCCCGAGTGCCAGGGCACGCTCCGCAAGAAGTTCAACAGCGTTGGCGTCGTCTTCAAGGGTTCCGGCTTCTACCGGACCGACTCACGCGATGCCAAGGGCAGCACGGTTTCCCCGGCCCCGGTGGCTGCCCCGGCACCAACTCCGGCGCCCGCCGCAGCTTCCGCAAGCTAGGAACCGACCGCAGAATCGCTGCCCCGCAGGGGTTCGTTGCCTGGCACTTTCTCCACATAGCCCGGACGGCACCTGCCCGGCATTCCTGCCGATGCGTAGGGTCGCGTCATGGCCACCTTTGCTCGTTCCGACCCGCCCGTCGGCAACTTCCCGGCGGAAGTCCTTCGTTTCTTGCTTCGCGGTGCCTTGCGCCCTGCACAGGTTCTCCGGATCGGCGGCCGTTCCTTTGGCCGCGGCGCCAGCGAACCGAATGCCGGGAGTCCACTGCGTGCGCGGAGGCCGGCCGCCAGGCCCTCCCGTCGCCCGCTCCGCTGGCTCGAGCGCAACCGGCGGCTGGCTGTGGCACTGTTGCTGTGCATCGCTGCCGGCATCACGGTGCAACAGCTCACGCCGCCCCCGGCTTTCGCGGTATCCATCTTCGCCGCGGCAAGGGACCTCCCGGCCGGGGAGACACTCGGTCCTGAAGACCTGACGCTGCTGAGCGTCCCGCGCGACCTCGTGCCGTCGGGTAGCTACGGCAGCAACGATTCCCCGCACGGCGAGCAGGTTGCGGTGGCGCTCCGCAAGGGCCAGCTGCTGTCCGATTCCCAACTCCTTGGGCCCGGCCTGCTGGCGGGAAGCCCTCCCGGAACGGCAGCTGTGCCCCTCCGGATGGCCGATCCCGCATCAATCCAGCTGCTCTCCCCCGGACAGCTCGTCAATGTGGTCATGACAACCGGCGACGGCTTTGCCCAAACCGCGGCGTCCCAGGTGCTGGCTGCGGCCGTGCCGGTGCTGTGGACGTCCGAGCACGGCAGTGAGGCAGGCCAATGGCTGGCGGCCGGGGAAACGGAGGGCCTCATGGTCGTGGCTGCCGATCCCGACCAGGCACGCCGTCTCGCCGGTGCCTCCACGCAGGGGAAGCTGTTCTTCGTCCTTGTGCCGGCCGTGCCGGGCTAGCCTCCTGAAACAGCCGGAGGCTGTCCGGAACTCCGCACAGCCGGAGGCTGTCCGGAATTCCGCCGGGTCCGCTGCGTCAGGTTCGGGCCCGGTCAGTCCCTAGCCCCAGTGCGGAGGCTTCTGTTCCTGGAGCCAGGAGTCGTGGTCGTAGCCGCCGGGCTCGTCGCCCCAGCGCCGCGGATCGTCTTCGGCGGCTTTGTTCGGCAGCACGCCGGCAGGGGTCGCCGCCGGCGCTGCCTGCTGCGAAGCGTTGTCCCGGCCACGGTCCCGGATTTCCCCGTTGCCCTGGATATCGCCGTCGTTCCGGGAATCGTTTCCGGTATCGCCGTCTGCAGTCATGCCGCCGGCCTCCTTACTGCCCTGATCTGTTCTGTACTGTTGCGCGCCATCCGGCAATCCAAAGGAGGACCGCTCCTCAGCGGCCCGCGCTTCGTTGACGGCCAGGTTCTCGACGTCGTCGTCAAAGAATCCCGGCGAGGCTTGCCTCCGGTGCGTTACGGCCGGTTTCTCGAGGCCCAGGTATCCGCCGATGCGGTCGGCGCAGGCCGAGGGATCGGTAAAGACCTCTATGGTCCATAGTGGCATGTAACGCCAGCCGAGTCGCTCCAGCAGCTGCGGGCGCAGCCTGCTGCGTTCGCGGACGGTCAGCCGGCGGTACTGCTCGGTGCCGTCGGACTCAATCGCGACGGGGCGGGGAATCTCGGCGTCGTCCTGCCCGAGGGTGCTCAGCGGGTCGGCGGCGGCCACCATGTTCAGGGCGCCGTCGTATTGGTGCCAGACCCGGGCGCCCCGGGCACGGAGCCGGTCGCCGAGGTCAGCCACGAGGGGATCAGCCCCCAACGCCTGTTCGCTGGCGGCGGCACGCGACGCCGGGCTGCCAAGGTCGGAGTTGCCCGCGATTTCCCGGTCAAGGAGCTCGTAGAAGTCCACGGCTCCGTGGCTCAGCCGGGTGACGTCGAGGTCCTCGGGTCGGAAGCAGCTCAGCACGTGCAGGGACCGGCGCGCCCGCGTCATGGCGAGGGCGAACCTGGCCCGTCCGCCGTCCGCGGACAGCGGACCGAGGCTGTGGAGCGCACGCCCGTGCGGGGTGCGGCCGTAACCCGGTGAGAAGATCACGTGGTCACGGACCAGGCCCTGGGCGCGTTCCAGGTCCACCACCCGGAAAGATTCGTCCCCCGCGGTGAAGAAGCTGGCCAGCAGCGGATAGTTGGGCAGCTGCAGCCGGATGGACTCGCCGATCCGGGCCGCGTGCCGGAGGCTGCCGGTGACGACAGCCAGCGAAGTCCGCGGCCGCAGGCGGGCGTGTTCGAAGACAAGTTCCACCGCACGGTTCACCTCGGCCACGACGGATTCGACGCCGTCCTGGTCCGCGCTGGGCAGTCCCGTGCCGTCCGGCAGGTACTCGACGGTCAGGGCGCGGTCCAATCCGGTGGCGGACTGGCCCTCCGGCAACCGGCGCAGCCCGCTGTCGTAGAAGCCCTTGCTCAGTTGCCGCACGAGGTCTTCGTCGACGGCGCGGTAGACGGTCCGCAGGTTCCAGACGGGCAAGACGGCGGCCAGTGCCTTGTATGCGCTCTCCACCCCCTGGTGGGAGCTCTCGCCGGCGGCGAGCCGCTCCACACTGACGGTGAACGTCCGCGGGCTGGCAATCTTGTCGTCACCAAAGGCGATGACCTGTTTGGCGCGGGCGACGGCCGGCAGGACCGCCTGCAGCGACGTCGCCTCGGCATCCAGGATGACGACGGCGTCGAACCGCTGTGTCGCCGGCAACACCGCGGTCAGGAGATAGGGGCTGACCGACCACACGGGGACCAGCATGGGCAGCAGTTCCGGGGCCTGCCCGGTGAGGGCTGCCAGGGTGACCCTGCCGTCCTTGAGCAGGCTGCGGAGCAGTTCCGCCTGGCGCGGGTGCTCCGCAATGGCGGCCCGCCAGCGTTCGGCAAGCTTCCAGCGCAGCCGGGCTGCGCCGCTGGCGATGTGGGCGTTGTCCGCGAGGCGGTACTCGGCTTCCAGCTGGCGCAGGGCGTCGCCGTCGGACATGGCCAGATAATCATCGCCGCTGATCATGGCTTCCAGGGCCGACTGCCACCAGGCCAGCTCGAGCTCCGCGGCCACCGATCCGGCCGGAACTTCGCGTTCGGCAAGGTCGGCGAGAAGTTCGCCGAGGCCGTGCTCGCGCATGTTCTCCACCAGGAGGGTCCGCTCCGGCAGCGTCTCCAGCGTCCCGGTGTCGCCAACCAGCCGCTCCAGGCGCTCCATGAGTTGCCCGTACGGCGTGTTGTGCAACTCGCCGCCCGCCGCTGTGTGCCTGACGGCCTGGCCCAATTCGGCCAGTTCTGCTTCCAGCTCGCGGTACAGGCCAATGATCTCCCCCAGGCCGGAGGGAACCGCCGGATGGCGCTGCGTCGTGGCGTAATCGGACCACGCGGCCCGCTGCTTCTGGACGAGGACGAGGGAGCTGTGCAGGTCGGCGATGTGGACGCCCGGGCGGACATACTCCTTCGCCACGCGGCGCAGGCGGGAGCGCTGCATGGACGGCATCTCGATGTTCCGTTCGCGGCGCCAGGAGGAGGCGGCCGTGGCGGAGATGAGGTCATGGACCGGACGGTCGAAAATATCCGGGGTGAACTTGTCCAGGCTTTCGCGCACCGCGACAAGGAGCTCGACCTGGTCGCCCCACTCGGCGAACGTGCTGCCAAGACGGATCTCGGCATGTTCAGCCACGCCGTTCATCAATTCGCGCAGTTCCGGAAGCTTCAGGGCCACGGAGCGGGCCACCTGCTGGGCTTCCTGGGTTTCTTTGCGGGTCAGGAGGCGGGCGCCGTGCCAGGGGCTCGTCGTCGACGCCCGGCTGAAGCTTCCCAGTTCGGCCGCGCGGCGGAGCCGTCCGGCCAGTTCCTCGCGGTCACGGATGTTGTCCAGCACGCTGCGCTTGAGCCGGACGGTGGTGGCCGGTGCGGGCTGGATGGATGTCAGCTCGGCCAGCGACTGCATGGCCTCATAGGGCGAGCAGCCCCACCGCTGGCGGACGTTGTGCAGCGAGGCAACGTGGTCCCGCAGGGCGTGGCGGTGCTCAATCAGGGTGGTGTGCAGGTTGCTGAGCTGGGGTTCAAGGGACTTCTCGTTGCGGACGATCGCCCGGACGAGCTGGCCTTTGAGCTGCAGCGGCGTTGCGTTGCCGGCGAGCTGGAACAGGGTGGAGTCCAACCCCAGCGTGTCCAGCTCAGCGGAGATCTCGCCCAGGCTGGCACGCCGGTCCCCGACCACCAGGACGGTCTTGCCCTGATCGACGAGGGCGCCGATGGTATTGATGGCGGTCTGGGTCTGGCCGGTGCCCGGCGGGCTGCTGACCACGAGCGAGTCCCCGGCACAGACCGCGTCAACGACGTACTGCTGGTCCGTGTCGGCGTCCAGCAACAGCAGTTCATCCGCCGGGTCGCGCTCGTCGGTGGTGGGGAAGCGCCCGGTCTTCAGTTCGGCAACCTCCACCGCCCCGCCGGTGGCAGCGCGGCCCAGCGCCGTCACGAGGGGATGGTTCCCGTTGATCCACGGGTCGTCGAGGCTGCCGGACAGGTCGGCGAAGGTGGAGACCAGAAGGTTGTGTTCGACCTCGGCGCCGTGGATCGGCTGGATGAGGGTGCCAAGACGGTCGAGGACAGGCTGCGGGTCAAACCGGGCGGTGCTGTAGGCCATGCGGGTGACCGCGTTGACGTCGAAGACGATCCCGTGGATGGCCTTCAGGTGTCGGATCAGCGCAGGGTTGATCTTGGCCTGTTCGGTCAGCTGCAGTTCGTAGTCGTCCTCGCCCGGCCGGACCGTCAGGGAGATGGCGGTCAGCATGACGGGGGCGGAGACACGCTGGGGTTTGCCTCCGACGGCGGACGTCCAGACGACCGTGCCGGCCGAGAAGTATCCCGCGTCGATGCCGCGGTCGTTGGCGAGCTCGAAGATTTTGGACCGCAGGTTACGGGACGCCCGCGCGGCGACGACGTACTGCTGGTGGTCACGGATCAGGGTGGAGAGCCGGGTGCGCCGGCCTGCCATCAGCTGTGCCAGGCCGGAGGGGTGGGCGTGGGTCAGGTCGATGGAGCCTTCAGGGGTCTTGGTGAAGCGCAGCATCGTGTCTGCTCCGGTGACGGGCTTGAGCCCCGACAGCCATTTCCTGAGCTCCTCGGAGCCCTCGGGGTGGCCTTGACCAACTGACACTGCTGCCTTCTTTTCTGTGCTCGCGTTTACTCTGCCCACGGTTTCCGTGCTCGCGCGGGACGTCCTGGACCATACCGGCATGCTTTCGAGGGTAGCCCGAATCCGGCGCCGGTGAGGCTCCGCAACACTGGCGGGACGCAAATTCGGGCCGAATTCACCGGATCGCCGTCCCCGGCCAGAAGCGGCGGCGCGGATCCCCGCCGGGCAGGCCCGGCCAGATGTGAAATGGCCGGCCTCCACAGGAGACCGGCCATTTCATTTGCCCGTTACCGGACTATTCCCATTCGATGGTTCCCGGCGGCTTGCTCGTCACGTCAAGCACCACGCGGTTCACGCCGTCCACCTCGTTGGTGATGCGGTTCGAGATCCGGGCCAGCAGGTCGTAGGGCAGCCTCGACCAGTCCGCCGTCATGGCGTCCTCGGAGGAGACGGGGCGCAGCACAATCGGGTGGCCGTAGGTGCGGCCATCGCCCTGGACGCCGACGCTGCGGACATCAGCCAGCAGGACGACGGGCATCTGCCAGACCTCGTTGTCCAGTCCGGCAGCGGTCAGTTCGGCCCGTGCAATGGCGTCGGCCTTGCGCAGCAGGTCCAGCCGCTCCTTGGTGACTTCGCCGACGATCCTGATGCCGAGGCCCGGTCCGGGGAACGGCTGGCGTCCAACGATTTCCTGCGGCAGGCCAAGCTGGGCGCCGACGGCGCGGACCTCGTCCTTGAACAGGGCACGGAGGGGTTCGACGAGTTCGAACTGCAGGTCTTCCGGCAGTCCGCCCACGTTGTGGTGGCTCTTGATGTTCGCGGCACCTTCGCCGCCGCCGGATTCGACGACGTCGGGGTACAGCGTGCCCTGGACGAGGAACTTGATCTTCTCGCCATGGGCCGCCGCCTCGGCGATGATCGCCAGCTCGGCTTCCTCGAAGGCGCGGATGAATTCGCGGCCGATGATCTTGCGCTTGGTCTCCGGGTCGCTGACACCGGCGAGGGCCGCCTGGAAGCGCTCCTGCTCGTTGGCCACGTACAGCTTGACGCCGGTCGCGGCCACGAAGTCGCGTTCGACCTGCTCGGCTTCGCCTTCGCGCAGCAGTCCGTGGTCCACGAACACACACGTCAACTGGTCGCCGACGGCGCGCTGGACCAGGGCGGCGGCGACGGCGGAGTCCACGCCGCCGGACAGGCCGCAGATGACCCGGGCATCGCCGATCTGTTCGCGGATCCGGTCGACCTGCTCCTCGAGGATGTTGCCGGTGGTCCAGTTCGGTTCCAGCTTGGCGCCTTTGAACAGGAAGTTTTCGAGGACCTGCTGGCCGTACGCCGAGTGCTTCACTTCGGGGTGCCACTGCACGCCGTAGAGGCTCTTCTCTTCGTTGGCGAAGGCGGCGACGTCGGCGCCTGCCGTGGTGGCGAGGACCTCAAAGCCTTCGGGAGCCTCGTGCACGGAGTCGCCGTGGCTCATCCAGGTGCTCTGGTGCTGGGGCATGCCGTCCAGGATGGAACGGCCTTCACCGATCGTGGTGGTCTCGGTGGCGCCGTACTCGCGGAGCCCGGTCTGGGCCACCTTGCCGCCGAGGGCGTTGGCCATGGCCTGGAAGCCGTAGCAGATGCCGAAGACCGGGATTCCGGCCTCGAACAGGTCCGCGCCGACGCTGGGCGCGCCTTCGGCGTAGACGCTGGCGGGGCCGCCGGAGAGGATGATGGCGGCGGGGTTCTTGGCCAGGAGCTGCTCGGTGCTGTAGGTATGCGGAACCACTTCCGAATACACGTTCGCTTCCCGGACGCGGCGTGCGATCAGCTGCGCGTACTGGGCACCGTAGTCAACAACCAGCACGGGCTTGTGGGACGTCTGGGATGCAGTGGGAGTAGTCACCGTACAAGCCTACTTTGCGGCGCCGCCGGCCCGCACATTGAGAAGCCGGTCCGGGCCCGGAAACTGCCGCCGGGTAAGCGAACTCACATGCAAGCCCGACGCCGGGCGGCCGGCTTCTGCGTTCCGGCGGCGCTGATTAGTAGCGCTGCGGGGCCTGCGGGTTCGCGGCCAGTTCGGCCTCCACCTCGGCGTGGAACTTTTTCTCCACGACGAACGACAGGAACGGCACGACGCCGCCGAGCGCCAGGATGATCATCTTCAGGAACGGCCAGCGCATCAGGGACCACAGGCGGAAGTTGGACATGAGGTACACGACGTACATCCAGCCGTGCACGATCAGCACCGCTACGGAGAGGTTCACCCCGCCGATGACTCCGGGCGGCTCGGCGTCGGCGAATCCGAAGCCGAACGGCTCGCCGGTGACGGCGTTGGTGCCGCCCACGAAAAGGTACTGGCCGAATGCGTACCGGGCGATCAGCTCGGCGCAGAGCAGGAGCAGCATGGTCCCGGTCATGTACGCGAGCACCTTGTAGAACTTCAGCGCGGAACGGATCTGCGCCTCGGTTCCGCCAAAGCGGCGCTTCTTGCCGCCCGCGGTTCCCGTTGCGTTGGACTGCTGCGGCTGGACGGCCGGCTGGGGCTCGATCATGGTTGCACTTTCGTTTCGGTGGGGCGCGTTTCGGTGGGGCGCGTTTCGGTGGGGTCAGGGTTGGGGACGTGCTGCGCCGCGGCTTCCTGTTCCTCGTCGAGGGCGTCCTCGAGTCCGCGGCGGTAGTCGTCCTTCACAAGGCGCCACCAGATGAACAGCGCGAAGCCCGCGAACACCACCCACTCGGCGGCGTAGAAGAGGTTGAGCCAGTTGATCTTCCCGGCGGGAGGCTGCGGCCCGATGTTCAGCGGCTTTACCTCTCCCCCGGACGCGGCGGCACCGACGTCGCTGCCGCCGGAAAGTTCGGAACTCGCCGCGACAAAGCCGGGGTAGCTGCTGATGTCCCAGATGTTGATGAGTTCCGCGACGGACACGGCGCTGGCCCGCCCGGGCCCGGCGTCGGTCCCTGGCAGCGGGGCTTCGGACGGCAGCAGCCGTCCGGTCAGTTCAATAATGCCCGACGGCGGCGCGGCGGCGTCCGCGGGGTCGGCAACCCAGCCGCGGGCCACCGGAATCCAGGTCTGGGGCGAGGCGCCGGCTCCTGTCAGCACGGGGGCGTCCTTCACGGCAAGTGCCGAGACGATCCAATAGCCGGAGACACCGCCGTTCAGCCTGCCAGGGACCAGGACCTGCTTCTGCGGATCGTAGCTCCCGGTCGCGGTGACGACCTGGTCTGCGACCGAACCGGGAAAGAAGTCTCCGGGCTGGAGCGCAGTGGTGAGCGGCCGGGGTTCCTCCGTCGTGGCGGAGACCGTCGCCTCCGGCTGGGTCGAGCGGCCGAACTGCCACTGGCTGAGCAGCACAAACACCCCTGAGACGACGATCGCGAACACCAGTCCGGCGATCCAGCGGGGTTTGAGGGCAGTTTTCAGCACCCCTTAACCGTACTTCGTCCGCGTGTAGAACAGCGAAACGGGCCTGCAGGTCGTCCGGCGGCCCGGATCAACCTTTACCGATATCAGTGGTCGAAGAAGACCAGGCTGGAGTTGATGAGTTCCGCGATCACTTCCGGATCGTAGGCACGGCGGAGCGATTCGCGGAACGACTCCTTCGACAAGGACCGGGCAAGGGTGGCCAGCACTTCGAGGTGCTCGGAAAACGAGCTGGCCGGCGTCGCGATCAGGAGGACCACTGTTGCGGGCCCGTCGGCGGCGCCGAAATCGAGCGCCTTGCCGTATTTCGTGATGCCGACGGCGATCGAGGTTCTGGAGACGAATTCGCTGCGTGCATGGGGCAGGCCGATGCCGCCGGGCAGGCCCGTGGCCAGCTGGTGTTCACGGGCGTTGACGTGCTGGAGGAAGCCTTCGAGGTCCGAAATGCGTCCGGCGGCGTGCATCCGTTCGGCCAGTTGGGACGCGGCGTCGAGCTTGTCGGTGGCGTCCATCTCGAGGATCACCATGTCGGGGGTGGTGAGCTCGGCGTCGTACCGGTCCAGTGGTTCCGCCAAGTGGTATCCCTTCAAAGTGGCGTCGGTGCGCCGGCAGCCTCGGGGTCGGGGCCGCCGGCGGACGCTGCCGGTCAACGCAGCGGAACGATGTCCTCGACGCCCAGTCGTGCTGCGTCAGCGGATTCGTCGTCCGGCTGCTCCTGGCTGAGCCGTTCGGCGTCGACCCTGGCCAGGTAGTGCTTGATTTCGCCCTCGCGCTGCGCATCGCTCCAGCCGAGGACTTCTCCCATCAGTTTAGCGACTACCGGTGCGGCGGACACACCGCGGTCCCAGGCCTCGATGGAAATCCTGGTCCGGCGTGTCAGCACATCCTGGACGTGGCGGGCGCCCTCGTGGGTGGCGGCGTACACGGCCTCGGCAGCGAGGTAGTCGTCGGCACCGGGCAGGGGCTCGCCCAGTTCCGGGTTCTCGGTAATGAGGGCCAGGACCTCCGGGGCCATCGAGCCGTAGCGGTTGAGCAGGTGCTCGATCCGCGCCACGTGGACTCCGGTCTCCTCGGCCATCCGGTTCCGCTTGTTCCACGCGGCCTTGAATCCGCTGGCGCCCAGCAGTGGAATGGATTCCGTGCAGCTGGGCGGGACCCGTTCGTCCATGCTGCGGGTCGCCTCGTCGACGGCGTCCTTGGCCATGACCCGGTAGGTGGTCCATTTGCCGCCGGCCACCACGACGAGTCCGGGCACCGGGTGGGCCACTACGTGTTCGCGGGAAAGTTTGGCGGTGGAGTCGTTTTCGCCGGCCAGCAGCGGGCGGAGCCCGGCGTAGACCCCCTCGACGTCCTCGCGGGTGAGCGGGCGTTTCAGGACCTTGTTCACGTGCTCGAGGATGTAGTCGATGTCCTTGCTGGACGCGGCCGGGTGGGCTTTGTCGAGGTGCCAGTCGGTATCGGTGGTGCCGATGATCCAGTGCCGGCCCCAGGGGATCACGAAGAGGACGGATTTCTCGGTCCGCAGGATCAGCCCCACGGTCGATTGGAACCGGTCCCGCGGCACTACGAGGTGGATGCCCTTCGAGGCCCGCACCTTGAGCTGGCCGCGGTCGGTCACCATGGCCTGGGTTTCGTCCGTCCAGACCCCCGTGGCGTTGATGACCTGCTTGGCCTTGATGTTGAACGTGGCACCGTCCTCATGGTTGACCACCTTCGCGCCGACCACGCGTTCGCCTTCCCGGAGGAAGGAGACCACGGACATCTGGTTCACCGCGTGGGCGCCATAGTACGCCGCGGTGCGGATCAGGTTGGCGCAGTACTTGGCATCGTCGACCTGGCCGTCGTAGTACCGGATGGACCCGACGAACGCGTCATCCTTGAGGCTGGGCGCCGCCCGCAGCGTCCCCCGGCGGCTCAGGTGCTTGTGGAACGGCACGCCGCGGCGCTGGCCGGTGGAGATGGACATGGCGTCGTACAAGGCGATGCCGGCGCCCACGTAGGGCCGTTCGAGGAACGGCTTGGTGAGCGGGTAGAGGAAGGGGACGGGGCGGGCGAGGTGCGGGGCGAGTGCGGAGAGGATCAGCCCGCGCTCGTGCAGCGCCTCCTTGACGAGGCCAAAGTCGAGCATCTCCAGGTAGCGCAGGCCGCCGTGGATGAGCTTCGAGGAGCGCGACGACGTGCCTGCTGCCCAGTCGTTGGCCTCCACGATGCCGACGCTGAGGCCGCGCGTGACGGCATCCAGGGCGGCACCCGTCCCGACGATTCCGCCGCCGACGATCAGGATGTCGAGTTCCTTGCCCGGGTCGGTGGTGCCCCTGAGGACCGCGAGTGACGCGTCGCGTTCCGCAGGCCCAAGGGCACCGCCGGCCTTGGGAGAACCGCCGGGAAAACTGTTCATTTCACGCCTCCATCCGGATCAAAGCTCGTAGTGCACCACACTACTTCCTACTTCCCCGGATGGGCAGGGGGCGTCAGTTGCCCGCGTAAGGGGACACAACGACGTCGACGCGCTGGAATTCCTTCAGGTCCGAATAGCCGGTGGTGGCCATGGAACGGCGCAGCGCACCGATCAGGTTGGCCGTTCCGTTGGTGTGGTGGCCCGGGCCGAAGAGGACCTCCTCGAGCGGTCCGACGGTGCCGACGTTGACCCTGTCACCGCGGGGAAGTTCAAGGTGGTGCGCCTCCTGGCCCCAGTGCCAGCCCTTGCCGGGGGCTTCTTCGGCGCGGGCGAGGGCGCTGCCGAGCATCACGGCGTCGGCGCCCATGGCGATGGCCTTGACGATGTCGCCGGAGGATCCCATGCCGCCGTCGGCGATCACGTGGACGTAGCGGCCGCCGGACTCATCCATGTAGTCGCGACGGGCCGCGGCGACGTCGGAGATGGCGGACGCCATGGGCGAGTGGATGCCCAGGGCGCGGCGGGTGGTGCTCGTCGCGCCGCCGCCGAAGCCGACCAGCACGCCCGCGGCGCCGGTGCGCATGAGGTGCAGCGCCGGGGTGTAGCCTGCGGCGCCGCCGACGATCACGGGGACGTCGAGTTCGTAGATGAACTGCTTGAGGTTCAGCGGCTCGTGATCCTTGGAGACGTGCTCAGCCGAGACGGTGGTGCCGCGGATCACAAAGATGTCGACGCCGGCGGCCACGACGGTCTTATAGTGTTCCTGGGTCCGCTGCGGGGTGAGGGAGCCTGCCACCGTGACGCCGGCGGCACGGATCTCAGCGAGCCTGGACGTGATCAGTTCCGGCTGGATCGGGGCCTGGTAGAGCTCCTGCATCCGGCGGGTGACGGCCGGGCTGTTGGTTTCGTCCTGGAGCGCACCGATCTGGTCCAGCACGGACTGCGGGTCCTCGTAGCGGGTCCAGAGGCCCTCGAGGTCCAGGACGCCGAGCCCGCCGAGGCGGCCCAGGGCGATGACGGTCTCCGGCGACATGGCCGAGTCCATCGGAGCGGCGATGACCGGCATGTCGAACTTGTAGGCATCGATCTGCCACGCGACGGACACATCCTTGGGATCGCGCGTCCGTCGGTTGGGGACGATCGCAATGTCGTCCAGGGAGTAGGCACGACGCCCACGCTTGCCTCGGCCAATCTCAATCTCGTAAGTCACTGCTCTAGGTTATCCCAGCGAACGCCCGCCACCACCGGCCCGCGCCGGGGCAGCCGGACGTGACCCGGACGTGACGGCGGAGGCCCGGCGGCCAGTAGTCTGGCGGGATGGGTAAACGCTGGGTCTTCGACGGACACATCGCCGGGATCGGAACGGACTCCGGTCTGCGCGCCGTCGTGGGCCTCTGGCAGCAGTCCCCCTTCGGACCGTTCGCCGACGCCATGGTGGAACTGCCCTCCGGACACCGGATCCTGCTCGCCCCGACTGCGGAGGTCGCCGAATTCATCGCGGCCGTCTACAACTTCGACGAGACCCGCGTGCTCGACGTCGCCGCGTCCCACGACCCACACCAGCTCAGGGTCGACGCCGGCCCGCTCCGGATCCGTGCCGCCGTCGGCGCCCGGACCCGGCTGGGCCACATCGCACGGCTGGTCCCCCGGCCGGTCGCGGTGCATCCGGACTGGCTGCGGGCCATCAGCCCGCTCGCGGCCCGGCTCAGCCCGGGGGTCCGCACGTCCGGCGCCGCAAGGGGCGGCCGGCAGGAGTACTACGGCGTCACCGACCTGCACCGCATCGACGCGGCGGGCGTCGGCTGGGACGGCCGGGACGCGGGCGGACTGTCCACCATCCGGCCCGCCGTCACCTTCGGATTCAGCAGCGTGCCCCCGGAACCCAGCCTGGCGCGGGTCCGCACCACCGTGCTGCAGGTGACCCCGGGTGGGAAGAAGTCCCCATCGCGGGGCTGCGGCGGATGAACTAGGTTGGTCAGAGTCCGTGCGCATCTGCCCGGTCAAACAATTTGGGGGAATCAATGGCGCCAGGCTTCTTTGGAGCGGACATCGCCCAACTCCGCACACTCTCGTCGCGCCGCTACGACGGCGATGCCGAGCCGTCAGTGGCGAACAGCCAAGCCGTGGGCGACGGTTCCGCCGTGCTCGCGGTGCTCGCGGTGCCGGCGTGACGGGGCCGGGCACCGGCGTCGTTTCCCGCGAAGAGGCGTTCGGCTTCGCCCAGCGCCGGTCCCTGATCTTCTCCGCCTGGTGGTACCCCGCGGTGCTGGCGGCCTCCGGGGCCGTCCATGCCTCACTCGCCCAGGCCCTGGCCCAGAGCGCGGAAACGGGAGTTGTCATGGCAATCCTCGGCGTGGTCGGCTCAGCTGTGGGCTGGGCCTTCACCGCCTGGCCCCGGTTCACCCGCAAACCTCCAAAGCCCGCTTCGGATATCCCCCGGGTGGAACAGGGAATCCGGATCACTCCCGGGATGATCCGGACCATCCTGATCGCCACCGCGGTGGGCGTCGGGGCCCTGATGTTGTTCACCCCTCAGGGCGGCTCCCCGGAGATGCTGCCTCTTCTGGGGATGCTGGTGATCTGGCCGCTGGGCCTGGCCGCCGGCCTTGCCTATACCCGCCGGCTCATGCTGAACAGCACCGACCTCTACGCGCGGTGGCTGGAGCGGCGCTGACTCGGACCGGGAAGCCGCGGCCGCCTCAGCCCTCCTAGGCCTCGTCCACGGCGAGCTGCGACTCGAACATCCGGAAGTAGCGGCCGCGCAGCGCCACCAGCTCCTTGTGGGTTCCCTGCTCCACGATCCGGCCGTCCTCGAGCATGTAGACGATGTCCGCCTTCTCGATGGTGGCGAGGCGGTGGCTGATCGCGATGATGGTGCTGCTGCGGTCGGCGAAGAGCCGGGTAAAGATCCGGTGTTCCGCGAGGGCGTCAATGGCCGAGGTCGGCTCGTCCATGACCATGAACGAGGCACTGCGGTAAAAGTTCCGTGCCATCGCGAGCCGTTGCCACTGCCCGCCGGACAGCCCGCTCCCCTTCCGTCCGCGCGGATCCTCCATCCAGTTGCTGACATGGTTGTCCAGGCCGTTGGGCAGTTTGTTGATGAACTCCAAGGCCTCCGCGTCGGCCGCGGAGCGGCGGATCCGCTCGTCGTCGCGCGGTGATTCGACGTCGCCGAAGAGAATGTTCTCCGCGGCGGTGGCGAACTCGTATTTCAGGAACTCCTGGCTGAGCACCGCCAGATGGCGGTGCCAGGACTTCACGTCGACGGCGGCGAGGTCGACGCCGTCGAGCAGCACCTGCCCGGAGTCCGGGCGGTAGAGCCCGGCGAGGATCCGGATGAGGGTGGACTTGCCGGCGCCGTTCTCCCCCACGATCGCGATGTGCTGGCCTTCGCGGATGGTCAGCGAAATGCCCCTGATGACCTCCAGGTCGCTGCCGGTGTAGGTGAAGCGGATGTCCCTCAGCTCCACCGTCCTGGGCGCCTGCAGCAGGGGCGGGGCGTGGTTGGAGTGCACCGGCAGCGCCATGAACAGTTCGTAGTCCTTGAGGTTGGCGAGGTCCTCGTCAATGGAACTGAGCGAGGAGACCAGGCTGTTGGCGGTGGACAACGCCCGGCTGACGATCTGCTGGACGTAGAGGAACTGCCCCACCGGCTGCGCCCGGGCGATGATCTGCCCCACGACCCAGATCAGTGACACGACCTCCGCACCGTACTGCAGGGCATCCGCGGCGAGCTGTTTGGGAATGTAGCGCTTCTGGAAATCCAGCCGCCTCCGTTCGTCCGCGTCCCGCAGCCGCGACCGCAGCCCCATCAGGTACCCGACGATCCCGTAGAGGCGCATCTCGGCGATGTGCTGGGGCCGCAGGAGGTTCGTCTCGATCATCCGCCGCTGCCGGCGCGAGTCGACCTGGGTGTTCCAGTGCGCGATCTGTTCGCGCGAGAGCTTGAACTGCAGGTAGACGCTGGGCACGATCGCCACGAGGACAATCACGGCGATCCACCAGCTGACCAGCATCAGCGCACCGATCGCGAGGATCACCGAGACCAGCTGGGTGAAGATGGCGGCGATCCGGTCCAGGACGCGGGCGTAGGAATCGGAGAAGCGCTTGGCCCGGTCGTACAGGTCCACAGTTTCCTTGTCGTCGTAGCGCCAGAACTCAAGGGCCAGGAACCGCTCGTACATCAAGTCGCCCACGATCGCACCGACCTTGAAGCTCATGAGCTGCTGGATGTACCGGTCAACGCTGCTGAAGGCTCCCCAGAAGAGACCGAGGGCGGCCGTGATGATGACGTAGACAATGGCCTGCTGCCCTGCCGCGGCGTCGCCTGAGTAGGCGGCCGCCAGGGCCGTGGTGGTGAGCGCTGCGAAGTAGGTGGTGACGAGCGGCAGCAGCGCCGAGATGAGCGAGCCCAGCACTTTCATCACGACGGCGGCGGGCGAGGCCCGGAAGCTGACGCGCAGCACTTGCGCCACTGCCCGGGCGTAGGGCCTCAGCGCCAGTTTCCGCTTGGGCTCACGCGCGGGCAGGAGTTCGGACATGCCTCCAGCCTAGTTGGGGCTGCCGACGCGGGTGCATGCAGGGTTTCGCTGCCGCCCTGGCTGCCTAGTACTTCTCGCCGTATTGGTATTCCGGGAAGTCGAAACAGGCGCTGAAGCTGTCGATCTGGAGGCTCTCCGGGCCGTCCCAGAAGGACACCAGCAGCTGGGTGCCGTCTTCGTGGAGGAGCTCCACCCGGCGATTTCCGTCGTTGTCCGTGCCGTCCGTCGCGGACCAGCCGGGGCGGGCGGAGACGGAATCCCGGACCTCGTCCAGGAACTTCGTCCGGTCGAGGCCCGGCAGCAATTCGACTTGCCCGGTCCCCGCCCACTTCTTCTGCTCGCCCCGGCAGGGCATCAGGCTGGAAGTGTCGTTTTCGAAAATCGAGACGGCCACATCGGCCGGCACCTTCTCGATGATCTCGTGCTGCACGGCCAGGAGCTTGGACTTGGCAGTTTCCAACGTTATGGGTGTCATCGTTTCACTCTCTTGTGTCTCGGATCCTGCTCCACAGGCTGACAGGCCAAGGCACAGGCTGATGGCAAGGGGTGCGCACCAAAGGCGGGCCAGGGTGGTCCATCGGCTGCTACCGCGCACGGATCTCATTTCGGACGTCTGCCAGGGCCCGTCCATTGACCGGATCCGTCGTCGCAATGAGGCTGTGGTTGTCGATACTGTAGGCCTCCTGCCAGTTGCTGCCTCCCGGCGGGGTGTAGACATGCTTCTCAAAGGCGGGCTCCTTCATGGGGTAGTTGTCTCCCACGACTCCGCTGCGCTCCGCGGTTAACAGGATGTCAGGGTACGTGTAGCTGGAGTATCGGGTGCCAGGGTCTGCGGTCCAGCCCGGCGGCATTGCGGCTCCGGACAGGGCGATGACCTTGTCGTAGCGGGCACCGGCAACCTCGGAGCCGGTGACGTTCCGCAAACCCCAGCTGTGGCCGATGGCAACCGTCTGAGCTCCGGCGGGTTTCTCCAGCTCGACGGCGGCCTGGAAATCCCGGAGCACGGGGGCCGTCGCAGCCACGAAATCGTCGCTCTTGGCTTCGTCGAAGAAAGCTTCGGCGAAGGCGCCGTCGGGGAATTCCGTTCCTTTGTAGACGAAAGCGACTGTGCCATTAGCCGGGTCCGAATCAACCAGCCACTTGGCCACTGACTGCGGTCCGCCGCCGGAGAACGACTGCTCGTTTGTAAGGGTTCCGGGCACATACGTGACGACGGTCGTGGTGTCGGCGTCGTAGTCGCCGACCATTTCCACAATCGCGCTGTGCGCCGGGTCGTAGGCGGCGAGTTTGACCTTTCCGTCAGCTACGCTCTGCAAGTAATCCTTCCCCGCCTGCCGCGCCGCCCACGCCTCGTGTTCCTTTGCGTACATGGCCGGATACCCTGCCGCCATGATCAGCGGATTGAATTCGGGCTCCGGGTCGGAGCTGCGGAGCCAGTCGATCCGGTGCTGGGCATTGATGGCGTTGGCGCGGACGCGGTCCTCGAACGGGATGCCATTGGTGTTTCCGGCCAAGACAGGATGTTCGGCGATGAAGGCCGTGCGCTGCTCCGCGGCGAGCCCGTCCCACCAGGAACGGATCTGCGAAGGAGTCTTCCCCTCGAGGTCGGCAGGTTGCGGAGTGGCAGGCGCCCCCGGATGGCCGTGCCCTGAAGTGCCGGCGCCTCGGGCCTGGCTGGCCTGTTCCTGCTCCGCGGCGTTGCGGACCAGCTCCTCGCCCGCTGCAGCCAGGAAAGCGGCGGCATAGCGCAACGCCCTGCTGTGGCTGGACTGCCAGTCGTGCCGGAACCGTTCGGCGTCGGGTCCTGGCCACGGTGCCTGGGCCACCCCGGCGCCCAGTGTGCCCAGTTGTGCCAGCAGCATCCGGCCGGACGAACCCATTTGGGCGCCGAGCCGCCTGAGCTGGGCAGGGTCCGCCCCCTGAAATCCAATAGCCACGTGCTGTCCCCCTGCAGTCTGCGCCACTGTGCCGCAGTCCTCGCCACTTGTCCGCGGTCCGGGTGTTCCGGTACCAACGGCCAGCCTCGAGGCTACCGTGCCCAGACACAAGCAGGCCATGGGGAGAGATCCCCATGGCCTGCGTGTCGCTGTGGCTGGGCCCACGCCCGCAGGGCTCCCTGGCCGAGCTTGCGAGGTTAGGGTGCGGGTGGGGACTACCGCGAACCGTAGTTCGGTGCCTCCACCGTCATCTGGATGTCATGCGGGTGGGACTCCTTCAGCCCGGCCGCCGTGATCCGGACAAACTTGCCGCGGGCCTTGAGCTCCGCCACGGTCGGGGCGCCGGTGTAGAACATGGTCTGGCGGAGGCCGCCGACCAGCTGGTAAGCCACCGAGGCCAGCGGGCCGCGGTAGGCCACCCGGCCCTCGATGCCTTCGGGGATGAGCTTGTCATCGCCGGAGACGTCGGCCTGGAAGTAGCGGTCCTTGGAGTAGGAGGTGTTCTTGCCGCGGGTCTGCATGGCGCCGAGGGACCCCATGCCGCGGTAGAGCTTGAACTGCTTGCCGTTGACGAAGATCAGGTCGCCCGGGGACTCGTCACAGCCGGCGAGCAGGGAGCCGAGCATCACGGTGTCCGCGCCGGCAACCAGGGCCTTGCCGATGTCGCCCGAGTACTGCAGCCCGCCGTCGGCGATCAGCGGCACGCCGGCGGGAATCGCTGCCTTGGCGGACTCGTAGATGGCGGTGATCTGCGGGACGCCGACGCCGGCAACCACGCGGGTGGTGCAGATGGAGCCGGGACCTACGCCGACCTTGATGCCGTCGGCACCGGCGTCGATGAGCGCCTGGGCGCCTTCGCGGGTGGCTGCCTGGCCGCCGATGATGTCCACGTGCGCCGCCACCGGGTCCGACTTCAGCCGGCGGATCATGTCGAGCACACCCTGGGAGTGGCCGTTGGCGGTGTCCACGAAGAGTGCGTCCACGCCGGCGTCGATCAGGGCCATGGCCCGCTCCCAGCCGTCGCCGAAGAACCCGATGGCCGCGCCGACGCGCAGGCGGCCTTCCTCGTCCTTGGTGGCCAGCGGGTACTGCTCGGCCTTGGTGAAGTCCTTGGTGGTGATGAGGCCCTTGAGCCGGCCCTGCTCGTCCACGAGCGGGAGCTTTTCGATCTTGTTGGTGGCCAGCTTGTGCGAGGCTTCCTCGCGGCTGATGCCGACGTGGCCCGTGACAAGCGGCATCTTCGTCATGACGTCGCTGACCAGGCGGATCGGGAAATCGGCTTCCGGCACGAAACGGGTGTCGCGGTTGGTGACGATGCCCAGGAGCCGCAAGCCCTCGTCCACGACCGGCAGGCCGGAGACGCGGTAGTGCGAGCAGATCTCGTCCAGCTCGGCGAGTGTGGCCTCGGGTCCGATGGTCAGCGGGTTGGTGATCATGCCGGACTCGCTGCGCTTGACCCGGTCCACCTGGTCCGCCTGGTCCGCGATGGAAAGGTTGCGGTGCACGACGCCGAGGCCGCCCTGGCGTGCCATGGCAATCGCCATCCGCGACTCGGTGACCGTGTCCATCGCGGCGGACAGCAGCGGGGTCTGGACCGAGATGCGCTTGGAGATCCGCGAGGACGTGTCCGCCTCGGAGGGGATGACGTCCGTGTGGCCGGGCAGCAGCAGGACGTCGTCGTACGTCAGTCCGATGAAGCCGAAGGGGTTGTGTTCGGGCTGGGTCATGAGTGCGCCTCTTACCTTGGTTACGGGTTACGGGTAGGGGTTGCAACAGATGACCAGCCCGTCATTACGGGCATGGCCTGTGCAGAAGTATTGAATAAATAGTAGAACCTTGGGCCCGATCCCCATATTCCGGGGCGGTAATGTGAGCAACGGCACCGGCCCGGTGACGCCGCCCCTGTCACGTCCAGCCGGTGGCCGCCAGCAGCCGCTGTTCGAACATGGGGATCATGGTCTGGACATAAGTCTTGGTCAGATGGTTGTCGTCCTTGTAGACGTACACGTTCCCGACCACGGCCGGGCAGATCCCGCCGGCGCAGATGAAGTCGCTGAGGTCCATCAGGTGCAGCCGCGGCACCTTCCCGCGGTACGCGTCCAGGGGTGAGGACTCGGCGAGTGACTCCTGCAGCGGCGCATTGCACTCGTCGGCGTCGGCCCCGTTCTTCTGGACGCATTCGGGCATGTTCATGTTGAAGCGCGGGTTGTCACGGATGCCGACCACGTCCATTCCGGCATCGGTGAACGGCTTGATGCCTTCGAGGTACTGCGGCACCTCCGTCTCAAAAGGCGCGTCCTTGTGCGTCAGTGAGGCGACGGTGAAGACCGCGTCGGGCTTGTGGTCCAGGACGTACTGGGCGCTGGCCTGGTTGAAGGCGTTGCACTCGGCGTCCCGTTCCGGGGACTCCCCGCCGAAGCGGCAGTTGCCCTTGAGGAGGGCGACGACTTCCCAGCCGTGGCTGCGGGCGATGGGGCCGAGCGCCGCCATGTATTGCTGGGCATGGGAGTCGCCGAGCACCACGATGCGCTTGGAGACCTTGTCCGGGCGGCTGTTCTGCAGGCAGCCCGCGAGCAGCGGGTCGCCGGGGACGTTCCCGTCGGTGCACAGCCCGTCGATGTCAGCCCACTCGTTCTTCATGGCCACGGGTGCCGGGATGATCTTGGCCTCCGGTGTCGGCTTGCCGGCATTTTCGGGCGTCAGGGCGGCCGCGCCGGGGGTCAGCTCCTTCGGCTGCGCGGCGGCGACGGCCTCGTCCGCCATCATCCGGCTCTGCCACACGGAAACGGGCCCGGCCAGCAGCGCACCGCAGGCCGCGATCACGACGGCGGCGCGCCAGACGCGGCGCTGGGGCCAGTGCCATTCGCGCAGCGGTTTCTCCACGAACCGGGTGGTCAGCACGGCCAGCACAATCGAGGCGGAGACAATCGCGAGGCCCTGGACGAGGTTCGGGGCGGTGATGCCCGTCCCGGCGAGGGCCAGCACCAGCAGCGGCCAGTGCCAGAGGTACAGGGCGTAGGAGTTGTCGCCGAGCTTCACGAGCGGCTTCCAGGTCAGGCAACGGTCCACGCCGAAGCGGCTGCCGCTCTGTCCGGCCACGATGATGGCGGCCGCGGCCAGCGTCGGCCACAGCGCAATGAAGCCGGGGAAGGAACGGTCCACCGTGAGCAGGAGGCCGCAGGAGAGCATCGCGGCCAGTCCCGCCCAGCCGAGGACCACCCGCAGCGTCTTGCCGGGCCTGAGGTGCGGCAGCGCCAGCGCCAGCAGCGAGCCGAGGGCGAATTCCCAGAGCCGGGTCCGGGTATCGAAGTAGGCATAGGACTGGTTAGTGGCGGTCTGCTCGATGGAAAACACGAGGGACACAACGAAGATCGCGCCGAACGCGGCGGCCAGCACGGCGGCGTAGCCCACCCGCTCGCCGACGGGCGTCCGGCGGAGGATGCGCAGCAGTACGGCCGCGCCGGCGAACACGAGCGGCCAGAGCACGAAGACCTGGCCCTGGATGGACAGCGACCAGAAGTGCTGCAGCGGGCTGGCACCGGCGTGGTCCTGCGCGTAGTAGTCGACGGCGGTATCCGCCAGGAGCCAGTTCTGCCGGTAGAGCAGCGAGGCCCATGCCTGGTCCAGCACGTCCGGCCAGCGGCTCTCGGGCAGGACCAGCCGGGTGCCGGCCAGGACGCCGAGGATGACGACGACGACGGCGGGCAGCAGCCGCTTGAGCAGGTGGAGCCAGTGGCTCAGCAGCCGCAGGGGCTTGCCGCCCTCGACCTTGCGGGCGAAGCTGAGGGTCATCAGGAACGCCGAGATCAGGAGGAAGATGTCGACGCCGCCGGAGACGCGGCCGAGCCAGACGTGGTACGTGACCACCATCAGGACCGCGAGGGCGCGGAGGCCCTGGACCTCGGGCCGGTAGCCCGCTTTCGCGTGCCCGCGGGAACCCGTCCCCGCGGCCTGCGGGCTGGACGTTGTTCGCTCGGTCGACACAAGAAGCCCCTTCCGGCACGTTTCCAAAACGTCAATGTTACCGAACCGTAATTTCTCTGGCGAATCACGGCGGAGGGGAAGCCGCCGTATCGCCGGTCTTCCGCTGTTCCGGCGGCTACCCTGTAACGAGCCAGAGGAGGCCGCATCGTGATCGCACAACTGCGCATTTTTGTCCCGGAAACGTTGTCCGACGCGGTCGTGGACTGCTCCACCGGCGAGCTTGGAGTCGCCGAAGTTTCCCGCCAGCGTGGCGCGTCCGTGGTTCCCCCCGGCGACGTCATCCACGTCCTGCTCGCCCGGGAATCGGTCGAGGGACTGGTGGAGAAGCTCCACGCCCTCAATGTCCAGGAACAGGGATCGATCTCGGTCAGCATGCCAGAACTGGTGCTCTCCGACCGGGCGGACAAGGCCACCGCGGACGCCCCCGGCGAAGGCGCGGACGCCGTGATCTGGGACGAGGTGTCCCGGCAGACCGGCGAAGACTCCCGGCTGACGTGGAGTTATCTTGCCTTCCTCATTCTGGCGACCCAGCTGGCGGCCATCGGCATCGTCACGGACTCGACGATCGCCATCGTCGGCGCGATGGCTGTGGGTCCCGAGTTCGGACCGCTGGCGGCCCTGGCAGTGGCGCTCGTGCGGCGGCAATGGAAGCTGGGTCGCCGCGCGGCGCTCGCCCTCGGCGTCGGCTTCCCCGTGGCGATGCTTGCCGCGGCCCTCACGGCGTGGCTCTCAGTGCCGCTGGGCCTATTCCCCGCCGATGTCCTGGACCGCGGTTCGGCCGCCGATTTCATTTACCACCCGGGTCCGTATTCGCTGATTGTCGCCGTGCTGGCCGGGATCGCCGGAATGCTGTCCGTGATCAGCCGGCGCTCCACTGCCCTGGTCGGAGTCTTCATCTCCGTGACGACGGTCCCCGCGGCCGGGTTCGTGGCCGTCGCGCTGGTGCTGGGCGAGTTTGAGAAAGCCGCGGGCTCGGCCGTCCAGCTGGCCCTGAACCTGGTGGGGATCGTGGCGGCGGCTGTCGCCGTGCTGGTCTTCTACCGCCTCATCACCAAACGGCTGCCCGACGCCGCGGCACAGCGCCTGAAGCGCAAGGCACTCCGGGCGCAGCGCTAGCCGGGCCCGCGGCCGGGCCGGGACCGGCGCCGGCACGGGGCCGGCCCGCCGTCACGGGGCCTGATGGCGCGGGACGGCGCGGTTCTTGGCGGGCACAGCGAAGGCCGGCCCGGCTGACGCCGGACCGGCCTTCGCTGTGCAGCGGCCTGAGGCTAGTGGCTGTGGCCTGCGTGCTCGTTTTCGTCGGCGGGCTTCTCGACCACGAGGGTTTCCGTGGTGAGCACCAGCGCCGCGATGGACGCCGCGTTGCGGAGGGCCGCACGCGTCACCTTCACGGGGTCGATGACGCCGGCCGCGATCAGGTCTTCGTAGACGCCGCTCTTGGCGTTGAAGCCCTGGTTGACAGCCGATTCGGCAACCTTGGCGACGACGACGTAGCCGTCGAAGCCGGCGTTCTGGGCGATCCAGCGCAGCGGCTGGGTCAGCGCCCGGCGGACGATGCCAACAGCAGCGGCCGCGTCACCTTCGAGTGCCTGGACGGCGGGGTCCTCGTCGAGCGCCTTGAGGGCGTGGATGAGGGCGGAGCCGCCGCCGGCCACGATGCCTTCTTCAAGGGCAGCGCGGGTGGAGGACACGGCGTCCTCGATGCGGTGCTTCTTTTCCTTCAGCTCGACCTCGGTGGCTGCGCCAACCTTGATCACGCCGATGCCGCCGGCCAGCTTGGCCAGGCGTTCCTGCAGCTTTTCCTTGTCCCAGTCGGAATCGGTGCGGGTCAGCTCGGCGCGCAGCTGGGAAACCCGGGCCGCGACGTCCTCGGCCGATCCGGCGCCGTCAACGATGGTGGTGTTGTCCTTGGTCACCGTGATGCGCCGGGCAGTACCCAGCACCTCGAGGCCGACCGTGTCGAGGCTGAGGCCCAGTTCCGGCGAGACAACCTGCGCGCCCGTGAGGGTGGCGATGTCCTGCAGCATGGCCTTGCGGCGGTCGCCGAAGCCCGGGGCCTTGACGGCAACAACGTTCAGGGTGCCGCGGATGCGGTTGACGATCAGCGTGGACAGTGCCTCGCCGTCGACGTCCTCGGCGATGATGAAGAGCGGCTTGGAGCTCTGCAGCGCCTTTTCCAGCAGCGGCAGGAAGTCCTGCACGGAGGAGATCTTGCCCTGGTTGATCAGGATCAGCGCGTCTTCGAGGACTGCTTCCTGGCGTTCCGCGTCGGTGACGAAGTACGGGGACAGGTAGCCCTTGTCGAACTGCATGCCCTCGGTGAGGACCAGTTCGGTCTGCGTGGTGGAGGATTCCTCGATGGTGATCACACCATCCTTGCCGACCTTGCCGAATGCCTCGGCCAGGAGCTCGCCGACCTCGTCGCTCTGGGCGGAGATGGAGGCGACGTTGGCGACCTGGGTGCCTTCGACCGGGCGGGCGTTTTCGAGCAGGCGGGCGGCGACGGCCTCGACAGAGACCTCGATGCCACGCTTGATCTGTCCCGGTGCGGCGCCTGCCGCAACGTTGCGGAGGCCTTCCTTGACGAGTGCCTGGGCCAGCACCGTGGCGGTGGTGGTGCCGTCACCGGCAACATCGTTGGTCTTGGTGGCGACCTCCTTGGCAAGCTGCGCGCCAAGGTTCTCGTACGGGTCGTCCAGCTCGACTTCACGGGCGATGGTGACGCCGTCGTTGGTGATCGTGGGGGCGCCCCACTTCTTGTCCAGCACGACGTTGCGGCCGCGCGGGCCGAGCGTCACCTTGACCGTGTTGGCGAGCTTATCGATGCCGGCTTCAAGCGACCGGCGGGCAGCGTCGTTAAACGCAAGCTGCTTTGCCATGGTTTTGTCCTTTCAAGACAGAACCCCGCGCAACTGACCCGTCAAAGAAGGATCGGCGGCGCGGGGTCCAAGAGAGTTACTTTACGACGATCGCCAGGACGTCGCGGGCGGACAGCACGAGGTACTCGGTGCCGCCGGTCTTGACTTCGGTTCCGCCGTACTTGGAGTAGATGACAACGTCGCCGACAGTGACGTCGATCGGAACGCGGTTGCCGTTATCGTCAAAGCGGCCGGGGCCTACTGCAACAACTTCGCCTTCCTGCGGCTTTTCCTGCGCGGAGTCCGGGATAACCAGGCCGGAGGCCGTGGTCTGCTCGGCTTCGAGCGGGCGGACAACAATACGATCCTCAAGAGGCTTAATAGAGACCGACAAGGACCTCTCCTATTCGTCAGCAAATTCGTGGACTTTAAAGCTGTGGTGCCATGGCGTACAGACCGTCGTCGCGGTGCCGGCAGCAGCCTGGCTGTCAAGCTTCAGGTGTTAGCACCCTCCTAGGGAGAGTGCTAATGACGACTCTATGTAAGTAGTTAGCACTCGGTCAAGGCGAGTGCCAGAAGTTCGTTCCCGGTGAACGCTGTTGCGCCGTGGAGATGCCGATAGATTCGGGGCTGCCAGAGGGACATGCCCATTTTTCCCGGGCTGCAGAGACGGACATGCTCATTCTTCGCTGCACCCGGTGGACACATTGACATCCTGCCCTGTGCCCGCCCCAAACGATGGACATGTCCCTCGGTTCCGGGCCGGAAGGAGGGACATGTCCCTTCCGGGCTCTGAAAAATGGACATGCTCAGCGGGCCTCGGCTGCACGGAGGGACGAGCTCACGGTTTTTCCGGGCTGACCAGAGGGACATGCTCATTCTTCGCTGCGCCCGGTGGACACATTGGCATCCTGCCCTGCGCCCGCGCCGAACGATGGACATGCCCCTCGGTTCCGGGCAGGAAGGAGGGACATGTCCACGCTGAGTGCCGGCCGTGGGGCATGTCCAGCAGGACATGCGGGCGGGTGACTACCGTCCGCCGAGGTCCTCGAAGTCCACGTCCTCGCCGTTGTCCTCATCGTCCGCGCCGGGCTCGTTCCGGTGCCGGTACAGCACCAGGCCTCCCGCCGCGGCCAAGGCGATTCCGATGACCAGAAAGATGATGCCGCCGACGCGGGCCGCGGCGTAGCTCTCGCGGATGGACTTGGCCTCGTCGGTGGCGTCCGTGACGTCCTTGCCGCCGACTGAATAGACGGTGGCGTTGAAGGAGTCCAGGAAGAAGATGATGACCAGCAGCGCCGCGCAGACGACGGCGATGACGGCTCCCGCGATGAGCGCCGGACGGGCGTAGCGGGCGAGGCCCTGGCGGGCGGGGCGGCCGCCGTCGGCGTCCTGCTGTGCGGCGTCGACCTCCCGGTAGCTTTCGTCCGTGCCGTTGTTTGCCGTGCCGCTGTCATCCATGCCGTCAAGCCTATCGGGCGCACGGGTCCCCCGGCGCCCTGAACTAGGCTTGTGACCATGGCTGACGCACCGCAGGACCAGATCGCCCCGCTCCTTAACCCCGAAGGCTGGGAGCTGCTGGCGTCACTGGGCCCGTACCGGGAGGATGAGGCGTTCCGCCTCAACGCCTCCCTGCGGAAGGCCGGCCACTCCCCCGAACTCGTCTCCGCCGCGCTCACCCAGTCGCGGCTGCGGACCAAGGCGGAAGCCAAGTTCGGCGAGTTCGCCCGGCAGATGATCTTCACCCAGGCGGGGCTGGAGCAGGCCACCCGGCTCACCGTGGCCGCCCGGCACGCGCAGCGCTTCGCGGAGGCAGGCGTGCAGCACGTGGCTGATCTTGGCTGCGGCCTCGGCGGCGACGCCATGGCGCTCGCCTCGCTGGACATCACGGTCACGGCGGTGGAAATGGACGAGACGACGGCGGCCTGCGCCACGATGAACCTCATCCCCTTCCGGAACGCCACAGTGGTCCATGCCGATGCG
Source organism: Arthrobacter sp. (assembly GCA_035466775.1). Classification (GTDB taxonomy): domain Bacteria; phylum Actinomycetota; class Actinomycetes; order Actinomycetales; family Micrococcaceae; genus Arthrobacter. Next base: position 31,344 of record DATIUQ010000007.1, read on the forward strand.
ACGACAGTGGCCCTCGACGGAATGGACGGCGTCTGGCTGGACCCGGCGCGCCGGACCACCTCAACCTCGGGCACGAAACGGATCTGGGATCCGGAAGACTTCTCCCCGCCGCTGTCCTTCGTTGAGTCCCTGGCAGGCACCGGCCTTGCCGTTGGCGTGAAGATGGGCCCGGGCATGCCGCACGACTCTGTTCCCAGGGATTGCGAAGCCCAGTGGGTGTCCGTCGGCGGTGACGTCACCGAAGTGGCGTTGTGGTTCAACGCGGTCCGGCGTCCGGGGATCCGGCGGGCGGCCCTCCTGCTCGGCCCCGCCGGAGCGGCGGAGCTCACCAGCGCCGAGGAGTTCGACGGCGGCCCGGTCGCCCCGGTGGGACCGGTCGAGGGGTACCTCTATGAGCCCGACGGCGCCGTCATCCGCGCCGGGCTCGTGGCCGACGTCGCCCTCCAGCTCGGCGGGCACCTCGTGGACGAGCACATCGCCTACATCTGCGCGCCGGAACTGCGCGACACGCCCTTCGCCCGGGCCTACAAGGTCCTGGAGGTGATGCCCTACAACGTCAAGGCGCTCAAGGCCTGGGTCAAGGACCAGGGCATCGGAGTGCTGGATATCAAGAAGCGCGGCACATCGGTCACTCCGGAGGAGCTGCGCAAACAGCTCCTCCCCGGCGGCAAGACCGGAGCTAAGGCCGGAGGAAAAAATGCCGCCAAGAAAACGGCCACCCTGGTCCTCACCAGGATCGGCGAGGAGCGGGTGGCCATTTCGGTGGAGCCGGTCTAGGACAGGTCCACTGGATTCCGGCGGGCTACTGGGCCCGCATGAAGTCCTCGGCGGCCCGGACCTGTTCGTCGCTGGGCCGGATGCCGGTGTACAGCACAAACTGCTCCAGCGCCTGGATGGTTGCCACTTCCGCGCCGGTGATCACGGTCTTGCCGGCCGCGCGGGCGGCCTTGACCAGCGGGGTCTCGGCCGGCAGCGCGACGACGTCGAAGACCACCTTCGCGGCGTCCACCGCCTCCCGTGGGAAGGACAGGGCATCGGCGTCGGCGCCTCCCGCCATGCCTATGGGTGTCACGTTGATGATCATGTCGGCGGCGGCGGATGGGTCGACGTCGGCGCTCCAGGCGAAGCCATAAAGCCCGGCGAGCGCCCGTCCTGCTTCCTCGTTGCGCGCGATCACGGTGACATCCCGGAATCCGGCGTCGCGCAGCGCCGCGGCGGTGGCCTTGGCCATGCCGCCGGCCCCCTTCAGCAGGACCGAGTACGAGGCGGGCACGGCATTGCGCTGCAGCAGCTGCTCGATCGCCGTGTAGTCGGTGTTGTAGGCGGTGAGGGTGCCGCCGTCGTTGACGATCGTGTTGACCGAGTCGATCGCCTTCGCGGAGGGATCCATCACGTCCACCAGGGCTATGACGTCCTCCTTGTACGGCATCGACACGGCGCAGCCGCGGATTCCGAGGCCCCGCACGCCGGCGATCGCCTGGGCGAGGTCCGTCGGGGCGAAGGCCTTGTAGATCCAGTTCAGGCCGAGCTGTTCGTACAGGTGGTTGTGGAAACGCGTCCCGTTGTTGCTCGGCCGGGCCGAGAGTGAGATGCACAGGGTCATGTCTTTATTCAGGATGGGCACCCCTCCATTAAACGCCAGGCGGGCAAGGGCCGGCGCTCAGGGTTCATCGCGGCGGCAGCCCGCGCCGCGGCCGGAGCAGGAGCCGGTTCCGGGACGAAGCCGCAGAAATGCCGTGTGTACCGCTGCGGTCCGATTACTTTTGTGAACACTTTCACGTGTTCGCTGCAGTCTGGCCACCGGCCCGATGCTGCCCCTGCACTAGACTTGGACCACCGTTGCCTCGCCAACTGTCCGGCGAATCCGCCCATGACGTGTGCCGGCCGGGGCGGGGAAAACGACAGCTAAACAATGAAGGGACCACATGAAGATTGATTTCGCTTCATCCAGGCAATCAACTCTTGGTGTGGAATGGGAACTTGCCCTCGTTGACGCGGAAACCGGCGAGCTTGCCTCCGTGGCAAAGGAGGTCCTCCGCGGTGTCGCCGCGAAGCATCCCGAACTGAACGAAGACGACGAGCACCCGCACATCAAGCAGGAGCTGCTGCTGAACACGGTGGAACTTGTCACCGGGATCTGCAACACCGTCGCAGAGGCAAAGGCGGACCTCAGCAGTTCCCTCGCCGCCGTCCGCGACGTCACCGATCCCATGGGCGTCGAGATCTTCTGCGCCGGCAGCCACCCGTTCAGCCCCCCGCAGCTGCAGCCGGTGACGGACAAGGAGCGCTACGCCAAGCTCATTGACCGCACGCAGTGGTGGGGCCGCCAGATGGTCATCTACGGCGTCCACGTGCACGTGGGCCTGGACAGCCGGGACAAGGTGCTCCCCGTCCTGGACGGCCTGGTCAACTACTTCCCGCAGTTCCAGGCGCTGTCCGCGTCCAGCCCGTTCTGGGGCGGCGAGGACACCGGATATGCCTCGCAGCGTGCCCTGATGTTCCAGCAGCTGCCCACGGCCGGCCTGCCGTTCCAGTTCGCCAGCTGGGAGGACTTCGAGTCCTACGCCCAGGACATGTTCACCACCGGAGTGATCGACTCGCTCTCGGAGATCCGCTGGGACATCCGGCCCGTCCCGCATTTCGGCACGATCGAGATGCGCATCTGCGACGGCCTGGCCTCGCTGGAGGAAGTCGGCGCGATCGCCGCTCTGACCCAGTGCCTCGTCGACGAGTTCTCCACCACGCTGGATAACGGCGGCACGATTCCCACGATGCCGCCCTGGCATGTGCAGGAGAACAAATGGCGGGCGGCCCGCTACGGCCTGGACGCCATCATCATCCTTGACGCCGCGGGCAATGAGCAGCTCGTCACGGACCACATCCGTGAGACGGTCGCGCGGCTGGAGCCCGTCGCGGTGAAACTGGGCTGCGTCGACGAGTTGGCCGACGTCCTGAAAATCATCGAGCGCGGCGCCGGGTACCAGCGGCAGCGGCGCGTGGCGGCGGAGCACGGCGGCGACCTGCGCGCCGTCGTACTGGACCTGGTCCAGCAGATGCGCAAGGGACCCGAAGCGTAGGCGGAGCCTCCACTCCGCCCCGCCTCAGGCCGAGACGGTGGTGACCGGCATCGAGGAATCCGGTGCGAAGCCGATGCCGCTCGGCGCGATCCCGGCCATCACCAGCTGGGCGCCCAGGGCCGCGACCATGGCGCCGTTGTCTGTGCACAGGGCCAGCGGCGGGACGGTCAGCCGGATTCCGGCAGCACTACAGCGCTGCTCCGTGAGCTGTCGCAGCCGTGAATTCGCCGCCACCCCGCCGCCCAGCAGCAGTTCGGTGATGCCGTTCTCCCGGCAGGCCAGCACCGCCTTGGATGTAATAACGTCCACCACGGCTTCCTGGAAGGCCGCGGCGATGTCCGCCACCGGCACCGTCTCGCCCCGGGCTTCGAACTGTTCCACGCAGCGTGCGACGGCGGTCTTGAGACCGCTGAACGACCAGTCGTAGCGGTGCGGCCCGGGTTCCTCCGCGGTCCCCATGTATTTGGGCTGGCTCAGTCCGCGCGGGAAACGGATCGCTTTGGCGTTTCCGGTCCGTGCCAGCTTGTCGATCGCCGGCCCGCCCGGATAGCCCAGGCCCAGGAGCCGCGCCACCTTGTCGTAGGCCTCGCCCGCGGCGTCGTCGATCGTGGATCCGAGCAGCTCGACGTCACCGGTGATGTTCCGGATCCGCAGGATTTCCGTGTGCCCGCCGGAGACCAGCAGGGCGCCCAGATTTTCCGGCAGGGCGTTCCCCGGCAGGGCTGGGGCCTGCGGGCCGCCGTCGTCCGCCTGGAGCAGCCCGACGCCGACATGCGCGACGAGGTGGTTGATGGCGTACAGCGGCTTGCCCGTGGCGACAGCGAGCGCCTTGGCCGCGCAGACGCCGACCATCAGGGCTCCCGCGAGCCCCGGACCGGACGTGACGGCGATCGCGTCGACGTCCGCCAGGGTCACCCCGGCCTCTGCCAGGGCTTCGCGGAGCGTGGGAACGAAGGCGTCCAGGTGCGCGCGGGAGGCGATCTCGGGGATGACGCCGCCGAACCTGACGTGTTCCTCCATGGAGGAGGACACGGTGTTGGTGAGCAGCCGCGTCCCGCGGACAATGCCGACGCCGGTTTCGTCGCACGAGGATTCGATGCCGAGGACCAGTGGCCCGTCGTGCCGGGTGTTGTTCATGGGCGGTCTGCTTCCTTGGGCGTCGGGTCTGGTTCGGGGGCGCCTGGTTCGGGGGCGCCGAGCCGAAGCCGCATGATCAGTGCGTCGACGCCGTCGCGGTAGTAGCGCCGGCGGACGTGGATCTGTTCGAATCCGTAGCGGCGGTAGAGCTGCTGGGCACGGGGGTTGTCGGCCCGGACTTCCAGGAGCACGTCCTCGGCGCGGCGCAGCAGGCTTTCCCGGATGAGTTCGGTGAGCAGCGCCGAGCCGATCCCCTTGCCTTCCTGCTCCGGCACGACGGCGATCGTTTGGACGTCCGCGATCGGCCGGATGCACATCAGCCCGGCGTAACCCACGATCTGCCCGGCCAGTTCGGCCACGACGTAGCGCCGGGTCTCTGCCTGCGCCAGCTCGGTGACGAACATTTGCAGCGGCCAGGCGTCCACCGGGAACAGCCTGCACTCCAGCTCATGGACGGCGGGAATGTCCGCTGGGGTCATCTCCCGCAGGGTGACCCCGCCGGGCAGCCGCGCCGGTGTGTCTTGTCCCGTGTTCTGCCCTGTGTTCTGCCCTGTGTTCTGGCCTGCGGAGCCGGTGTTCACAGCGCCCTCTTCCGCGGGCCGGGCACCTGGGCATCTGACTCGCGCAGGTAGAGCGGTGTGGACTCGAGCAGCTGCTCCCCCGCTGCTAGCCGTGCCAGGGCGAACTGGCCCAGCGAAAGGGCCTCCGGCTGGCGGGAGCTGAAGCCGGGGACAGCCTTGACGACGTCGGCGTAGAGACCGGCACCGGCGCCATAGACCGGAAGGTCCGGGAGGTCCGCCGCGAAGCCGACGTGCGGACCGTCCAGCAGCTGCGGCAACTGGCCACCGCTGAGGCCATACCGGGCCCAGTAGACCTCTTTGCGCCGCGCATCCGTGGCCACGATGAACTCCGGGGCCGCATCCGTGGACTCTGCCACCTCCAGGGCGATGGCATCCAGGCTCATGAGTCCGTGGAGCGGTTTGCCCCAGACGAACGCGAGGGTACGGGCCGTGACGATGCCCGAGCGCAGGCCGGTGAACGGTCCGGGTCCCACCCCGGTGACCACCGCGTCGACGTCGGCGCCTGCCACGCCGGCGTCCGCGAGGAGCGCCTCGATTCCCGGGGCCAGCACTTCGGCATGGCTCCGGGTGTCTTGGGTGGAGAAACTGCCCACGAGGGATTCCGGGGTGTCATCGGAGACGAGCGCGGCGCTGGCCACGGCCGAGGTGTCGATGGCGAGGATCAGCATCAGTTCTCTTCCAGGGGGTAAGGCAGGGTGTCGTTCCGGGCGGCCGCGGGGAGGTCGGGCGGTTCCACCCAACGCGGACCGAAGCCGCGGATCACGATCGTGCGCGGTTCGTCGTCGTCATCGGTGTCGAAATCGAGCACTTCGGGGTCCTGGGCTCCTTCCGCGCCGTTTGCTTCCCGGGTGCTTACTTCCGGGGCGATTGCTTCCGGGGCTTGCGTGCCGCCGCCCAGGCTGCGGAGCAGGTCCACCTCGAGCCGGCTGTCGCTCAGGTGCTCCACCCGGCCGCGGCCCCATTCCACCACCGTCACGGCGCTGTCCATGGTGTTTTCCAGGTCGATATCGTCGATTTCCGAGGCCGACCCCAGCCTGTACGCGTCCACATGCACGAGGTCCGGTCCGCCGGGCCGGGGCCCGTCGGGCAGGTTCGGGTGGATGCGGACCAGCACGAAGGTCGGAGAGATGATGCCGGCCCGGACGCCCAGGCCCTCCCCGAGTCCTTGGGTGAAGGTGGTTTTCCCCGCTCCCAGTTCACCGGTGAGGACCAGCAGGTCCCCGGTCCGGAGCTGGGCGCCGAGGCCCGCTGCGAGGGCGTGCGTTTCATCCGCGGTCCGGACGTCCAGGGTCCGTTCCCAGGCCGGCGCGCTCACGGCCGGGACTCGTCGCTGGGCGGTTCCTCATTGATGTAGCGGCGCGGCACCCTGGGGCTGATCCGTGTGACGATCTCGTAGTTGTTGGTCCCTGCTGCCCGGGCCCAGTCCTCTGCGGTGGGCCCGCCGTCGTCGCCGTTGCCAAACATTACGGCCTCGGCGCCGAGGACGCTGTGCCCCCCGGCCGAAACGTTGAGGGGGCCGAGGTCGATCACCATCTGGTCCATCGCGATGCGGCCCACCACGGGGTAGTTCACGCCGTCCACGCGGACCGGTCCGCCAGTGGCGATCCGCGGTACGCCGTCGGCGTAGCCCAGCGGGATCAGCCCCAGCGTGCTGGTGCTGCCCGTGCGGTAATTCAACCCGTAGGAGACGCCCTGGCCGGCAGGGACGTCCTTGCAGTGCGAAACAACGGTGCGGACCGTCATGGCCGGACGCAGGCCCAACTCCTCCGAACTCTGTCCCTCAAACGGCGACAGCCCGTAGAGACCCAGTCCCACGCGGACCAGGTCGAAGTGGGTATCGGGCCGGGACAGGGTGGCCGGTGTGTTGGCGAGGTGCCGCACCTCGGGATCCACGCCGGCGTCCTGGGCGATGGCGAGGGCTTCGCGGAAGGCCGCCAGCTGTTCGTCGGTTTCCGGGCGCTCGGGTTCGTCGGCGACGGCCAGGTGGGAGAAGATTCCGACCACCCGCAGCAGGCCCTGGTCCTGGTACTCCATGGCTTCGCCGACGAGGCCGTCCCAGGCATCCAGAGTGGCGCCGTTGCGGCCCAGACCGGTGTCCACTTTGAGGTGCACGCGGGCGGGCCGTTCCTGCTCGCGGGCGGCCGCCACGATGCGTTCCAGTTCCCAGCCGGAGCAGCCAATGTCGATCCCGGCAGCTACGGCGGCGGCGAAGTTGCTCTCCGGGGTGTGCAGCCAGGCCAGCAGGGGCGCCTCAATGCCGGCGGCGCGCAGGGCCAGTGCCTCGGAAATGTGGGCGGTGCCCAGCCAGTTGGCACCGGCGGCGAGCGCCGCGCGGGCCACGGGAACGGCGCCGTGGCCGTACGCGTCGGCCTTGACCACTGCCATCACCTGTGCCGGAGACGCCACGGCCGCCAGGCGGCGGACATTGTGCCGGATGGCTTCGAGGTCGATTACTGCCGAGCGTTCCTCGGCGAAGGCTGGCGGAGCCTCCGGGACGGGCCGGAAGTCACCTGTTGCTGCTGGGTAAGTCACTTAACGATTCTAGGGGTGGCTGCGCATGCGGCTTAATTCGCGCCGCGTTTGCAGCCTCCCGCCCCTCCCCGAGGGACATGTCCAGTCTTCGCACCCCCGAGTGAGCACAATGGCATTCTGCCCACTCCTTAGCCCGAACGGCGGACATGTCCAGTGGGCGCCTGGCCCGGGCCCACCTCTAGATTCGCGTATCCAATGCTTGCCCGAGGGACATGTCCAGTCTTCGCGGCCACGGGTGAGCACAATGCCATTCTGCCCATTCCTTAGCCCGCACGGAGGACATGTCCAGTGGCGACTGGGCCCGAACGGAGAGCATGTCCAATGGGAAGGAGCCGCGCGACGTCCCGGCTACGCGTCCGAAAGGTGCGCGATGGTCGCCGTCGCCCGCCGCTGCGCTTCCGGCGGAACGTCGCGGACGATGTCCTCGAGGAAGCTGTAGCGCCGAAGCCACTGGCTGCTCTGGCGTTCCTTCCGGGCGTTGGCCCGCTGCCACCAGTCGGCGATGTCCCCCCAGCCGGGTGCGGCCAGCGAGCCGCCGACCTCCTGCACGGCCAGGGCGGCGCAGAGATTGGCGAACCGCAGCCGGTCGCCGAGCGGCCACCCCGCCAGGCAGCCGACGATGAAGGCCGCGCCGAAACAGTCGCCCGCCCCGGTCGGATCGTAGGCGGACACCGGCAGCGAAGGCACCCACTCCTCTTCGCCCGTTTCGGAGTCCACAGCCATCGCCCCCTGCGCCCCGAGGGTCACGACGGCGACCGGCACCTTGTCCGCCAGCGCGTAGAGCGCCGCCCACGGGTTGTCATTCCCCGTGAAGGACATCGCCTCGTGCTGGTTCGGCATGAAGGCGTAAAAGTACTGCAGGTTGTCGAGCCGGGTGGAGGACCAGACGCCGGTGGGATCCCAGCCGACGTCGCCGAACAGCCGGACCCCGGCCTTGTACGCGTCGATCGCCCACGGTTCCAGCTCCTCACCGAGCTCGGCGACGGCGGCGAGCGCAGGCGGAGGGCAGCCGACCAGTTCGCTGGAACTCACCGGGGCCGGATGGCCGTGCGTCACCATGGACCGGTCATGCTCCACGCTGAGGGACACCGTGACCGGCGAGTGCCAGCCCGGCACGCGCCGGGACAGCGACAGGTCCACGTGTTCCTGTCCCGCCAGGATCTTCCAGTTGTAGTCGCCGTAGCCGTCATCGCCGAACGCGGCCGCCAGCCCGGTCCTCAGCCCGAGCCGGGCCGCGGCAATGGCCTGGTTGGCAACGCCGCCGGGGCAGCTGCCCATCCCGTCGCTCCAGATCTCAGTCCCCGCGACCGGCGCGTGCGGCAGGCCAGTGAAGATGATGTCCTGGAACACGGTCCCGGTCAGCAGCAGGTCGAAACCATCCGCCGTCGGGGTCCGGACGGCGGAAAGCGGGTCAAAACGCCGCGTCGGCATCGCGTCCATGTATGGCACATTACGCCGTCCGGGTACGGCTGGAAAGGCATCCGCCCGGGCCAGGAGGGGCCACTGTGCATAAACTGTCGGCATGCGGCTGATGATTGCCGGAGGCGGCGGATTCCGGGTACCGCTGGTCTACCGGGCGCTCTGCGCGGGGCCCTTCGCCGGGCTGGTCCGGGAACTGGTGCTGTACGACGTCGATCCCGGCCGGCTCGCCGCCATCGACGCCGTCCTCGCGTCCTTCGCGGCGCAGCAACCGCCCGGAGCGCCGCCCGTTCCGGCGGTCCGGGCCACCACGTCCCTGGCGGACGCGCTCACCGGCGCGGACCTGGTCTTCGCGGCGATCCGCCCCGGCGGGACAGCCGGCCGCATCGCCGATGAGCGGGTTGCCCTGGACCTGGGGCTCCTGGGCCAGGAGACCACGGGAGCCGGCGGCATCTCCTACGCGCTGCGGTCCATCCCGCGCATGCTCGAACTCGCCGACCAGATGCGGCGCCATTGCCCGGACGCATGGCTGCTGAACTTCACCAACCCCGCCGGCATGGTCACCGAAGCGCTGGTTCCGGTGCTCGGCCGCAAGGTGGTGGGCATCTGCGATTCGGCCAGCGGGCTGGTGCACCGGGCGGCGCACGCGGCCGGCGTCGAGCTTCCCGAGGGCCGGCTCGACGGCGTGGGCTACTACGGGCTGAACCATCTCGGCTGGCTGTACCGCCTGGAGTCCGGCGGCAAGGATGTGCTGCCCGGGCTGCTGGCCGACGCCGGAGCTTTGGCCGGCTTCGAGGAGGGCCGGCTGTTTCCGCAGCCCTTCCTGGCGGACCTCGGGTGCCTGCCGAACGAATACCTCCATTACTACTACGAGACCGAGCGTGCCCTGGCCGGCATCCGTTCCTCCCCCGCCACCCGCGGCGAGTCCATCGACCGGCAGCAGACCGGGCTCTACCCGCGGCTCGCGGCGGCCGGCCCCGAGGCCTACCGGTTGTGGGACGCCGCACGCCGCTCCCGCGAAGAGGGCTACCTCGCCGAGGCCCGCGCCGCCGGCGAGCGCCGGGATGAGACCGACCTGGCCGGGGGCGGCTACGAACGCGTTGCCCTCGCCGTCATGCGCGCACTCTCCGGCGGCGGTCCGGCGGAGCTGATCCTGAACACCCCCAACACCCCCAACACCACCGACGGCGGCGGCGAACGGGGTGCCGAACGAGGCGCCGCGGCGGCGGCCATTCCGGGACTGCCGCCGGACGCCGTCGTCGAGGTTCCGTGCCGCGTTACTCCCGACGGCGTCGTGCCCCTGCGGCAGGAGCGTCCGGCGCCGGCGCAGCTGGCCCTGCTCCGGCAGGTGAAGGACGTCGAACGGCTCGTCGTCGCGGCCACCCGCCGGGAGGCCGGGACCACCGGGCCGGGCCGCCGGGAGGCGGCGCTGGCGGCCTTCGCCGGGCACCCGCTGGTCGGTTCCCGGGACCTCGCGGGAAAACTGCTGGCCGGGTACGAGCACGCGTTCCCGGAACTGCGGGAGCTCTTCCGGGACTGAAGACACCGGGCGCGGGAACCGGCCAGTGACCGTTACAGCCTGCGGTACATCACGTGCAGGCCCACGTAGCCCAGCTGCGGATGCAGGAACGCCTCCGGGAGGGTGGCCAGCACCTCGAAGCCCATGGACCGCCAGGCGGAAACGGCCCGGACATTGCTCTCCACGACGGCGTTGAACTGCATGGCGCGGAACCCGGCGGCCCGTGCCGCGTCGAGGGAATAGGCGCAGAGTGCGCGGGCCAGCCCCTTGCCCCCGTGCGCGGGGTGGACCATGTACCCGGCATTGGCAACGTGGCTGCCGCCGCCGCCCTGGTTCGCGTGCAGCTCGCCGGTGCCCAGGACAACGCCGTCGAACTCCCCCCGCCCCACAGCGACGAAGGTCTGGCCCGGAGGCTGCTTGAACCACCGTTCGCGGGCCTGGTGCTCGGTGGTGTCCCGGTCCCAGGTGAAGGTCTCCCCGGCCCTGATCACGGGCTCGAGGATCGCCCAGATGGCCGGCCAGTCCGCGCCCGCCGCCGGCCGGATTTCCCAGCCGGGTTCGGTGGATGCTGTCTCGTCGCTTGTGCTCACAGCCGTCACGTTAGCAGCAGGCCCGGGCACTGTGACCGGCGCCGCCCGCCACTCTATGAACCCGCGGGGACTTCAGGAGTAATGTTTTATCGAAATGCAGTTCCGGCAGTGTTCATCAGGATGTGGCCGGAAGTATCTGTTCCGGCTGGGGAAAGGAGAAGAATGTCGCTGATCCGCCGTGTCGCCTTCCTCTCCCTGCACACCTCTCCAATGGAGCAGCCCGGTTCCGGGGACGCCGGGGGCATGAATGTCTATATCCGCGCCCTCGCCGCGGCTCTCGCCGAGACCGGCGTCGAAGTGGAGATCTTCACCCGGTCCACGTCGGCCGCGCAGGCCGCCGTCGAGCATCCCTCCCCCGGCGTCTGCGTGCACAACGTCCTCGCCGGACCGCCCCGGAAGCTGCCCAAGGAAGAACTGCCCGAACTGCTGCACAGCATGGTGGCCGAAATCGACCGGATCCGGCAACTCCAGCCGCATGGCCGGTACGACGTGATCCATTCGCACTACTGGGTTTCCGGCGTGGCCGGGCTTGAGCTCGCCGGACTGTGGGGCCTGCCGCTCGTCCACACCATGCACACCATGGCCAAGGTGAAGAACCTGCTGCTGGTCTCCGGCGAGCAGCCTGAACCGCGCCGGCGCGAGGACGGCGAGCAACGGATTGTCGACGGCGCCACCCGCCTGATCGCCAACACGGGCACGGAGGCGGCGGAACTGGTCTCGCACTACAACGCGGACAACGACCATATCGACGTCGCCCCGCCGGGCGTGGACCTGGACATCTTCACCCCGGCCTTCCGCGGCCGCGCCCGGGCCGCCCACGGGGTGCCGCCGGGCCGCTTCCACCTGCTGTTCGCCGGGCGGATCCAGCGGCTCAAGGGCCCGCAGATCCTGATCAAGGCCGCCGCCCTGCTGCGCGCACGGCGTCCGGACATCGACCTCCAGTTGACCATCGTCGGCGCGGTCAGCGGGTCCAAGGACTTCGACCTGAAGTCGCTGATCAGCGCCGCCGGAATGGACGACGTCGTCACGCACCATCCGCCCGTCAGCGCACCGAAACTCGCCGGCTGGTACCGTTCCGCCGACGTCGTGGTGATGCCCTCCTACAGCGAATCCTTCGGTCTCGTGGCACTCGAAGCGCAGGCCTGCGGAACACCGGTCGTGGCCACCAAGGTCGGCGGGCTGTCCCGCGCCATCTTCGACGGCAGGACCGGGATGCTCGTGGAGGGCCACAAGGCCGCCGACTGGGCCGACGCCTTGGAAGCCCTGTACGACGACCCCGCGACCCGTGAGGACATGGGCCGCGCGGCGGCGCTGCACGCGCAGGAATTCGGCTGGCAGCGCACCGCCGCCATCACGCTGGAGAGCTACCACACGGCATTGAGCCAGTATTTTGGAAACCTGACCATTCCGGTGGGCCACACGCCCGCAACCGGAACCATGGGCCGGTAACAGCGGCCTGAACCCACTGGCCGGAACACCCACCGACGCCACGAGCCAAAGGACAACGATGTCTGAAACCACGATTCCCGGACCCAACGCCACCGCAGGTGCCGTGCCCGCCGCTGCCGCGGGCGCAGCCGCGCTGAGCGACCTGGAGATCGCGCAGCGGGCCATCATGCGGCCGATCGAGGAGATAGCCGCCGCGGCCGGGATCAACGCCGAGGCGCTGGACTTCCACGGCCGGTACAAGGCGAAAATCGATCCGGCGAAGCTCACGGGGTCGACGGCGGGCGGCCCGCGGCGGGCCCCCGGCAAGGTGGTGCTGGTCTCGGCGATGTCGCCCACGCCCGCCGGCGAAGGCAAGTCCACCACGACGGTGGGGCTGGCGGACTCCCTGGCCCGGGCCGGCCACAAGGTGATGATCGCGCTGCGCGAACCGTCGCTCGGCCCGATCCTGGGCATGAAGGGCGGGGCCACCGGCGGCGGCTACTCCCAGGTGCTGCCGATGGACGAGATCAACCTGCACTTCACCGGCGACTTCCACGCCGTCACCTCGGCGAACAACGCCCTGATGGCGCTCGTGGACAACCACATCTACCAGGGCAACGAACTGAACATCGACCCCCGCCGGATGACCTTCAAGCGGGTGCTGGACATGAATGACCGTTCGCTGCGCGAGGTCGTGATCGGCCTCGGCGGCCCGACGCAGGGCATCCCGCGGCAGGACGGCTTCGACATCACCGTGGCCTCGGAGATCATGGCGGTGTTCTGCCTCGCCACCGGCCTCGCGGACCTTCGGGACCGGCTGGGCCGGATCACGTTCGGCTACACCTACGACCGGCAGCCGGTCACAGTGGCCGAGCTGGGTGTCCAGGGTGCTTTGACCATGCTGCTCAAGGACGCCATCAAGCCGAACCTGGTGCAGACCATCGCAGGGACCCCGGCCCTGGTCCACGGTGGCCCCTTTGCCAACATCGCCCACGGGTGCAATTCGCTGATCGCCACCCAGACCGCCCGCAGCCTCGCGGACATCGTCGTCACGGAGGCCGGTTTCGGCGCGGACCTGGGCGCGGAAAAGTATATGGACATCAAGTCCCGCGTCGCCGACGTCGCGCCGTCCGCCGTCGTCGTCGTGGCGACCGTCCGGGCCTTGAAGATGCACGGCGGCATCCCCAAGGACCGGCTCAAGGAACCCAACCTGGATGCGCTGGCCGCCGGCGTCGTCAACCTTCAGCGCCACGTGCGCAACGTGGAGAAGTTCGGCATCACCCCGGTGGTGGCGATCAACAAGTTCGCCACGGACACCCCGGAGGAGCTGGAGTGGCTGCTGGAATGGTGCGCCGGGGAGGGCGTCCAGGCGGCGGTGGCCGATGTCTGGGGCCGCGGCGGGGGCGGCGACGGCGGCGACGAACTCGCCGCCAAGGTTGCCGCGGCCATCGACGCGCCGCACACCTTCCGGCACCTGTACCCGCTGGAGATGTCGGTGGAGGACAAGATCCGGACGATTGTGCAGGAGATCTACGGTGCCGACGGGGTGGATTTCTCCGTCCCGGCGCTCAAGCGGCTCGCGGAAATCGAGAAGAACGGCTGGTCCGGCTTCCCGGTCTGCATGGCAAAGACGCAGTATTCCTTCAGCGACGACGCGAGCAGGCTCGGCGCGCCGAAGGGCTTCACCGTGCACGTGCGCGACCTCATCCCCAAGACCGGCGCCGGCTTCATCGTGGCCCTCACCGGCGCGGTCATGACGATGCCGGGGCTGCCCAAGGTCCCGGCCGCGATGCGCATGGACGTCGACGCCGAAGGCAACCCCGTCGGCCTCTTCTAAACCCCGTTGAGCTATCAGTTTTGGCTGCCATTCCCGGCTGATGGGGACCAAAAGTGATAGGGCAACAGGCTCCTGTGGATAACGGGAGCGGGGATCTTTCGTTCGGATAAGAATGGTCGGCATGCGACCACCAGCAGCCCTGCCGCCCCACCTCTCCTCGGCCCCGTTCACCGTGTATGAGGCGCGGGCTGCAACGCTGGGTACCTCCCGGCTCCGTGCTTCCGACCTCGCGACGGCCGGGCGGTTGCTCTATCTGCCCACCGGATGGGAGTTCGAACTCCGCGGCCTTGCCCGTGCCCTCTCAGCCGCGACGCCGGGCGCGTGGATTTCGCACGTCACTGCCGCCGTGTTGCTGGGGCTATGGCTCCCATCGTGGTTTCGTGGCTGCCGGGAACTCCATCTCAGCAAGCCAAAGGCCCTGCCGCCCGTCCGGCGCGAGGGTGTGGTGGGGCATACCGTACTGGCGTTCGACGACGAGCTTATGGATTGGGACGGTATCCGGATCTCAACCCCCGCCCGGACGTGGCTGGACCTGGCCCGAATCCTGCCGCTGGAGGACCTCGTGGCAGTGGGCGACCAACTGGTGAGGCAGCCCCGCCTTGAGCTGGAGGGCCGAACGGAGCCGTGGGCAACGGTTCCGCAGCTGCGGAAGATGCTAGAACGGCACCCGAAGCTCAAGGGAATCGTGAAGGCGCGGCAAGCGCTGGAGCTCATTAGGCCCGGCTCCGACTCCGCGCCGGAAACCTTCCTGCGCCTGGCATTGACCGCGGCCGGACTCCCGGAACCCGAGCTGCAGCTTCAGATCGTGCCTGGCGACGCCAATTCCCCCGCTGCGGACCTGGGCTACCGCAGGCAAAGGGTCGCGATCCAGTACGACGGCGGCCACCACCTCACCCGCGAACAGCAGTCCCGCGACAACCGCCGTGACGAATCATTCAACGCGGCAGGCTGGCGCTACTTCAAGTTCAACTCCGACGATCTGGCAGGCGGCTTCCGCGGCGCCGTCCGACGAGTCTCGCTCGCACTCCACGGCCGTTAAGCGCCGGTTGCCCTATCACTTTTGGCGGTCAAACCGGGGGTTTGGGGACCGTAAGTGATAGGGCAACCGGGGGTGGGGAGACGGGCGGGTTAGCGCTCCAGGTCGCCGCGGATGAAGGCCTCGACCTTTTCGCGGGCGAGGTCGTCGTTGAACTGCTCCGGCGGGGACTTCATGAAGTAGCTCGACGCGGAGAGCAGCGGGCCGCCGATGCCGCGGTCCAGGCCGATCTTGGCGGCACGGACGGCGTCAATGATCACGCCGGCGGAGTTGGGTGAGTCCCAGACTTCGAGCTTGTATTCCAGCGACACCGGGGCGTCGCCGAAGTTGCGGCCCTCGAGGCGGACAAAGGCCCACTTGCGGTCATCGAGCCACTGGACGTAGTCCGACGGGCCGATGTGGACGTCCTTGGCGGCGAGCTCCGCTTCGACGTTGGACGTGACGGCCTGCGTCTTGGAGATCTTCTTGGACTCGAGCCGGTCGCGTTCCAGCATGTTCTTGAAGTCCATGTTGCCGCCGACGTTCAGCTGGTACGTGCGGTCCAGGGTGACGCCGCGGTCCTCGAACAGCTTCGCCATGACGCGGTGCGTGATGGTCGCGCCGATCTGGCTCTTGATGTCGTCGCCCACGATCGGGACACCGGCGGCGGTGAACTTGTCCGCCCAGGCCTTGGTGCCGGCAATGAAGACGGGCAGGGCGTTGACGAAGGCCACGCCGGCGTCGATTGCGCACTGGGCGTAGAACTCCGCGGCCTCCTGCGACCCGACCGGCAGGTAGCAGACCATGACGTCGACCTTGGCGTCCTTGAGGGCCTGGACGACGTCGACCGGCTCCTCCGGGGACTGCTCGATGGTCTCGAGGTAGTACTTGCCGAGCCCGTCGAGGGTCGGTCCGCGCTGGACGGTCACACCGGTCGGCGGGACGTCGGCGATCTTGATGGTGTTGTTCTCGCTGGCCAGGATGGCGTCGGACAGGTCCTGGCCGACCTTCTTGGCGTCGACGTCGAACGCGGCAACGAACTGAACGTCGTTGACGTGGTACTTGCCGAACTCCACATGCATCAGACCCGGAATCGTGGCCTGGGGATCGGCATCCCGGTAGTACTCGACGCCCTGGACCAGCGAGGTGGCACAGTTACCTACGCCGACGATTGCAACACGAATCGGATGTGAAGACACGGAACTCCTTTGAGGACAACTTCTTGAACCCGGCGCGGAAGTACTCTGATGCACAACGGCGGCAGCGGGCACGGCGCCGTACGGCGCCCTTAGCATTCTAGTCAACGGCGCGGCGTCCCGGGTTGTTCCCGGCCGCCGCGCCGTCGGTGTTACGGGGAGGCGGGGCCGGTTACTTCTGGGCCCACAGATTGATGTCGGACTCGACGGCGAACTCGTCGATCGCAGTCAGCTCCTCCGCCGTGAAGTGGAGGTTGTTGATCGCGGAGAGGGTGTCCTCGAGCTGGCGGACGCTGGACGCGCCGACCAGCGCGGACGTCACCGAGGAACCCTTGCCCTGCTCCCGCAGGATCCAGGCGATGGCCATCTGCGCGAGGGACTGGCCGCGGCCTTCGGCGATCCGGTGCAGCCCCCGCACCCGGTTCAGCTTGTCCTCCGTGATGCTGTCCTCGGCCAGGGACTTCTCCTGCGCGGCCCGGGAATCGGCCGGGATCCCGTTCAGGTAGCGGTCGGTCAGCATGCCCTGCGCCAGCGGCGAGAACGCGATCGAGCCTGCCCCCACCTGTTCCAGTGCCTCGTAGAGGTTGGGGCTGCCGTTTTCGGTCCAGCGGTTCAGCATGGAGTAGCTCGGCTGGTGGATCAGCAGCGGGGTGCCGAGCTCCTTGAGGATCCGGGCAGCCTCGAGGGTCTGCTCCGGGGTGTAGGAGGAGATCCCGGCGTAGAGGGCCTTCCCGGAGCGGACCGCCTGGTCCAGGGCGCCCATGGTCTCTTCCATCGGCGTTTCCGGGTCCGGGCGGTGGCTGTAGAAGATGTCCACGTAGTCCAGGCCCATCCGGTTCAGCGACTGGTCCAGACTGGCGAGCAGGTACTTGCGGGAGCCCCATTCGCCGAACGGGCCGGGCCACATGTTGTAGCCGGCTTTGGTGGAAATGATCAGTTCGTCGCGGTACGGTGCGAAATCATCCCGGAGGTGCCGGCCGAAGTTGGTTTCCGCGGAACCGGCGAGAGGACCGTAGTTGTTGGCCAGGTCGAAGTGGTTGACGCCGAGGTCGAAGGCCCGACGCAGGATAGCGCGCTGCGTTTCGAACGGCTTGTCGTCGCCGAAGTTGTGCCAGAGACCGAGGGAAATGGCGGGGAGCTTCAGTCCGCTGCGGCCCACGCGGCGGTAGGGCATGGAGTCATACCGGGATTCGTCTGCAACATAAGTCATACGTCTATCCTGTCTTACTTCGAGATGATGGCGGCACTGTGGCCGGGCAGGTCCAGCTGGCCGCCGTCGAGGCGAACACCGTCGTCGGTGGCGAGCGCCAGCGAGGCACCGGCAACGGCGACCCGGCGCGGCTCGGCGGAGAAGTTCATTGCGACCTCCACGCTGCCGCGGCGCAGGCGGAGCCAGCGGTCGGCCTCGTCGAAGGCTACCGCGGTGTCCTCGAAGCCCAAGCCGGCCAGCTCCGGCGTCGAACGGCGCAGCGCGATCAGCCGCCGGTACAGCTCCAGCAGGCGGGCGTGGTCACCTTCGCCGGCCTCGGCCCAGTCGAGCCTGGAGCGGGTGAAGGTCTCCGGATCCTGCGGGTCGGGCACGACGGCGGGGTCCCACCCCATCCGCTCGAACTCCCGGATCCGGCCCTCCGCGGTGGCCTTGCCGAGTTCCGGCTCCGGGTGCGAGGTGAAGAACTGCCAGGGCGTGGTGGCACCGTATTCCTCGCCCATAAACAGCATCGGCGTGAACGGGGAGGTCAGGGTCGCGACGGCGGCGAGCGCCAGCTGCCCGTAGCCCAGCGTCTGGGACAGCCGGTCGCCGGTGGCCCGGTTGCCGATCTGGTCGTGGTTCTGGCTGCAGACCACCAGCGCCGCCGGGTGGACCGCGGCCGTGTTGATGGGCCGGCCGTGGTGCCGGCCGCGGAAGCTGGAGTAGCTGCCGTCATGGAAGAAGCCGTCAACCAGGACCTTGGCCAGGGCCTCGAGGGATTCGAAGTCGGCGTAGTACCCGGTGGCCTCGCCGCTGACGTTGACGTGCACGGCATGGTGGAAGTCGTCGCTCCACTGCCCTGCCAGGCCGTAGCCGTTGACGTCCCGCGGGTAGAGCAGCCGCGGATCGTTGAGGTCCGACTCGGCGATCATCGTGGCGGGGCGTCCGGTTTCGGCGGAGACTTCGTCCGCGAGCGCGCCGAACTCCTCCAGCAGGTGGACGGCCCGCTCGTCCTTGAAGGCATGCACGGCATCGAGCCGCAGCCCGTCCACATGGTAGTCCCGCAGCCACATGGCGGCGTTCTCAAGGATGTAACGGCGCACGACGTCGGACCCGGGGCCGTCAAGGTTCACCGAGTCGCCCCACGTGTTGCCCTCCCCCGATTTCAGGTACGGCCCGAAGCGCGGCAGGTAGTTCCCGCTGGGTCCGAGGTGGTTGTAGACCACGTCCTGGATGACGCCCAGCCCGGCGGCATGCGCGGCGTCCACAAAGCGCTGGTACGCGGCCGGCCCGCCGTAGCCTTCGTGCACGGCGTAC
>DATIUQ010000008.1:0-6118 GCA_035466775.1 Arthrobacter sp.
CGCGGCCGGCAGGGTTTCCGCGAGCTGGAGTGAGCGGTTGAACTTCAGCCGGTCCTTTTTCTCGCGCCAGCCCGGGTGGTAGATGTACTGGCGCCGGCCGACGGCGTCGAGTCCGGTGGCCTGGATATGCCCGTTGTCGTACGGCGCAATCCAGACGTCCGTCCACGCAGGCGGGATGCCGATGCTCTCCAGCCGCTCGCGGACCGGCCCGGGCGGCAGGGTGGAGCCGTCCAGGTCCTTGTAGCTGAAGCCGGTCCCGGCAGCGACCCGGCGGTAGCCGCGGCCGGACGCGTTGCTGTGGCGGAGCCTCATCGGCAGGATCCTGGTCCATGAGACATGGGTGCGGAGGTCGTGGGCAGGCTGGTCTTGTCCATGACGGTAAGCCTACTGACTACCGCCCCGGATCGCGCACAAAACACAGCAACGCAGGGTCACCTACGGCCCATGATCCCCTCCGGCATGGGCGCGAGGTGACCCCGCGTTGCACTACTCGGGTCCGGTTAGACCTCCGCGGCCACTCCGCCCCGGGAAATTTCCACCATGTCCTCGCGCGGGACCACCTTGATGCGCTCGCGCTGGATGGCGCCGGCGTCGGCACTGGCCTTCTCGCCGAGGGAACGCTCGTGCGCGTCGAGGGCCAGCCAGCCTTCCCAGCTGGTGAACTGCACGCCGCGGCTCTCCAGGAGCTCGACGACGGCGTCCGGCGCGGGTGCGGCTGCCAGGGGCAGGTTTTCGCGGTCCTCCAGCAGGTAGGTCACGGTCTCCAGCGCGTCGCCCTTGGTGTGGCCGATCAGGCCGACCGGGCCGCGCTTGATCCAGCCGGTGGCGTAGATGCCCGGCACGTGCGTGCCGGCGGCGTCGAGGACCCGGCCGCCGTCGTTCGGGACAACCCCCTTGCTGTGGTCGAACTCGACCTCGGGCAGCGATGAGCCGAAGTAGCCGATGGCCCGGTAGACGGCCTGCACCGGGTAGTCGACGAACTCGCCGGTGCCGCGGGCGTTGCCCGTGCCGTCCAGCTCCGTGCGCTCGAACTTGATGCCGGCGACGCGTCCGGGGGTCTCGGCGCCGTCATAGACCTCCACCGGGCTGTGCAGGAAGTGCAGGTGCAGGCGGCGGGAGGCCGTGAGCTCGGAGAGGTCCTCGGGCTGCTCGGCGATCCAGTTGGTGAGCGTGCCCACCATGGTTTTGGTCTGGTTGTTCCTCTGGATCTGGCGGTCCGATTCGGCGTCGAACTCGAAGTCCTCGGCGTAGAGGATGATGTCCACGTCCTTGGAGTGGGAGAGTTCGCGGAGCTCCAGCGGGGTGAACTTCACCTGGGCTGGGCCGCGGCGGCCGAAGACGTGCACGTCGGTGACCGGGGACGACTTAAGCCCGGCGTAGACGTTGTCCGGAATTTCGGAGACCAGGAGGTCATCGGCGTGCTTGGAGAGCATCCGGGCGACGTCCAGGGCGACGTTGCCGTTGCCGATCACGGCGATTTCCTTGGCGTCCAGGGGCCACTCGCGGGAAACGTCGGGGTGGCCGTCGTACCAGGAGACGAAGTCGGCGCCGCCGTAGGAGCCCTCGAGCTCGATGCCCGGGATGTTCAGGTCCGCGTCCTTGATGGCGCCGGTGGCGAAGATGACGGCGTCATAGTGCGTGCGGAGGTCCTCGAGGGAGAGGTCCGTGCCGTAGTCCACGTTGCCGAAGAAACGGATGTCGCCGCGGTCCAGGACCTTGTGCAGGGCGTTGACGATGCCCTTGATGCGCGGGTGGTCAGGGGCCACCCCGTAGCGGATCAAGCCGTAGGGCGCCGGGTAGCGGTCGAAGAGGTCGATGCTGACGGTGAGCTCGCCGCTCTTGACGGCTTCGCTCTTGGTCAGGATGTCCGCGGCGTACACACCGGCGGGTCCGGAGCCGACGACGGCGATGCGCAGCGGGCGGGCGGCAGTTCCTACAGGGGTGTTCGTTGACACGGCTGTGTTCCTTTGTTCTTCTGCATCCGTTGCTCCGTAACTGCCGTTTTGAGGCCTGATAACGGCAGTTGTGGAGCAATCGACGGGTTTAGGGGGTCAGTACGCGGGTCTTGGTGGAGCGGGTGGTGCGGGGCATGCGGGGTGCGTTCGGGGAGGTGGTGCTGTAGTCCGCGGTCTTGAAGTGCGACGGCGCGAACGGGCTGACGCGGACCACGTCACCGATCACGATCACGGCGGGGTTCGCGACGCCTGCGGCCTCCGCCTGGTCCGCGATGGTCCCGAGCGTTCCGATGGTCACCCGCTGGTCCGGCAGATAACCATTCTCTACGATGCCAACAGGCGTCTCCGCTGGCAAACCGGCGCGTCCCAGCGAGGCCGCGGAATCGCGCAACTGGCCCACCCCCATGAGCAGGATCACGGTGTGGTCGGGCCGGGCCGGGACCTCGGAGAGCTCCTCATGGCCGGTGACCACGCTGAATCCCTTGGCCAGCCCGCGGTGCGTGACCGGGATGCCTGCGGCAGCCGGAACCGAGATGGCCGACGTGACGCCGGACACCACTTCAACCTCGACGCCGTGCTGCCGGCAGAACTCGGCTTCCTCGCCGCCGCGGCCCAGGACATAGGGGTCGCCGCCCTTGAGCCGGACCACGCGGTGTCCCTGCAGGGCTTCCTCCACGAGGATGCGGTTGATCTCGTCCTGCGGGACGGGATGGTGGCCGGGGGTCTTGCCGACCTCGATCACACGGACGTCCGGGGCCAGTTCGGCCAGGAGTTCGCGCGGGCCAAGGCGGTCCGCAACCACGACGTCGGCCTGGCCCAGGAGCCGCCGGCCGCGGACGGTGATGAGGCCGCTGTCGCCCGGTCCGCCGCCCACGAGCGCCACGGTGCCTGCGGTTGAACCGGCCCGGCGCCGGCGCAGCGGCAGGTCCCCGGTTTCCAGGGCGGTGGCGACGGCGTCGCGCAGGGCCATGGCGCGGCGCGGGTCTCCCCCGGCGTTGACGGCGATCTTGACGTCGTCCACGACGGCGACGGCGGGAGTCCAGGCGGCGGAGGCCTCGTGGTCGGAGGCGTTGACGCACCAGATGCGCTGCGCCTCGGCGTCGGCGGCAACCTGCGCGTCCACGGCGGAATCGCCCGTGGCGGTCTGGACGAACCAGACGCCGTCGACGTCGGAGCTGCGGTAGTTGCGCGGCTCCCACGTGAGGAGGCCGGCGTCGGCGAGTCCGTTCAGGGCCGGGCTGGCGAGGGGGGCGACGACGGTGACGCGGGCGCCGGCGTCGAGCAGTCCCTTGGCGCGGCGGGTGGCCACCGGGCCGCCGCCGACCACTAGCACGGGGCGGCCGAGGAGGCGCAGCGCCGTGGGGTAAATGTCCTGAATTGCCATGCATCGACGATAGGGCGGCGTCATATGGCGGAACAACGGTGCGGAAACACCCGTTCACGCGGGGTAACGGCGCGTCACATAGTTGCCGCTGTCCGGGGGCACTGGACGGCTGGGGCCTATGCCGCGGGCTACTTCACCGCGATGAGGTCGACCAGCTTGATGTCGGGGTCCTTGGACAGCAGCGTGGGCCCGTGTTCGCCGAGCGCCGCGGGGATGGCCCCGTTGAGATGCGCCTGCCGGTCCTCCTCGGTGTCGAAGGTGTCGAAGATGCCGAAGGTGTAATCGTTGACCCGGAAGGCATACCAGGTCCGCGTTCCCGGCTCTTTGAGCACTATCTCGCGGCCCCCGTTGAGGAAGTCCCAGACCTCTTGTTCCTTGCCTAGTTTTGCCTCAACCAGTGCCAGCACTCCATATTTTGGTGCCACGGCCGTCTCCTCAGAATTGGGCGGGTTCGGCCGTGAAACCGGCCTATAGCCGTGAGTGTAGGCCCGCGCGTGACACCAGACAACAGCAACGCGTGGTCACTCACCGCTCATAAACCCGGGGGTTATGGGCTGCAAGTGACCCCGCGTTGCTTCTGGACGGGAGGTGCCTACCGGGTGCTGCCGGCGAGGAGTCCACGACGGCGGAGCAGCCGTTTTTCGATCGGGCCGAATACGAGCAGTTCAATCAGGATGCCGACGGCGAGGATCAGCAGGATCGCGGACATCACGATGGTCATGTCGGACAGGTCGCGGCCCTGGTTCAGCATGGAGCCCAGGCCAAAGCCGATGCTGCCGCCGACGGCGATGATCTCCGCGGCCATCAGCGAGCGCCAGGAGAAGGCCCAGCCCTGCTTGAGGCCGCTCAGGTATCCGGGCAGCGCGGCCGGGAGGATGATCTGCAGGGCAAGCTGCAGCCGGGACGCGCCCAGGACGGTGCCGACGCTGCGGTACTGCGGCGGGATCTGGTCCACGCCGGAGATCAGCCCGTTGATGATCGAAGGGATGGCGCCCATGAACACCACGAAGTACACGGTGGCGTCGGTCAGTCCGAACCAGATGATGGCTGCGGGCACCCACGCCACGGAGGGCAGCACCTGGAGCCCGGAGATCAGGGGGCCGAAGGCGCGTCGCAACGGGGCGACCTGGGCGAGCAGGAGCCCTACCGGCGTCGCGATGGCCACGCTGATCAGGAACCCGATGAGCCCGCGCTGCAGCGACGTCCACACGGCCTCCTGCAGCTTGCCCTCGGCCCAGAGGTTGCCGAACTGGCCCAGCACGTCGAGCGGTCCGGGGACCAGGTCGCGCCGCTTGATGCCGAGCGAGACATAGAGTTGCCAGGCGACCAGCAGGACGACGACTGCGGCGACCGGCAGCAGGATCCGGCTCCAGTCGATGCGGGCCTTGCGTGCGGCGTCGGACTGCAGCGAATCCAGCCCGGCCTCAAGCTCGCGCAGGTCGGCCGAGCCGGTGGAGGACCGGGTCAGGGCTGCGTGGACCTTGCGGGACCCGGCGTCTGCGCTTGGGATAAGGGACGTCTCGGCCGGCTCTGCGGCCTGCGCGTAGTGGGACAGAAACTTACTTGGCATGGCGGCGGATCTCCTCGCGTAGCCGGGTGGTGATTTCGCCGGTGAGCTGGCCGGCCAGTCCGGCGTCGGTGCGGTGTTCCTCGCTGACATGCCACTCGCGCACGACGCGTCCGGGCCGGGAGGAGAGCAGCAGCACGCGCTGGCCCAGCCGGACGGCTTCCCGGACGTTGTGGGTGACGAAGACGATGGTGCGGCCGGTTTCCTTCCAGATCCGCTCCAGCTCGTCGTGCAGCAGGTCACGGGTGATCGCGTCCAGGGCGGCGAAGGGTTCGTCCATCAGGAGCAGCTGCCGGTCCTGGGCGAGCGAACGGGCCAGCGCAACACGCTGGCGCATCCCACCGGAGAGCTCGTGCGGTCGCTTGTCCCCCGAGCCGCCCAGGTGCACGAGGTCCAGCAGCTCGCCGGCCTTGACCCGCCGTTCGGCTTTGCCGACGCCGCGCAGCTTCAGGGCCAGCTCGATGTTTTCCCGCGCGGTCAGCCACGGGAACAGCGCCGCGTCCTGGAACATAAAGGCGGCGCCGTCGCTGGGCACTTCGAGGGCGCCCGACGTCGGCGCCTCCAGTCCCGCCATGATGTTCAGCAGGGTGGACTTGCCGCAGCCGGAGGCACCGAGCAGGGCGACGAACTCGCCCTGCCCGATGCTGGCGTTGACGTCGTCCAGCACCGGAGCGCCGTCGCCGAAGCGCTTGCCCAGGTTTTCCAGTACGACTGGCATGGTCACGTCCTAACTTCTTTTGGCGGGCTGGAGGCGGGAACTGGCTAGTCCTTGCCCAGTCCGTGTACGGAGACCTTGGTCCCGGCGGCGCTCCCGGCCAGGACACTGTTCAGTGCCGTGAGGTCGAAGATGCCGTTGATGTCGGCCTGCTGGGTGGTGCCGGCGTCGACTCCGTCTTGGAGCAGCTTCTGGTACGTTCCGGCGAGCGGATCGACGGTGTAGACGATGTTCTGGAGCGAGCGGTCGATCACGTCGGCCGGCAGGGCGGCTCCGGCGGATTCCTTGAGGGCGCCGTTGAGGACCGCGGACTTCTCGGCAGCGGGTGCCGCGTTGAGCCAGTCCACGGATTCGATGTGGCCCTTCAGCAGTGCCTTGACCGTGTCAGGGTGTTCGGCGGCGAACTTCCTGTTGACGATCAGGACGGTGGTGATGAATTCGCCGTTCTCCCACAGGTCCTTCTCATCGACCAGGACCTTGGCGCCGGCCTGGAGCAC
>DATIUQ010000009.1:0-3761 GCA_035466775.1 Arthrobacter sp.
TGGCCGCCATGCCCGCAACGGCCCGCGGTGCCCTGCAACGGGTCATCGACATCGCCCGGGCGGCAGCCCCCGACGCCGTCGACGGTGTCAGCTACGGCATGCCCGCGCTGAAGGTCCACGGCAAGCCCCTCATTGGGGTGACGGCGAGCGCCCGGCATCTCTCCGTCTTCCCGTTCTCGTCCGAGGTCGTGGCGGCCGTTGCGTCCCGGCTTGATGGCTTCTCCGTGTCCAAAGGAACCATCCGCTTCGCGCCGGACCACCCGATCCCGGACGACGTCCTGGCGGAAATCGTCCGGCTCCGGCTCATCGAGATCGCCTAGACTCGAGTGAATCCCCGCCCGAAACCTCAGGAGCCCCCATGCGCGCCACGATCATCCACGCCCCCGGTGACATCCGGGTCGAGGACCGCGACTACCCCACCGTCCAGTTGCCCACCGACGCCGTCGTGAAAGTGACCGCTTCCTGCGTCTGCGGCTCGGACCTGTGGCCGTACCGGGGTGTGAAGCCCACCCGCCGGCCAACCGCGATCGGCCACGAGTTCATCGGCACCGTGGAGAGCATCGGCTCCGGGATCACCACCCTGGCCGTCGGCGACCTCGTGATCGCACCGTTTGTGGTCAGCTGCGGGGCCTGCCCCCAGTGCCTCAACGGCGTCACCGTGGCCTGCGAGCACCTCGCCGGCTGGGGCGGCAAAGACGACGCCGGGCACCCGATCGACGGCGGCCAGGGCCAGGCGGTCCGCGTCCCGCTGGCCGATTCCACTCTGGTCAAGGTCCCCGGCATCACGGAGCCGGATGACGCCCTCCGGAAGAGCCTGCTCACGCTGTCCGATGTGATGGCCACCGGCCACCACGCGGCCCTCGCCGCAAAAGCCGGCCCCGGCCGGACCGTCGTGGTGGTGGGCGACGGCGCCGTCGGGCTCTGCGGGGTGCTGGCCGCCAAGCGGCTCGGGGCGGAGCGGATCATCGCGATGTCCCGCCACGCGGACCGGCAGGCGATCGCCCGCGAATTCGGTGCCACCGACATTGTGGAAGAGCGCGGGGACGAGGGCGTCGCCAAGGTCCGCGAACTCCTCGGCGGAGTGCTGGCCGATTCCGTCCTTGAATGTGTCGGAACCAAGGAATCCATGGAGCAGGCGCTGCACAGCACCCGCCCGGGCGGGGCCCTGGGCTTCGTTGGCGTCCCCACCGGCGGCAGCGAGGTCCCGCTGCGCTACCTCTTCGACACGAACATCTCCATCGGCGGCGGCATGGCCCCGGCCCGGACCTACATTCCGGAACTGCTGGCGGACGTCCTCGACGGCACCATCAACCCGGGCCGCGTCTTCGACGTCGTGATGCCGCTGGAGGAAGCCCCGGAGGCCTACCGCGCCATGGACGAACGCCGCGCCATCAAGGTCCTGCTGACCCCCTGACCACCTGACCACCTGACCACTTACGACGGCGACGACGGCGGCGGGATTGGTGCGCGGGCGCCGCTACGGGCCCGTGCGCTGCCCCGTGAAGGGGCTCTTGTTCTGGCTCTTGTCCTGCTAAAGCGGGAGGTCTAGCGTGAAGCCCATCAGCATCCGCCGCCGTTGAGGAGCCGTCATGGCCAGGTTCGTGCAGATCATCGAATTCCAGACCGCCCGCATTGAGGAAATCGAAGCCCTGGGCCGGCCGTCCAGGACCGAAGGAAGCACCGCTCCCACGTTCCGCCGGATCCTGGCCACCGCGGACCGCGACCGGCCCGGAACGTATCTCACCATTGTCGAATTCGACTCCTACGATTCGGCGATGGAGAACTCCGGCCGGCCGGAGACCTCCGACTTCGCCGCCAGGATGGCGGCCCTCTGCGACGGGCCGCCAGTGTTCCGCAACCTGGACGTGATGTGGGAGGACGACGGCGCCACCGCGGATAGCCTGTAGGGGCCCGCCATGGACTCTGCACGCAAGGCTGAAGGACACAGTGCCGCCGAACCTCTCGTGCTGGACCTCCGCGGGGCCGGCGCTGCACCGCTGCGGCTGGTGGGAGGCAAAGCCTTGAACCTTGGCAAGCTCGTGGCGGCCGGGTTGCCGGTGCCGCGCGGGTTCTGCCTGACAACCGTCGCCTACGATCTGGCGGCACCGCCCCGGCTCGGCGCCCTCGCAGCCGAGCTCGACGCGATCGGGGCCGCCGCCGCCACGGCGCCAGGGCTGGCAAACCCGGTCGGGAGTGAACTCAGCCCGGTGGCCGCGCGGGCCCGAAGACTGATCGAGGAATCGCCGATCCCGCCCGGAGTGGACGCCGCGGTCCGGAAAGCCTACGAGGGAATGGGCGCCAACGTGCCGGTGGCGGTCCGGTCCTCGGCCACGGCGGAGGACCTTCCCTTCGCCAGTTTCGCGGGCCAACAGGACTCCTTCCTCGATGTCACGGGCGCTGACGCGGTGGTCGAGGCCGTCCGTCGCTGCTGGGCGTCGCTGTGGAGCGAGCGGGCCGTCGCCTACCGCTCCGCCAACGGGATCAGCCACCGCGACGTCGGGCTCGCCGTCGTCGTCCAGGTCATGGTGGACGCGGCCGCGGCGGGGGTCCTTTTCACCGCAAATCCCGTCACCGGGACCCGGACGGAAACGGTGATCAACGCGAGCCCGGGCTCAGGCCAGGCCGTGGTCTCGGGGTCGGTCAACCCGGACCAGTTCGTGCTGGAGACTGCGTCCGGCCAAGTCACGCAAACCACCCCGGGAGGGCCGGAATCCAGACGGACTCCGAGCCTGGACGGCCCCCAGCTCCAGGAACTGACCGCGCTGGGGGACGGCGTCCAGCGCCTCTTGGGGGCGCCGCAGGACATCGAGTGGGCCATTGAATCAGGTGGCAAGATCTGGCTCACCCAGTCGCGCCCGATCACCACGCTGTATCCGCTGCCCGAACCCGCACCCGAAGACTCCGGGGCAGAGGCCCCCACCCGGGTGTACCTCTGCGGCACCCTGTTCCAGGGGCTGACCCGGCCGATCACGCCGCTGGGGCTGGCCGTCCTCGAAAAGATGCGCAACAGCAAGGGACCCTGGCGGTACGTCAACCCCGGGCTGCGGATGTACGTGGACCTCACGGCCGTGGCCCGCAGCAAGACCGGCCGGAACTACCTGTTGCGGGTCCTCCCGCTTGCGGACGGAAGATCCGGAGCCGTGTTTCCGGCACTGCTCGAGGATCCAAGATTCGGCATCATCGAGCACTCGTTCCGGGACTACTTCCGCAAAGCCGGCGCAAAACGCAACCGCCCGCAACCGCCGCAACGCAAGGGCAGCACTGAGCAGTCAGCCAGCCTCGCCCTGATTGCGGGCCTCATACCGGCCATGGTCCGGCCCGCCTTCCGTCCCGCCGCTGAGCTGCGCCGGGCGATGAACTACGGGAAGCAGCTCGAAGCCAAGCTGGTCCTGGCCGAACCCGCCAGCTCCGCCCAGCGGCTCGACTACACCGAGCAGATATTCGGCCGGACGATCAACGAGCTGATCCAGGCCACACTGCCGGGCCCGTCCGTTGGCTACATCATGCTGGCCGTGGCCCGCCGGCTGCTTCGCGGCATCGCGCAGCCCCGGGAGCTGGAAGCTGTGCTGCGCGGGCTACCCCACAACATCACCACCGAAATGGACCTGGAACTCTGGCATCTCGCCGTCTCCATCGGCGACGACCCGGTGTCGCGCGGGGAGTTCCTGGCGAAACGGCCCGAGGAGCTGTCCGCCGACTATCTCGCCGGCCGGCTGCCGCCCCGGGCCCAGTCTGGAGTGCGCGGCTTCCTCGCCCGCTAC
>DATIUQ010000010.1:0-7238 GCA_035466775.1 Arthrobacter sp.
ACCCAGCTGGTCACGGGCTACCACCGCGGGGCCGGCACCGCCCACGCGGAGGCCGACGCGATTGACCAGGCCAAAGCGGCCGGCCACGACCTCAGCGGCACCACCATGGTGGTCACGCTTGAGCCGTGCAACCACTGCGGACGCACAGGGCCCTGCGCGCAGGCGATCATCGAGGCCGGTGTCGCGGACGTCGTCTATGCGATCGACGATCCACACGACCCCGCCGCTGGCGGTGCCGCCACCCTTCGTGCCGCGGGGGTCAGGGTCCGCTCCGGCCTGGGCGCCGAAGCCGCTTTGGAGCTGAACCGGCGCTGGTTCGACGCCGTCGCCGCCCGACGGCCCTTCGTCACCCTGCACATCGCGCAGACCCTCGACAGCCGCATCGCCGCCAGCGACGGCACCAGCCAGTGGATCTCCAGCCCGGAATCGCTCGCCGACAACCACGCCCTGCGGGGCCGGATCGACGCGATCCTGGTCGGGACCCAGACGGTGCTGGTCGACAATCCGCGCCTCACCGCCCGCGGCACCGACGGCGAACCGGCCGGCGAGCAGCCGCTGCGCGTGGTGATGGGCTACCGCGGGATCCCCGAGGGCGCAGCGATCAACGGCGACGACGGCAAGGTCCTCCACCTGCCCACCCGCGATCCGCGGGAAGCGCTGGACGAGCTCTTCGCCGCCGGCGTCCGGCACCTCATGGTGGAAGGCGGCTCCCGGATCCTCAGCGCCTTCCTCGCCGCCGGGCTCGTCGACGAACTCATCGTCTACCTCGCCCCGACCCTCCTCGGCTCGGGAACCCCGGCACTTGAGGACCTCGGCATCACCACCCTGGCCGACGCCCAGCGCTGGGAATGGGACCCGGCGTCGGGCGGTGCGGTCCAGCAGCTCGGCCGGGACCTCCGGCTGCATCTGCACCCCGCCACCAACACTTCATCCGCTTCAACCCCGCTCCGCGCCCGCGCGGACACCGCCGCAGGAGGCAACTGATGTTCACCGGAATAATCGCCGAGCAGGGAAAGGTGTTGTCCGTTGAGCGCAACGGCGACATCAGCGCCACCGTCCGGCTCCACGCGCCCGGCAGCACCGACGGACTGGCCCTCGGCGGCTCCATCGCGGTCAACGGCGTCTGCCTCACGGCGACGGAGATCGACGGCAAGGACTTCAGCGTCGACGTCATGGGCGAGACCCTCACCCGCAGCACCATCGGCGAACTCGCCGCCGGGGACCCGGTCAACCTGGAACGCTGCGTCCCGGCCGGCGGCCGGCTCGACGGCCACGTCGTCCAGGGCCACGTCGACGGCGTCGGCCAGCTGCTTGAGCGCGAGGCGCTGGGCAACTGGGACCGGCTCCGCTTCGGCGTTCCCGCCGGGCTGGCCCGCTACATCGCGGAGAAGGGCTCCATCGCGGTCGACGGCGTTTCGCTGACGGTGACCGCCGTGAGCCCGGCCAATGACCCGGCGCCGTGGTTCGAAGTGGGGCTGATCCCCACCACGCTGGCCGACACCGGCCTGGGCGCCAAAGCAATTGGCGGCCACGTGAACCTCGAAGTCGACGTCCTGGCGAAGTACACTGAGCGCCTGCTCGCGTTTTCCGGCACAGCGGCCGGCGCGGCAGCCGGGGGAGCAGCAGCACACGCAGAGGGGGCAACAGCGTGAACAACGTCAAGGACATCACTGCCCGGCCCCTCCTCACTGACGCCGCCGACGCTGCCCTGCCCGCGGAGCTCGCCCCCGCCGTCATCCCGCCGGCCGGCCTCGACCGGATCGAAGACGCGATCCGCGCCATCGCCGCCGGCCGTCCCGTCCTGGTGGTCGACAACGAGGACCGCGAAAACGAGGGCGACATCATCTTCGCCGCGCAGCACGCCACCCCGGCCCTGATGGGCTGGACCATCCGGTACAGCTCCGGGGTCATCTGCGTACCGCTCGACGGCGGCCGTGCCGACGCCCTCGCGCTGCCTCCGATGGTCGAAATCAATGAGGACGCCAAGGGCACGGCCTACACGGTGTCCTGCGACGCCGCGGTGGGCGTCAGCACCGGAATCTCCGCCACGGACCGCGCCCTGACGGCCCGGATCCTGGCCGATCCCGGGAGCGAGCCGGCAGCGCTGACCCGCCCCGGGCATGTTTTTCCCCTTCGCGCCGTTAAGGGTGGAGTGCGGGAACGCCCCGGCCACACCGAAGCGGCCGTGGAACTGTGCCAGCTGGCCGGGCTCGAGCCCGTGGGTGTGATCGCAGAAGTGGTGTACGACAACGGAGAGATGATGCGGCTGGACGGACTTCGCGGCTTCGCGCTGGAGCACGGCTGCCCGCTGATCTCGATTGCCGACTTGGTGGCTTACCTTGAGGCCGGGCAGCCCGCCGGCCACGCAGCGGACCCCGCGTGATGGAGGAGAAAAGATGACGACGTCTGAAGCGCAAGAACTGGCGGCCGGACGCCAGCCGCATCCGGTCAGCGGCGGCCCGATCGTGCAGCTGCCCACCGCCTTCGGCGACTTCGTGGCGCAGGCCTGGACCGACCTGGCCACCGGCGCCGAGCACCTGGCGGTCAGCTCCCCGCTGCCCCCGGTGGACGGGACGGCGCCGCTGGTGCGCCTCCACTCGGAGTGCCTCACCGGTGATGTGTTCGGCTCCTACCGCTGCGACTGCGGCGAGCAGCTGGCCTACGCCCTCGAGCTGATCAACGAGTTCGGCGGGACGCTGCTGTACCTGCGCGGCCAGGAAGGCCGGGGGATCGGCCTGGCGAACAAGATGAAGGCCTACGCCCTGCAGGAGGCCGGGTTCGACACCGTGGAGGCCAACGAACAGCTGGGCCTTCCCGTGGATGCCCGCTGCTACAAGGCAGCGGCCCAGATCCTCGCGGACATGGGACTTTCCGAGATCCGCCTGCTGAGCAACAACCCGGACAAGCAGGACCGGCTGGCCCAGGCCGGCGTCCGCGTCGTGGAAATGGTGCCCACCGAGGTCCCCTCCCGCGAGCAGAACCTCCGGTACCTGCAGACCAAGAAGGACCGGATGGACCACCGGCTGGTCCTGGACATGGAGCCGGCCGCCCCCGTTGCCGGCCCGCGCGGATTCGACCACGAACAAGACTGACGTCCAGCCGGCCCGGACGGGCTGCGCTGACGTTGCAGCACGACCTAACAGCAGACAACTGAGCAGAACAAGGACTCCCAGATGAGCGGACACGGCGCACCACAGATTGACCTCAGCACCTTCAAGCCGGAGGAAACCTCCCGGCTGAAACTGGCCATCGTGGCCGCCAGCTGGCACACCCAGATCATGGACGGGCTCCTGGACGGCGCCCTGCGCGCGGCGAAGGACGCCGGCATCAGCGAACCGACAGTGCTCCGCGTCCCCGGGACGTTCGAGCTCCCCGTGGCCGCCGCCCGGCTGGCGCCGCACTTCGACGCCGTCGTGGCGCTCGGCGTCGTGATCCGCGGCGGAACCCCGCACTTCGAGTACGTCTGCGAGGCGGCCACGCTCGGCCTGACCGAAGTCTCGGTGCGCACCGGCATCCCCGTCGGCTTTGGCGTGCTGACCTGCGACACGGAACAGCAGGGCATCGACCGCGCCGGATTGCCGGGCTCCACCGAGGACAAGGGCCACGAGGCCGTCACGGCCGCCCTCGCCACCGCGGTGACCCTCAAGCAGTACAGCTGACCCAAGGGGACGGCCGGGCACCGAAGGGTGCCCGGCCGTCCCGTGAACTGTGTCATCACTCACATCCCCGCCGTCATGCAGGCCCCCGGCAGGCGCCCTCCGCCCGGGAGCAAGTAGGCTGGAGGGTGTGAAGAATTTCGAATCGCTGTTCGCAGAACTGAGTGAGAAGGCAGCCGTCCGCCCGGAGGGCTCCCGCACCGTCGCCGAACTGGATTCCGGAGTCCACGGCATCGGCAAGAAAGTCGTGGAGGAAGCAGCCGAGGTCTGGATGGCTGCCGAATACGAATCCGATGAAGCCGCCGCTGAAGAAATCTCGCAGCTGCTCTATCACCTTCAGGTTCTGATGCTCGCCAAAGGACTCAGCCTGGAAGACGTCTACAAGCATCTCTAGCCACGTCCGCGCCGGAACCCCCGCAGGCCCCGCCCTGCGGATCCGGTGTATCGCGTGGCCCGCTGTGCCTGAACCGACTACTTCCTAACCAGAAAGACCTCCCCAATGCTGAGAGTTGCCGTCCCGAACAAGGGCTCCCTGTCCGAAGCCGCCTCCGCCATGCTCGCCGAGGCCGGCTACCGCCAGCGCCGCGACACCCGCGAGCTGGTCATGGTGGACCCGGACAACGACATTGAATTCTTCTTCCTCCGCCCCCGCGACATCGCCGTCTACGTCGGCCAGGGCACGCTCGACGTCGGCATCACCGGCCGCGACCTGCTCCTCGACGCCGAGGTTGAAGCCGAAGAGCTGCTCCCGCTGGGCTTCGCGGCCTCCACCTTCCGCTTTGCCGGCCCGGTGGGCGACTTCACCACGGTTGAAGAGCTTGAAGGCAAGCGCCTCGCCACCAGCTATGACGGACTGCTCCGCGGCTACCTCGCCGACCGCGGCATCAAGGCCAAGGTGGTCCGCCTCGACGGCGCCGTGGAATCCTCCGTCCGCCTCGGCGTCGCGGACGCGATCGCCGACGTCGTCGAAACCGGCAACACGCTCAAGGCGGCCGGCATGGAGATCTTCGGCCAGCCCATCCTGAACTCCGAGGCCGTCCTGATCGGCCGCAAGGGCGAGCAGAACCCGGCCGCCGAGGTCCTGATCCGCCGCCTGCAGGGCGTCCTCGTGGCGCGGCAGTACGTCATGATGGACTACGACATCCGCAAGGAGCTCGTGGAAGAGGCCGCGGCGCTCACGCCCGGCCTGGAATCGCCCACGGTCTCCCCGCTGCGCGACTCGGACTGGGTTGCCGTCCGGTCGATGGTGCCGAAGCGGCAGACCAACCGGATCATGGACGAACTCTACGACCTCGGCGCCCGCGCCATCCTGGTCAGCACCATCCACGCCTGCCGCATCTGACCCGGCCCGCGTCAACCTTCCGCAAGCGATTACCAGGAGAAGTCATGGCTGTAGCCGTCCGCGTTATCCCGTGCCTGGACGTTGATGCCGGCCGCGTGGTCAAGGGCATCAATTTCGAGGGGCTCCGCGACGCCGGAGACCCCGTCGAGCTGGCGCACCGCTATGACAACGGCGGCGCCGACGAGCTGACCTTCCTCGACGTCACGGCCTCCTCGGGCAACCGGGAAACCACGTTCGACGTCGTCCGGCGCACCGCCGAGGAAGTCTTCATCCCGCTGACCGTCGGCGGCGGCGTCCGCGGTGTGGCCGAGGTGGACCGGCTGCTGCGCTGCGGCGCGGACAAAGCGGCAATCAACACCGCCGCCGTCGCCCGTCCCGATGTGATCGACGAGATCACCCGGCACTTCGGCTCGCAGGTCCTGGTGCTGTCCCTCGATGCCCGCCGCACCCGTCCGGGTTCGCAGCCCACACCCTCCGGCTTCGAGGTCACCACGCACGGCGGCCGCCAGGGCACCGGGATCGACGCCATCG
This sequence comes from Arthrobacter sp., assembly GCA_035466775.1. Classification (GTDB taxonomy): domain Bacteria; phylum Actinomycetota; class Actinomycetes; order Actinomycetales; family Micrococcaceae; genus Arthrobacter. Next base: position 5,530 of record DATIUQ010000010.1, read on the forward strand.
CCTGGGCCCGGGAGGCGGCCGACCGCGGCGTGGGCGAAATCCTGCTCAACTCGATCGACGCCGACGGCACCAAGGACGGCTTCGACCTGGAACTCATCCGCCTCGCGCGGGCCGGGGTCAAGGTTCCGCTCATCGCCTCCGGCGGAGCCGGCAAGCCGGAGCACTTCCCGCCGGCCGTGGCGGCAGGCGCCGACGCGGTGCTCGCGGCGTCGGTGTTCCACTTCGGCCCGCTGGACATGATCGCCCAGGTCAAGGCCGCGATCCGCGCCGCAGGCTTCGAAGTACGCTAGTCCGCCCCACTTATAACCAACGCGGGGATCCTTCTATGGTCGTCAAGCGTGGCAGGGACCCTGGTTTGCGGCGTTGAGTGTTCGGTAGATCCGTCGGGCGAGATAGCGTTTCACGCACCGGCGGATCTCCTTTTTGGTGCGTCCTTCGGCTTGGCGTTTCTGGACGTAGTCGATGGTTTCGGTATCGAAGGTCATCCTGGTCAGGGCGATCAGGTGCAGGGCTTTGTTCAGGGTTCTGTCGCCGCCGCGGTTGAGTCTGTGCCTGACGGTGTTCCCGGAGGATGCCGGAATCGGGCTGACCCCGGCCAGGGAGGCGAAGGCGGCCTCGGAATGGACGCGTCCGCGGTGGGACCAGACGGTCAGGCAGATGGCGGCGGTGACGGGACCGACGCCGGTTTCCTGCAGCAGGGGCGCGGCTTCGCTGATTTCGACCAGCCCGGTGATCCGGGAGCTGTTGGTCTTGATGTCCGCGTCGAGTCCGGTGATGCGTTTAGCCAGCCGGACCGCCTCGGAGCGGGCAACGGAAATGGCCAGAGGTTCTTGACGGGCCCGCCAGCGGGCGACGTCGGCGATCTGAGTCCCGGTCAAGGGTTTACGCGCGTCCAGACCGAGGTCGTTGACCCGCAGCAGGGCAGTCAACGCGTTCACGCCCCTGGTGCGCTCGGTGGTCATGGATGCCCGTGCGGTGACGAGGACCTGCAGGGCCGCCCGGACGCCTTCGTTCAGCCGTGGCCGGCGTAGTTGCTGCTCATCGAGCGGCAGGACCGCTGCGGCGATCCGGTGCGCGTCGAGCGGATCGGATTTGCCGACCCCGTGCCGGGCATCCATCCGGGCGGCTTCGGCGACCTGGTAGCCGGCGGCGCCGACGGCACCGGCCAGCAGGGCACCGTAGGAGCCGGCGCCCTCGATCACCCACAAGGCTTCCAGGTCAGCGCCGGTGTGACGCGCGACCCAGGCGATGGAGCGGTTGATCCCGGACCCGGTGGTCGGGAAGTCCCGGGTGGCGATCAGTTCACCGGTGCCGGCGGTGATGATGGCGTAGACATGGTTCTTGGCGTGCGTGTCGACGCCGACGACAAACGGGCGGGAATGCGCAACGATAGTCATAGCGGTTCTGGCACCTTCCTCTACTTCGCGGATATGGTCAGGGCCGTCAACGGCCGGTACCAGTCCGGGTAGAGGTCACTTCGGAACAACACTGTGACGAGCCACGCCCCGACGGGGCGGACAACCTTCTGATCAAGTTACCGAGGCGGGCCGGGCGGTACCGGCCGCTCAACCCCGCGGACGGACAGATCCCACTCAAAGGCACCCTGCAGGGCCAGTCACTTACTGAGTCACATCCACGGGGCAGAACGACCAATACCCACTCTGCCAGCCAGTCCCAGACCAGCCACCACAATCCTCACAGTCACTTAC
>DATIUQ010000011.1:0-46074 GCA_035466775.1 Arthrobacter sp.
CGCCACGGCGTCGAGCACCCGATCCAGATGACCGTAGCAACTACCGACGGCGACACCACCTGGGCGTTCCGCTACTCCAGCGAGCGCAACTCCCGGTCGCTGTTCCACAGCGCCGACATCGCAACGCTCCGCGACCAGTACCCCGACCATCCCATACTCCACGAGCTCTCGGACGATGCGCGGTTGGTGGTTTCCGAACCGCTGGGGGACCTTCGCGGGGCATGGCAGGAGGTGCCGGAGGCCACGTGCGTCGTTGTGCACGGCGGAGACCAGGAGCTGTACCCGTTTGCACCTGCAGCTCCCTAACGCTGCCGGTGCAAGAGGAGAGGTCACTCGGTGCGGATGAGGCGCCACGCCGCACGGGAAGCACAGGATGGGACTGCGGCGGTCCGTCGGATCGCCCTGTACCCCAACGAGAAGCGGAGGTCATCAGCATGGCTGATTCATTGGATGAACTAGGGCCGGTTGACTGGCTGGTCGTGGAGTTCCCCGGGCCCGACTTTGGCAACGGCCAGATCGCCCCGTTCCTGGATGACCTGGTCAAGCGTGAACTCATCAGGGTCCTCGACATGGTGTTCCTGCGGAAGACCGAGGACGGCACGCTCGAGACGGCGGAGATTTCCGACCTCGACGAGAGCCAGCTCGGTGAGGTGCGCATGGCCGAAGCCGAACTGGCCATGGTGCTCTCGGAGCAGGACGTCATGGACCTGGCCGAGACGATCGAGCCCGGCCACTCCGCCGCGGTTCTCGTCTGGGAGAACCAGTGGGCTGCCCCGTTCGGCGCGGCCGTCCGCAAGGCCGGCGGGCAGCTCGTGGCCAGCGGCCGGATCCCGACCCAGGCCGTCATCGCAGCTTTCCAGGCCGACGCCGAAGCCGAAGCCCAAACGCCCGAAGGAATGAAGGAAGGAGCCTGACATGCCACTGGCAGCACGACGCAGACGCAGGACCGCCGCGGCCGTCGGAGGGGCCATTGTCGTCGCCCACGGGATCAACCGTCGCGGCGACCGCCGCGAGGACCGGCGGGACGACCGCGGTGACCGTCGCGAAGACCGCCGCGATCGCCGCGACTGACCCCCCGATTAACACCACAGGGCCGGTTCCCGGTACCGCAGGTGCGCATGACCCTTCCGGGGTCGTGCGCACCTGCGTATGTCACCCTTGGTTCAAGCCAGCCCGTGGGCGTCCCCGGCTTATGGCAGGGGCAGGGTTGGATTCGATACCTCCGGCGGGCTTTCCGGCACAGGCCCACCTGGCTGACTGCCCGGCACTGTCTCCCCGGCATGTGCAGCGGCGACGGCGGGCCGGCACAGCAGCTCAATCAGGAGGATCGCCAGTACGGCCAGGACGGCCGTCCAGATGGCGACGGCCGCCGTCGGGTATTGCCAGAGGATGAGAACCAGAACGGCGACGCCGATGACGGCGGCTTCCAGGATCCGGCGGTAGCGGGCCAACCAGTGCTGCCACGGCCTGGCTTCCCCGGCGCCAATCTTTCCGGTCACGTAGTCGCCGGCGCGCGCCAGGCCTTGCCGGACGGACTCGGCCGGGCGCGAATGGCCGGTCAGGAAAGCGGCTACGGCCATCAGCAAACCCACAACGAAGACAAACCGCACGCCGGTCCGGAGTGGCACGAGGAGCGTATCGACGAGGCTTTGGGCGGCCGCGGGGGAGACGGTGGCAGACGGGATTGTGCTGAGGAAGATATCAAGGCCGATGGTAAGCGCGAGGGCCAAGAGGGCCATGGCGATCGCAATGGCCAACCCGACGCGGCTCGTCGTCCGCCGTCTCCAGCCCCTGGGCGCCACCGCAATGGCTCCGATGGCGCTCAGCGCCGTCATCCACGCCAGGATGGGGGCGGTCCGGTCCAGTGTTCTGATGGCCTCCGTTGCCCGGACGAGTTCGGGGGACTGGAGCAGGGTGATTTGTGCGTCGACTTCCGGAATTCTGGACGCGATGTCCACGCCTTGCTCGACAAGGAGGGCCTTGACCCGGGCGATGATTTCCTTAGTGGAGATCGAGACTGTGCCGCTCTCATCGATGCTGACGGTGCCCCCCGTGTTTCCGGTAGCCAGGTTGACGATTCCCTGGTGCGCCACGCGGTTGACCTGGGTCCAGAGATCCTGGAACTGCGGGCTGGCGACGAATCTGGACACGGCGGTATGGATCAGGGACTTCGTCTGCTCGGCAATGGCGGGCGCCAGCCCGGAGATCACGGCGGCGACGCGGGGTGCGACTTTGCTCAGTTCGGTCATCGCGTCGCGGGTGATTCCCTCGACGTCGACTGCTTCGGTGATCTGGGCGGTGACCTTGTTGGAGATCTCCGCCTGTATGGCAGGGTCCGAGGCCAAGGGCGCGACAGTGGCCACATAGCGGTCAGTGTCGAGCACCTCGCTGCGCAGGTACAGGGCCGGCACGGTGGCGAACGCCAGAACGGCGGTCAGGACCACCAGGACGACGGCGATAATCCGTCGGGCCAGCCCCGATCCGCGGCCCGGAGGCATCGGGCCAGCCTCGGTGGCACGGTCCCTTTCGAGCTGAAGGCGGGCAACTTCGGCGCGTAGCCTGAGGATCTCGGCCTGCTCCGGGCTCCCGGCGCTGTTGGGTCCGTCATGGAGTGTCATGGGAGTTCGCCGCCTAGGTAGCCCGCCGCCGCGCATGCTCGATCTGCCGAGCCCGGAGGACCCGGATCATGCGGCAGGGCCTTCAGTGTGTGGACAGCGAAAATACTCCTCCATCGCTCCACGGGAACCACCTCCAACGTCTGGGTTCGGATTAGGGTGCCTGGCTTCGCAGGCGGGGGGTCACATCAGAAGCCTGGATTTCGCCGCGGTAAACTCGGCCTCGGTGAGCATTCCGGCGCTACGCAACTCGGCGAGGCGCGAGAGCTGGTCCGCGAGTTCTCTTGCGCCGCCTCCCGGTGTGGGAGCGGCGGGTCGTGGAGCGTCCCGGGCCGGAGTGCCCTGGAGCGCGGCCGTCCGGGCAACGGTACGGAGCAGCCCTGGCCTCCCGGCTCTGGCAAATGGCATGAGAGGTTCCTTCTGTGGGTGAGTCCCGGTCAAATGGTTGTCACGCCGTCGGCTTCCAGCGCCAGGACTGCTTCTTCGTCCGGGATCCTGGCCTGCAGTGCCGTGAGACCCCCCGAGCGCCGGACTTCCTCTGACAACCGGTGCGCCCAGCGGTGTTCGACGACGGCGACCAGCGCCATCTGGCTGTTTCCGATTGTCTCCGCCGCGATTGAGATGTCGGCGTCGCTAAGAAGCGTCATGGGCCGTGAATCAATGATCATTCCGGACCAGGCGGCCGGCAGTCCGTCGTGCAGGTCGCGGACGTGCACAACTCCTGCCCGATCTCTGCTGACCAGGACCAAATCCGCGAGGGCAATAGCTCCCGATTTGACGGTTTCACTGAACGCTTTGACCACGTTTGCGTCGATGGCCGGTTTAGGAAACGTACAGATAATCACTTCCAAGGGGCCGATTTTCATCTAAAACTCCTGTTCGCGCGTCGTGCAGTCCTTCAGTCGTGACAATTCCTATTGTCCGCGGGGGGCACTCGCCCGGCCCCACCCGCCCGGGGTGATCTGTTGCCCGGCGGACCAATCAGGGCACGTCGGCGCCGGGGCCTGCGCGGCCGCCCGTAAGGCTCGTTCTGCTGGGAGCGGCAGCGACGGCACGCCCATCTCCGGGCCGTGCCACGGAAGATGTCCGCACCGACGGTTCCGGCCGTTGCATCATCACCCCTTTCGGGTGAGCGTCCGCGCGTGCCCAACCGTGCAGGACCGCGTCGAAAGGGACTGTGCAGTGTGCCCGCGCCGGCCAGGTCGGTTCAGGGATGGCCAAGCCGCCGGCCCGCCGCGAAGAAAGCAACCTTGGCGACCAGCACCAGTGCACCCAGGCCGGCGATCATCTGTACGGTCACCACTGCCCGCGCGAGCTGGCTCACGGGGGTAATGTCCCCAAATCCGACGGTGGCGAACGTAACGGTGGTGAAGTAAAGGGCGTCCATCCTGCTCAGGGGCTCGGTAAACGCCAAAGGGTCCGTGGTGGACATCGACGTGTAAAGGAAGGCAAAGAGAAACAGGAACATCAGGACCGACTCGACGACGGCTTCGGCCGCACGGACCTGCGGTACCTCTGCCGCAATGATCATTCGTAATTGAAGCGCCAAGGCGCTCAAAAATACGAGCAGAATTCCCACCAGACGGATCCACGCCGCCGCAGGATTGTCCTCGTCAAAACCCCCGATAGGAATGTTGGTGAAGAAAAAAATGAGCAGTGCCAGGAACCCAGCGAGCCGAAGGGCCGCGACCAGGAAGACGTGCCGCCTCGTGGACCGGTCGAGTTGACGGACGAAAACCGGAGGCTTGCGGCTGCCCTTCTTAGTGGCCATGACTGATGTTACCCCGCCCCGGATTCTCCCGGCCGGGGCCTGTGGCGCCGGTATTCCGCGGCCGGCGCGCTTAGCGCAGGGGTGGAGAACAAGGACCATAGGACCCTATTGAACATCCTTGCACCTGCCTACCATCGATCACGTGGGAGAGCCGCAGAATTCCGAATGGGCGCTTGGTCCCCAATTCAAATTCCGGCCGCCTCTGCGCGGTCTGGGCCCACTGGAGCGCCCGCGTTTGGAGAGCGCCTTGACGGCGGCTGCGGACGCTCACCGGTTGACGCTTGTCGCAGCCCCGGCCGGCTACGGTAAATCGACCCTTTTGGGCGAATGGGTCCGGAAAAGCGATCTCCAGTGTGCCTGGTTGTCGCTGGACCGTTTCGATACCCAGCCGGCACGGCTCTTTCACGGTGTTGTCGGTGCGATCCAGGCCGCTGCCGCGCAGGTTTCTTTGCCCGGCAACGATGTCCTGATGGCACTGGATCAGGGTCTTGCCACGGACCGTGCTGCGTCCTATGACCTGCTGCTAACGGCCCTGGAGCAGTTGACGGAGCCGATTGTCTTGGTCATTGATGACCTCCACTTGGCAGGGCCGGAGCTGGCGGGCGGAGTCGTGGGTGTTCTCGCCGCCTCCGCCCCGCCCGCCCTGCGGCTCATCCTCGCCGGGCGGGGGCATCCCTCGATCCAGTTGGAGCGGCTCAGGTACGGGGAAGGCCTTGGCGAGCTCGGTGCCGCCGAACTTGCTTTCACACGGGAGGAAATCGCCCAGCTCGCCACCTTGCTCGGTAATGAGGCGGGCTTCGATGCCGGGCCGCTCTGGCAACTCACGGGCGGGTGGCCGGTTGCTGTCCACGCGGGTCTCAGCACGCCGTCGCAAGGGGGCAACGTGCCGGGCGTGATGACGGATGCCCAGCCCGTGCACGTACCCCTTGCTGATTACATCGCGGAGGAAGTCCTTGACCAGCTGGACTCGTCGCTGGCGGACTTCGTCTTGCGCGCCACCACCTGTGACTGGCTCGGCCGCCGGCTCGCCGTCGAGCTTCATGGCCGGCCCGACGGCGGCATGCTGCTCGAGGCCTGCCTTCGCGACGGGCTCTTTATCGACGAATACGAACTCCGCGGCGGGGAATCCACCTACCGTTGGCACCCCCTGTTTGCAGCCCAGTGCCGCCGCATACTGGAGCGGAGGGACCCGCTTTTCGCCGAACACCTCCATCGCGTGGCAGCGCGCTACTTCCAGGACAGCGACGTGTGTGAGTGCGTGACGCATGCCCTGCAGGGCAATGCGCCCAAGCAGGCCGTCGTTTCTCTCGGAGAGCACTGGCTCCAATTCCTGCTGTGCAGCGGCTCGCACGCCCTCGAGCAAGCGTGTCGGGACATGCCGGCCCCTTGGAACGAAGATCCCGAGATTCTCATGGTCACTTCCGTCTGCCGGGCCCTTGACGGCGACGACGGTGCTGCCTCCGAACTCACCCAGCGTGCGCTGTCGCGCACCTCAGTGCTGGATGATGTGCGCCGACGGAAGTTCGACATGTGCCGGGCTCTCTTGCAGCCGTTGCCTGAACCCATGGAGGTGCTTCCCGCCACGTCGTCTGGCCTGTTTCTGCTGGCCCAAGCAGAGTTCAGGATGCACCGCATTGGGGACCAGGCGGCAGTCCTGCTCCAATTGGCCGAAGGCACGGCAGACCAATGGGGGGTGGTGGAAGTTGGCTCCACAGCAGACCTCGCGCTGGCATTCGCGGTGGGCGGCGACCTTGAGACGGCAGCGGACATGGCGACCCAGGCGTTTGAGCGGGCTGACGTTTTGGGGCCGGGTGCGCAGGATCAATTGGCGGCAGCCTGGCTGGCCCGGGGTATCGCCTGCTACTGGAAGGACGAGCTGAACAGCGCCAGGGCCCACCTCGCAAAGGCCCAGCGCCTTGGCAGCAAGCTGTTCCCCATCGGCCCCCTCAGCATCGTCTACAAGGTTCTGGTCGATTGCGCCACGGGGGACCAAGCCCATCTGGCCGAATCCAGCGCGGCCCTTGAGGCGTTCCACGACCAGGGGCTCTATGGAATGTCATGGGCGGATTTCCACACCATCGCCCAAGCCAAGATTGCTGAGGCCAACGGCGACCTGGACGGCGCGTTGACGTTGGTTGCTCCGCTGGGGGCCGGCGGGCACGCCCCGTTGGTGGACGTGCTCCTGGCGGAACTCCTGCGCCGCGGAGGAGAACCCGGCGTCGCCGAGCTCTGCGCGAAGGCGCTGACCGATCGGCACCGCAACCGTTACCTGGACACCAGCATGAGCCTGACCGAGGCCCTGCTGGCCCAAGCGGCCGGGGATGAAGCCCAGGTCCACGAGCGGATAGAACATGCAGTTTTTCGGGCCGAGCCCCAGTCAATCCTGCGCCCCTTCACGGAGCGGCGGGACGAACTGGCGGACCTGCTGATTCGTCACGCGGTGTGGGGCACCAGCCACGAATCGTTCATCGCAGCGCGGATGGCACGCCACGCTGACGGTCCGCCGCACCTCCGCACCCGTTCCTATTGGACCCTCACAGAACGCGAGCGGGAGGTCCTGGCCTACATGCGCTCAGTGATGACCGCGGCTGAGATCGCCGATGCCCTCTATATCTCCGTCAACACGGTCAAGACGCATGAGCGGTCAATCTACCGAAAACTGGGGGCGGCAGGCCGCCGCGATGCCCTCAAAACAGCTGCCGAGCGTGGCATCGTCTGAGTTTGCGGCGGTGGTCCACGGACAAAGGACCGGCGTCCGTCCGGGCCCTCGGATTTCACCCGCGGGGGGTGAGGACCGCACCGGGCGTGCACGCCCAGAATTGTTATGACTGCCATTGGTCACGGCAGCCCAATGCTAACGCCCGGCCCTCACCGCGGGACCGTCGTACGTCCCAGCTCCCACCCATAGACGCATCCGCAAATGAAGCCGCACCAGTTGAAAGTAGGGCAGCCACATGAGTTTTTGGGAGAATTTTTGGGACATCTTCTGGTGGTTCTTCACCGCATGTGTCTTCTTCGCCTACCTGTTTGGGATATTCGCGATCATCGGTGACCTCTTTCGCGATCACGGTCTCAGCGGCTGGTGGAAGGCCGTCTGGATCCTCTTCCTGTGCTTCCTGCCCTTCGTGAGCCTGCTGGTGTATCTGGCTGCCCGCGGTGACGGCATGGCCGAGCGGTCCATGGAGCGAGCCCGGCGGGACCAGGACGAGGCCGATTCCTATATTCGCAGGGTCGCCGCCGCGAGCCCCACTGAGGAGATTTCCCGAGCCAAGGCGCTCTTGGACGCCGGGACCATCAGCGCTGACGAGTTTGAAAGAATCAAGAGCCGGGTGCTGGTCTGACGTGCACGCAGCGGCGAAGGGCCCATAGGTAGCCGTGCGCGGATTCTTCCAGGATCCCGAGGCTGTAGCTGCACTCCTGCTGGCGATCCATATCTTCCTCGTGGCCGTCGCGTGTGTCCTTGTCTCGGTAAATCGCCGACCTTCCTCGGCAATCGCCTGGGTGCTCGCCATCATCTTCATCCCGGTACTCGGCGCCGTCGCCTTCTTCTTTGTGGGGTACTCGAAACTGCCCAAGGTCCGCCGGGACAAACAACGGGAGGTCAACGAACTGGTCCTGGCGCGGACGAAGGGAAGCCGGCTCATCAGCCCTGGCAATGACTGGCCGGAGTGGTTGCACTCGGCTGTGAGGTTGAACAGCAACCTGGGGGCACTGCCCATGGTCTCAGGCAACAGCGCGGAGCTGCTGCCTGACTACAACGGCACCTTCGATGCCATGATCGCGGAGATTGATGGGGCGGCGAGTTACGTGCACGTTGAGTTCTACATCCTTGCCCTCGATGCGACTACGGAGCCGTTCTTCCAGGCGCTGGCCAGGGCACGGGAACGAGGTGTCGCCGTGCGGGTTCTCTCTGATCACTTGGCGGGCCTCATGTTCCCGGCCCGGAAGGAGACCATCAAGTATCTGGAGGACGTCGGCGCGGAGTATCGCCCCATGCTGCCGGTGCGGCCGTGGCGGGGCCAATGGCAGCGGCCGGACCTGCGCAATCACCGGAAGATCGTCGTCGTCGATGGCCGCGTGGGATTCACCGGTTCGCAGAACCTGATCGATGCCAGCTACAACAAGAAGGGCAACCTGAAGCGCGGGCTCCGGTGGCACGAGCTGATGATGCGCATTGAAGGACCTGCTGTCCGCGAGCTGGATGCGGTGTTCGCGACGGACTGGTACAGCGAAACGGATGTCCTTTTGTCGCTGGAGTACGGTTCCACCGTCCACAGGCCAGGATCTGCGCTCTTTGACGCGCAGGTTTTGCCCAGCGGTCCCAGCTTCGACAACGACAACAATCTGAAGCTCTACGCTTTGCTCATCCACAAGGCTGAACGCCGTGTCAGCATCACGAGCCCCTACTTCGTGCCGGACGAATCGATTCTGATGGCAATTGTCACGGCGGCAGCGCGGGGGCTCCGCGTCGAGCTGTTTGTGTCCGAGGTTGGTGACCAGAGCTTGGTCTACCATGCACAGCGTTCCTACTACGAGGCGTTGCTCCGCGCCGGCGTCAGGATCTACCTGTACCGGGCACCGCAGGTGCTGCACTCAAAGCACTTCACTATCGACGAGGAGGTTGCGGTGATTGGGTCGAGCAACATGGATGTCCGTTCCTTCAGCCTCAACATGGAAGTATCCGTACTGGTGCATGGGCGCGGTTTTGTGGACTCAATTCGTGAGATCGAAGACCAGTACCGGGCAAACAGCCTGGAGCTGCAGCTTGAGGACTGGCTCCGCCGGCCAGTGGCCCAGAAAGTGTTCGACAACCTGGCACGCCTGACTGCGTCCCTGCAATAGCGGGACGGCGGGCCGGCCGGGGATTCGACACTGCCTATTTGGCGGCATCGGTGAGCAACTGGCGAAACTCCGCTTCCGTGTTCAGCACCAGCTTCTTGCCGTTGAGGAAAAACGTGGGAGTGCCCTTGACCCCCAGTGCTGTCCCGTCCGCGACATCCTTCCGGATCCGCTCCCTGGTCTTTTCGTCTGCCACGGCGGCGTCATACTTGGCCATATCCAGTCCCAGTTCCTGCGCATAGCTGCGGAACACGGGTGCCTGGGAATCCTGCTTTCCGCCCCACTGGGGCTGGGTTTCGAACAGCTTTTCAGTCATTTGCGCGTACATTCCCTGCTGGGCGGAAGCTTCAACGGCCAAAGCCGCAGTCCCCGAGTTCAGGTGGCCGGGGAGGGGGAAATAGCGGTCCACGAAGGTGATGCGGTCGCCGAACTCTTTCTTCAGTTCCTCGACGAGTGGATGGGCGGCGCGGCATGATTCGCATTCGTAGTCCAGGAACTCGACCAACTGAGCCTTTTCGACGGCGGGGGAGGTAAGCCGGTGGCTGTCCTCGCGGACCAGTTGCGCGCTGGCGGCAGGTTGCGGAGCCGCCGGGGCGGGCTTATTCGTGGAGAGGACCGCGTACCAGACGAGGCCGGCCGCGACGATGGCACCCATCAGGATCCAGATCCCCAGGCGCACCCGCTTTGCAGGGTCACTCGGGGCGGGGGTGGCTTTTGTCGTGGTCTGTGTCATCAGTGCGGACTGCTTCCTGGTCGCGGGGGTTATCGGGTTCGGGCTGGGGTGCGAAGCCGGCCGGGTAGGCGCAGCCGCCGCAACAGCCGTCGTCGTCGCCGTCTTGCTCAGCGGTAGTCGACGCGTGGGGCACGGCGCAGCAGAGGTCGCCCTTCCAGGCGTTGATGCCTTCGCGGACTGCAATCACGGCTATGACGAGCGCCGCCCCTGCGTCCGCCCACCACCAGCCCAGTGTGCTGTTCAGCACGAGGCCGAGGAGCAGCACCGCGGAGAGGTAAGTGCACAGCAGAGTCTGTTTGGAATCGGCCACGGCGGTCCGGGAGCCGAGCTCCCGCCCGGCCCGGCGCTGCAGCCAGGACAGCACGGGCATGATGGCCAGGCTGAGGGCCGCAATGATGATGCCCGGCGTTGAGTGTTGCGCTTCACCTCCGCCGGCCAGGGACGTCAGCGAGTCAACAGTCACGAACGCGGCGAGAGCGAAGAAGGAGATCGCGATGAGCCGCAGGGTCAGGTGTTCGCGGCGTTCCGGGTCCCTGGCGGAGAACTGCCAGGACAGGGCGACGGCGGACGACACCTCGATCACGGAATCCAGGCCAAAACCGATGAGGGCGGAGGAGTTGGCGACTCCGCCGGCCCAGAGGGCGACGATGGCTTCGATGACGTTGTAGCTGATGGTGGCAGCGGCGAGCAGCCGGATGCGCCGGCTCAGTACCGCCCGCCGTCCGGGGCTGGATTCCAGCCGGAGCGCCGTCAAGCCCGACCCGTCATGCCAGGCACGTTCCGTCGGGTGCGCAGCAGGCGGGGTCCACGGCGAGGACGACGCCGAGCAGGTCATCGATGGCGTGGCCCAGCCGGGCATCGGCCAGTTCGTACCGGTTCCGCCGGCCATCCGGCACAGCAACCACCAGGCCGCAGCCCCGCAGGCAGGTCAGATGGTTGGACATGCTCTGCCGGGAGACTTCGAGGGACTCCGCAAGGTCTGAGGGGTAGGCCGGGCCCTGGGCCAGGGCGAGCAGGATCCGTGCCCGCGTCGGATCGGACACGGCATAGCCGAAGCGCGCAAGAACGGGCGCGTGCGTGAGGGACTCCATGCAACAAAAGTACAGCGACGGATGTATTCAGGCAATTGCGCGGCCCGCGTGAAGCTCAGCTGCCGGGGCGGGGGGCGAACATGATGACGGCGACGCCGAGCAGGCAGATTGCCGCGCCGGCGATGTCCCAGCGGTCGGGCCGGAACCCGTCGAAGATCATGCCCCACGCGAGCGAGCCGGCCACAAAAACGCCCCCGTAGGCGGCGAGGATGCGCCCGAAGTGCGGATCCGGCTGCAGGGTCGCAACGAAACCGTACGCCCCCAGCGCCAGGACGCCCAAGCCGGCCCACCACCAGTCCTTACCTTCACGCACCGACTGCCAGACCAGCCATGCCCCGCCGATCTCAGCTGCGGCGGCTAGGGCGAACAGCACGACCGATTTTGCGATAGTCACGGACCCATCATTGCAGGGCTTCTATTCCGACGGCGGCGCGTCAGGATTCGGGCCAGCTCCGGGAATTGCTCAATCCGCAGCCCTGGCGGCTGCATTGCCGGGCACTCACGCGCCAGTCCGGCTGGCTGGAAGTTATGGGCCGTTCGTCCTTCCAGATGGGAATGACCCTCGAGCCGCACTCCCGGCACGGCGGCTCCACATGCGCGCGCCTTTGCGCTTTGTTCATAATTTCCCCCAAGAAACTTTTGCCAATCGAAGCGTAACTCTATCGATTGTACAAATAAAAGGGCAGCCGCTGCGGACCGGAAGGTGGCCAGGCGCCGGGTCTTGAACCGAACTCCACTGCGGGGAGGGAATACTGGAGCAGTCCTGTCTGTTGAATACCTATCCGAGCAATCCGAAGAAGAGAGAATCACCCCCGTGGCAACCGATTACGATGAAGTTCGTTCCGACGTCAAGGAATCGCAGGACAGGTCCCTGGAGGCCCTGCAATCTGCGAATGCCCCCGACGCCCGCAGCGTGGTGCGTGAGTTGGATGAGGCGGATTCGCTGGACGGCACGATGGTCCCGGGCGGGGAAATCGTCGCCGAGGAACTGACCGTCCAGGTCATCCCGCAGGCGAACGACGAATTTACCTGTTACTCCTGTTTCCTGGTCCGCCACCGGTCCCAGATAGCGCGCGAAAAGAACGGTCACGCCTACTGCGTTGACTGCGAAGGCTAGAGCGACACCGCGGTCGGGACTGGGCCTGTAACCGAAACGCCGCGAGCACTACAATCGGCGGATGACCGTACTGGACTGGCTGCTCGACTCTGATCCTTCCATCCGATGGCAGGCGCTGCGGGACCTTGCGGGCGCACCGGCCGACGTCGTTGCGGCAGAGCGTCGGCGGGTGGCCGCCGACGGGTGGGGCGCCCGCCTGCTGGCATTGCGCGGCGAGGACGGGCAATGGGCCGGCGGAGCGTACTTCCCGGCGCAGCGCGGCGAATCCGAGGGCGGCGTCCCGGGCGGCCAGGGCGAATCCGGCGGAACCGACGCGCCCGACGACGGGAGCCAGCCCTGGACCGCCACCACGTACAGCCTTCTGCTGTTGCGCGATTTCGGTGTCGACCCGGAAAGCGACCAGATGCGCCGGACCGTATCGCTGGTGCGGGACAACTCCCGTTGGGAGGAGGGCGGTCAACCCTATTTCAGCGGGGAAGTCGAGCCCTGCATCAACGGCATGACGGCTGGGCTTGGAGCCTACTTCGGCCAGGACGTAGCGGGTGTGGTTGCGCGGCTTGTCAGTGAACAACTGGACGACGGCGGGTGGAACTGCCGGGCCGTGGACGGCGCGGTGGTTTCATCGCTCGCGACGACAATCAACGTGCTCGAGGGTCTGCTGGCGCACGAGCAGGCAACCGGCGGTTCAGCGGAATCCATCGCGGCCCGGCGGCGGGGCGAGGAATATCTCCTTGAACGCGGACTCTTCCGGCGCAAGAGTACCGGCGAAGTCATTGACCCGGCCTGGCTGGAGTTCACCTTTCCCACCCGCTGGCACTACGACGTGCTCCGCGCCCTGGAGTACTTCCGGTCCGCCGGCGGTCCGCCAGACCCGCGGTTGGAGGAGGCAATCGAGCTGCTGCGGTCCAAGCAACAGCCCAACGGCGCCTGGCTGCTGGAAAACACGCATCCCGGGCTGGTCCACTTCGCACTGGAAGACGGTGACGGCCGGCCGAGCCGCTGGAACACCCTGAGGGCGCTGCGGGTCCTTCGGTGGTACGGGAACGGAGCGCACGCATAGCCAGCCAAGACGCCTGGGCGGCCGTCCCCGGTGGTTCCGGATGTCCTACGCCGCGCCGAGCCCCAGTCTGCAGCGGGCTCCCGGGGGCACACAAGAGAAGCCAGGTAAACCCAGGGTACGAGCCGTGAACGCCCTGCTTAGACGTACCGGGAGAACCAGGCCAGCGTATCGTTCCAGGCGGCCGTGGCCTGCGCCTCGTCGTAGCGCGCGCCGGTGTCATTGTGGAAGGCATGGTCGACGCCGGGATAGACGGTGAGCTGATGGCGGACGTCCGTGGCAGCCAGGGCATCCCGCAGCGCCGGGAGGGTGCCGGTGATCCGTTGATCCAGTTCGGCGTAGACACCGAAGACCGCCGGTTTGATCGCCGGAACCTTTTCCAGATCGGGGGAGGGCCCGTAAAACGCTGCGGTGGCCTTCAGGCCGGCAAGCTCGGTAGCGGCCTGCCACGTGATTCCCCCGCCGAAGCAGTAGCCGGTCATGGCGATCCGGCCCCGGTCGACGTAGTCCTTTGACTGAAGGTAGTCGAAAGCCGCAGCGAAATCGGAGACATGGCGTTGGGCGCCGGCCGCCGTCAGCGCTCCGGGGACAGCGTCGCGGTCCATCGTTGCCGTACCCCCTTCCCTGCTCAGCAGGTCCAGCGCGAGGGCAGCGTAGCCGGCCTTGGCAAAGCGTCGTGCCACATCCTCGATGTGCGGGGTCAGCCCGCGGTTCTCATGGCAGATCAGGACGGCCGGGCCGGGTGCGCCCGACTCCGGCCGGGCAAGGTAGGCGCTGATGTCAGCACCGCCGGCAGGGAATGTCACAGTTTCCGTCAGCAGGCCCGGGGCGCCCTCAGGAACAGAGAGCGGGCTCTTGGCGCCCGGCACCGGGCCCGCTGAAGCGGTGCCGGTTCCCACGCCCGACGACGATGCGCCGGGGGTGGGCATGGGATCAGTGCTGCGCGGAACTTCCTCCGGCGTGCAACCCACCAGCAGCATCGCAGCCGACGCCGCGGCCATGCTGCCCGTGATGAAAGCCACCCTGCGCGTGAACGTGCGCTGGCTCATGGCGCCGGCGCGGTAATCGTCGAAGAATTCCTCGATCAGGTACTTCTCGAACTTGCCAAGCTTGGTCATGAAAGGCCTCCCGAAGTGTGTGCATATCCTCCTCCGAAGCGCCTACTCGGGCAAGGGCCCGACTCCTCCGGCCCCGATGCGGTCCTGCTTGGCCTGCCCCGATGACCAGTCCCGTTCGTGCAGCCGCTCAAAGCCGTCCAGGAGCAGGTCGAGGGCAAATTCGAACTCGAACTGGTCGTCGCAGCCGTGCCCGACGACCGAACCTTCGTCGTGGGGCGTAGAGGTGGCGATCGCCATGATGTTCGGATACCGCGCGGCCATCTGCTGGAACATTGCGGCCTGGACTTCCGGCGGCACCTCCGCTGGGGACTCCGCCGTCGTTCCCGCGTCGTCGAACAGTTCCTGGGTGAAACCCCACATGCGGCCGCCAAGGGCATGCATTACGTGGTGCGTGAGGTCGGCCGAGAAGCCGCCTGCCAGAAACATGCCCGTGAATGACTCCATGTAGTCAAGGACGGCGGGCGTCTTGTTGGTGCGGGATTCAATGGCCTGACGGGCCCACGGATGCCGCTGCAGCGCCCGCCTCGCCGAGAGTACCCGCAACCGGACGGCGCTCTTCCAGTCCGCGTCGGGCACCGGGGGATCGATCTCGCCGATGAGGTTCGCGACCATCCCGTCAAGAAGTTCCTCTTTGTTTGCGACGTGCTTATAGAGCGCCATGGGAACCACGCCGAGCTCCTCGGCGAGCCTGCGCATGCTGAGAGACTCGAAGCCCACTTCATCAGCCAAGGCAACGGCGGCCCGCAGCACGCGGTCCCGGTTCAAAGGCGTGCGGCGTGCGGCCTCCAGCGGCTGAGTCATCCCGACAACCTTTCCCTAGCGGCACCCTCTTGACAAGTGTACACCGTACACCTAGCGTTGGGGCTGTCGGTGTACGCCGTACACCTCTGAATCGAGGACCAGGCCAATGACAACGAAACCCAGTGGCGCCCTCCCCGCCGCCAAGCGTGCCAGGTCCTGGTGGCCTGTGCCGACCGCCCTGATTTTCCTGAGCCTCATTCCCGTGATCGCCGGGGCGGTGCGGCTGACAGAGCTGACCGGGGGTGCAGCCATCACGCCGCAGAATGCACGGTTCTTTGCCTCGCCAGTCCCCGTGGTGATCCACATTGTCAGCGTCACCCTCTACAGCCTGCTCGGCGCGTTCCAGTTCGTCCCCGCGCTGCGGGGCAGGCGAGGCTGGCACCGCACCGCCGGAAGCGTCCTCATTCCCGCGGGCCTGCTCGCAGCGCTCTCCGGCCTGTGGATGTCAGCCTTCTACGCGCTCCCTGACGGCACCACCGATGTCCCCGTCCGCCTGTTCTTCGGCTCGGCAATGCTCGTCAGCATCAGTCTCGGGATCGTTGCGGTCCGGCGCCGGGATTTTGTCCGGCACGGTGCGTGGATGACGCGCGGCTATGCAATCGGCGCCGGCGCCGGAACCCAGGCCCTCGTCATCTCCGGCTGGATGTTCCTCGTGGGTGCGCCCGGCGAGCTGGTCCGGGCCGTGCTGATGGCGGCGGCCTGGGTAATCAACCTCGTGGTGGCTGAGTACGTCATTCGCCGACGCGGCCGGCGCTCCGCTCGGACGCACGTCCCGGCCGGCCGCTCCGTCAGGACTGCCACGGGGATAACGGGGTGACGACGCCGGGCGAATGTCTTAATTCGACATAAGAATGCCCTTCGGCGCGGCTGGCTCCGTAACATTGAAGCTAATACGGTCCCCAGCTTGCCAAGTTCATCGAAAAGGACTATTAGATTGCCTCTCGAATCACTGCCCGTCCTGGATATCTCCCGCTTGAGTGCCGGTCCGGAGGAAGCCACTCGGTTCCGGAACGACCTCCGCGACGCCATGCACGAGGTGGGCTTCCTCTATCTGGCCGGCCACGGGATCCCGCAGGAGCTGACAGATTCCATCCTCGATGTGTCACGTCGCTTCTTCGAGCTGCCCGAAGAGCAAAAGCTCGCGGTTGAAAACGTCCACAGCCCGCAGTTCCGTGGGTATACGAGGGTTGGTGGCGAGCTTACGGACGGTGCGGTTGACTGGCGCGAGCAGATCGATATCGGCGTCGAGCGTTCCGCCGTGGAGCCGGGTCCCGGCGTCGCTGACTACTGGCGTCTTGAAGGACCCAATCTGTGGCCTGATGCGCTGCCCGAAATGCGGGAAATTGTCTCCGAGTGGACCGAACGGCTGAGTGCCATCTCGCTCACGCTCCTGCGGGCTTTGGCGGTGTCCTTGGGGGCGCCGGAAGACACCTTCGATGCGGCCTTCGCCGAACGGGCCTTTCCACTGCTCAAGATCGTGCGGTATCCGGGGGAGTCCAACCCGGAGCCAAAACAGGGCGTGGGCTCACACCGCGACGGCGGAGTCCTGACACTGCTGCTCGTGGAGCCCGGGAAGGGCGGACTCCAGGTGGAGTACCAGGGACAGTGGATCGACGCTCCCCAGGTGCCGGGAACGTTCGTCGTGAATATCGGCGAAATGCTCGAACTGGCAACGAACGGCTACCTCAAGGCGACGCTGCACCGGGTGATC
The DNA here is from genome assembly GCA_035466775.1 of Arthrobacter sp. GTDB lineage: Bacteria > Actinomycetota > Actinomycetes > Actinomycetales > Micrococcaceae > Arthrobacter. Next base: position 16,854 of record DATIUQ010000011.1, read on the forward strand.
TCGCCTCTGCGCGGCACTGACCGGGTTTCCCTGCCGTTCTTCTTCAACCCGGCGCTGGATGCGACGATGCCGCAGCTTGCCGTGAGCCCGGAGTTCCGGGCCAAGGCCCGTGGCCTGTCCGTCGATCCGACGAACAGTCCGATTCTTGAAACCTACGGAGATAACGCGCTCCGCTACCGGCTGCGGGCCCACCCCAACGTCGTCGCTGAACACCACTCGGATCTGCAGGCCGGCTGATCCGCCTGTGCGCTGAGCCACAGCGGTCAAACGCCTGCGGGGAGGGTTAGACTCCGGGGGTCAGCGTGGGTCGATGTCGCCTGGGGGAAAGCTTGTTCAACCGCAGCCAATTCACGTTCATGCTGGGTATCGTCCTGGTTGCTGTCGGCGGTGCGGTGGCCTTTGCCGTGCGTGTCCTGTCTTTTGCCCGGTACATGTACCTCGAGAACCTTGGCCTGGACGTGGATCCTTCCGTGGGTCCCCAACTGTTCAGCGAGATCGTCGCGCCAACGGTGGCAGACCGGACCTTCTTCTACGCGGCGTTAGGCCTTGTTCCGATTGGCCTGATCCTGCTGATTCTTGCGTGGCGGCTTCGCTCGCGGCCTGCCCGCTAGTTCCCATGGGGTGGCGGGATTCAAGCACAGTAAGCGATGTCACGCATCAGTCCCACGCATCGCGACCACCGGGGCCTAACGGATGATGGTCAGCGGCTTCGTCGGTATCACGCACGACACCCGCTCAAGAGTGACGGCCGCTGCGGCCCCGGCCACCCGGTTGTTCCTGCCGGTGTCGTCGCACCAGTCGATGTTGAAGGGCATTGCTGTGATGGCTGCCTCGCCGGCGGCGGTCCCCGCCGGCACCTCAAAGCCGTAGCTGAAGCTGCCGGCGTCGTTCATCGGGGCGGTCGCGGTCAACACTTCCACGCCGGCGGCGTCGGTCATGGTTACCTGGATCCGGGCATTTCCGCCATAGCGTGGGTTGCAATCGGCATCCGGCGCCGTCACCGTCAACCGATCGCCCGGTTTCGCGCTCGACGGCGCCACGGAGAACGCTGGCGGGAAACAGGGTGGCTCCCCGTTCCCGGGGATGGTGGATGCGCAACCGGACACCGCGGAAGCCAGCAGGATGACGGAGACCGGCAGGGACCGGAGGCGACGGCGTGGGACGGGACGCCGGGGACCACGCGCCAGGGATTCACGCACGGTGGAGCCCTTTCTGCCACCCGGAAATTCCCAGAAGGGCCAGCAGCGCGAGGCCGCTTGCCAGATAGAGCATTCCGCCCCAGGGGGCATGGTCGCCTCCCGACGTGAAAAAGGCGTCGGCGATGCCCATGCCGCCAGTAAACGCCACGAACATGTGGGACGGCGCCGCAAGGACGAGCAATGCCAGATAGCCGGCGACGACGTGGTGCGGGCGCGGAGCCCTCTCAAGGATCGTGCCGATCAGGGCAACCACAGCCAAGGCCACGCCGACAGCACTCCAGGCGATCACGCGCGGCGCCCCGAGGGTCTCGCCGGCGGCGTCCAGGGCTGCGTAGATTTCGCTAAGGCTTGCGCCGGGGACCGCTGCCAGCGGGTTCCACACGAGGGTCTGGTATGCGCCGGCGACCGAATACGCGGTCAGCAGCGCGGAGCCGACAAGCGCTGCAAGGACCGCCTGTCGCTTCTGAATACTTCCCCCTTGACCCATGAGCAAAAGCTACCAGCGGCGGGCGGCCCGGCCGGAGTGAGAGGCCCGTCAATTAAGCGAGATGATCAGATAGAGGGCCGTCAGAACGAGGACGGTGGGCGTCATGACGAGCCGCTCCGGTTTGCTGCGGGAGATCCCGTTCATGACGATGCCGAGCGCGAAGTAGGCCGTGAGGACCCACGAGGCCACACTGGTGACAGTGTCGTTGACGAGCGGTGGCGCCAGTCCTGTCTTGGCAAAGGCTGTGTAGGCGAAAAGAGCATACAGGGCGATGGACGCAGCGCTGGCAATCCTCAGGTTCTTCGGAAGTACTGTGTGTCCTCCGCCCCAAGCCATCCTCCCGAGTGGTGCGCCGGCGGCGAGCGCGGCTTGGAAAATCGCCAGGCCGGTCAGGATCGCGCATGCCAGCAATGCGGAAAGTTGGTCAAAAGCCATCAGGAACTCATCTTCCATGGAACTGCCGGGGCCGCTTCGACGCAGCCGTTGCGGCAAAAATAGCAGGATCTTCCGGCGGAATCCGGGAAGTGGAGCGTTCAGACCTGCCTTCACTGCGGAACCTGCTGGGCTCAGTTCGGGTCGATGGCTATCCTGACCCTATGGACGTGCTGGCAGCACCGGGCGCAGGCCTCCTCTGATGGACTCTTTCCACTATGACCGCCTGTCCGCGGCGGGCAATGAGTGGCTGGCGGGCCCGGTGGTGCTGGGGGTGGCGTGGGAACCGTCAGGGCGCGTGATCCGGGCGGGCGCCAGCCTGGCGGGCCGGCTGAACGCACACCTGATTTGTGCATTTGTGGACCCGGCGAGCTATCTCACCGAGTGGGAACCCGCCGGTTCACGGGCAAGCGCATCCCTGGATCCGGCCGTAAGAAGTGAGTCCGACTTCCCGTCCGCCCGTGTCCGCGAGGCACTCGAGGCCATCCTGGGACCGCCGGGGATGGAATGGACGTTCAGGGTGCTGAACGGCGCTGTTGCCCGGGCGCTTGGCCGGCTGGCGGACAGCACGGACGCCTCGTTGCTGGTCGTTGGAGGGCAGCGTCCCGGCCGGCTCGCGGCCATGGAGCGGATGCTGGAGGGATCGGTGAGTGCGGAGCTGGCGAGACTGCAATCCAGGCCAGTCCTGGTCGTTCCCGTTCTGGACCCGTAACCGGCAGTCCGCGGCCAGGTGCGCTGTCCGGCGTCGTGAATGATATCCGGCGACCGGCGGCCGCCTACTTCCAGCGCAACGGCTCCGGCGGTGACGAGTTCCACGTGCGGAAGAACCGGTCGCGGGATTCCTCACCAGCCACTTGTTCCAAGGCATGCAGCCGGCCGTAGGTGAAAGCGGCTTTGCCGCGATGGTTGGCGGCCAGCTCGCGCAGCCGGTCGCGGGTGACGACGCTGTCATGGTGATCGCCCAGGGTCTCCTGGATCTCCTCCGCGGACCGTGCGAGTGTAGTTGCCCGCTTCCCAAAAATAGTGGCCGCCGCTTCGGCCGCATAGCGCAGCCGCTTGGCGCTCTTGCGGACCTCATGGAGTGCGGCATCCGTGGCTGGATCCGCGGCGTCGGCATCGAGGGCCCGGACCTCCTTTTTCAGGCGCTTGCGATCCTTCGATACGAGCCGGCCCACCGTCTGGAGCGCGTCCTCCCCGGCAGTGTCGGTCAGCGGCGGTTCCCTGAGGAAAGAATCCAGCGAATCGAGGAGGCGGAAGTAGCGGGCACTCCTCAGGGCGGCCAGGCCCGTCGCCCGGGCACTATGGGCTGCAGCCTCGAAGTGCTCTGCGATCTGCTGCGCCACCGGACCCATCACGAGGTCAGCCGGTTCGGCGCCGATCAGGTCCAGCAGCCGGGCCTGCATCACCTCGTTGTCCCGGGCTTCCCCCACGGTGCCGGCCAGCCATTTTAGTTCTGAGCGCAGCGATCGGGTGACCTCTGGGTCGGCAAGTTTCCGGAAGGTGGCCAGCGCGGATCGGATCCGGCGCGCGGCCACCCGGAGCTGGTGGACTGAGTCCGGCGCAGCCTCCCGGACCCCGGGGTCATGTCTTTTGAGGGCCTCGACCTGCTTGGCCAGGTAGGAGAGGAGCACGGCCGACGCCGGTCCCTCGGGCTCCGGCTCAGGTGCCGGTGTGTGGCCCGGAGGATACTGTCCGCCCAGGCCGCGGGCGAGTTTGGACGGCAGCGCCGACGGATGGTGGCCCGTCGCGGCGAGCAGTGTGTCGGCGCCCTTGAGCAACTTCCTGGGTCCGTCGATGAGTTCAATTTCCCATTCCCGCCAGGCCATGTGCGTCCGCGGCTCCAGCAGGGTCTGGGAATCCACCCGGTCGTCGCTGAAATCAGCCAGCGCCGTACCATCGGACGCAAAAAGGCGCTGGGTGGTGCGCAGCGTCCTCAGCCTCGCAACCGGGATCACGTCCTGATCCCGCGTATGGACCTGGACGAGTTGTCGCAGCCGCCGGGGCACGGACTCCGGGTCTTTGCCCAGCCGCCCCGTGAATTCCTGTCGTTCGCCAACCGCCACGGGGAGTTTCAGGTGCCATCCGGCATCGTGTCCACCGGTCCGCCGGCGCAGCGTAATGCCACGGGAAGCCAGCGCCAGGCCCTCCGTATCGAAGTACACGGCGTCGAGTGCCTCTTCCTCGGGTGACCCCGCCCGGTCCACCCCCGGCAACGACTCCAGGACCGGCAGTCTGTCGTCCTCGCCGACGTCGTATTTTCGCTCCACCTCGAGCATCCCGGAGTCGGTCATGGCCAAGCGTAGGCCCGTCGTACCCGGCGCCGCATGAGCCGAAAGTCCCGCGTCCGCCCCGGAAGCGCCGATGGCCCGGCTTTGTAGGGACAATGGAAGGGTGACTTCTCCGGCCGTTCCGCTGCCCCCTGCCACCGCGCCCTTCGATCTGTGGGTCATCGGGGCCGGCCTGGCGTTCGCGCACTCCCTCGGCGAGCTGGCCGACGCGCTCCAGGCCGGAGCCCCCTGTGCAACCGCCGTGGTCCAGGCGCCGCCGGGCACGGGCAAAACAACCCTCGTCCCGCCGGTGCTGGCCAACCTCGCCCTGGGGGCCGCCCCGCGGCCGGGACGGGAGGGGAGCCCGCGTATCATCGTCACCCAGCCGCGGCGGGTGGCCGCCCGATCGGCGGCGCGGCGCCTCGCTGCGCTGGACGGCAGCCCGCTGGGGGACCGCGTGGGGTACACGGTCCGCGGGGAACGCCAGGCAGGGCCGGGCACCCTGATCGAATTTGTCACCCCCGGCATCCTGTTGAACCGCCTGCTCGCGGATCCGGGACTGGAAACAGCCACCGCCGTCATCCTCGACGAAGTGCACGAACGCGGTCTCGAGACCGACTTGCTGCTCGGCATGCTCAACGAGGTCCGCCAGCTGCGCGGCGATCTCGCCCTCGTTGCCATGTCCGCCACCCTCGACGCGCCGCGCTTCGCCGCCCTGATCGGAGACGGGCCGGGAAACGCCGGGGACCACGACGGCGGCGGGCCGGCACCCGTCGTCGACTGTCCGTCCGCGCTGTACCCGCTGGAGGTCGACTGGGCCCCGGCCGTGGTGCCCCGGCTGGATGAGCGCGGCGTGACGCGCGGCTTCCTGGACCACGTGGCGGACACGGCCGCTGCATCGCACGCCGAAGCGCTGGCGTCCGGCCGGGACATAGACGCCCTGGTATTCGTCCCGGGAGCGTGGGAAGTGTCCCATGTGGCGGGCCGCCTGCGCGGCCGGACGCACGCGGAGATCCTGGAGCTGCACGGGCAGATTGGCCCCGCCGAACAGGACCGCGCCGTCTCGGGACGGGAACCCGGCGGCCGCCCGCGGATCATCGTGGCGACGTCGCTCGCCGAGTCCTCGCTGACCGTCCCGGGAGTCCGGCTGGTCATCGACTCCGGGCTGTCCCGGGAGCCCCGGCGGGACGCGAGCCGCGGAATGTCCGGGCTCGTGAACGTGTCCTGCTCCCGTGCTTCCGCCGAGCAGCGCGCCGGGCGGGCGGCCCGGCAGGGACCCGGCCGCGTGGTCCGCTGCTACGACCAGAAGACCTACGGTGCCGCGCCGGCCCACCCGACACCGGAGATCGCCGTCGCGGACCTGACCGGCGCCGCCCTGGTCCTGGCCTGCTGGGGATCGCCCGGCGGCCGGGGGCTGTCACTGCCCGACGCCCCGCCGCGGGCCGCGATGGACGAGGCCGTGGAGGTGCTGCGGGAACTCGGCGCGGTCGGTGCGGACGGCTCTGCCACGGGTCTCGGCAAAGCACTGGCCCGGGTGCCCGCCGACCCGCGGCTGGCCCGGGCCCTGCTGGACGGAGCGGCCGCCGTCGGGAACCACGCCGCCGCGGAAGCCGTCGCCCTGGTCGCCGGGGACCAGCGAGCCCCCGGCGCCGATCTCCCGCGCCTCCTGGCCGCCCTGCGTGCTGGCAAGGACCCGGCCGCCCGGCGCTGGGCGGAGGACGTCCGGCGGATGGAGACGATCGCGCGCCAGGAGCGGTCCGGCGTCGCGTCCCGTCCCACAACGGCGGTGGCCGCGGCGGAGGCGGCCGGGTACGTCGTCGGCCTTGCCTTCCCGGACCGCGTCGCGCGCCGGGTCCCCGGTCCAGGGCCGGAACGGTACCTGCTCACCTCCGGGACGCGCGCCGGGCTGCCTGCCGGAAGCTCCCTGTCCGGGCACGAATGGCTCGCCGTCGCCGAAGTCTCCCGGGCGCAGGGGCGCGACGCCGCCGGCACCGGCGCCGTCATCCGTTCCGCGGCACCGCTGACGGCGGACACGGCCGAGGCCGCCGCCCGGCACCTCCTTCGCGACACCGTGGAGGCGCGGTTCGGCCAGGGCCGGGTCACCGCCCGGAAGGAACGCCGGCTGGGCGCGATCGTGCTGTCCTCCACGCCGGTGCGCCCTGCGGCCGCCGAGGGCCGTGCGGCAGTGGCCCGGGCGCTGGAACAGGAAGGGCTCGGAAGCATTGGATGGTCGACGGCGGCGGACGCCCTGCGCCGCCGGCTTGCCCTGGTGCGCCGGGAACTCGGGAACCCGTGGCCGGACGTGTCCGAGCCTGCGCTGCTGGCCCGGCTCGACGAGTGGCTGGCGCCCGAACTTGAGGCGCTGGCCGGCGGGGCGGCCACGAGCGGCATGGACCTGGCCGAGCCTCTGCGGCGCCTCCTGCCGTGGCCCGACGCCGGGAGGCTCGGGGAGCTGGTGCCGGAACGGCTCGAAGTGCCGAGCGGCTCCTGGGTGAAAATCGACTACCCGGAGGTGGGGGACGACGGCGGCCGCCCGGTGGTAGCGGTCAAGCTGCAGGAATGCTTTGGCTGGGACCGGACGCCGCGGCTGGTGGGCGGCCGGGTTCCGGTGCTGTTCCACCTGCTCTCGCCCGCCCGGCGGCCACTGGCCGTGACGGACGACCTCGCCTCGTTCTGGTCCGGCCCCTACGCACAGGTCCGCGCCGAGATGCGGGGCCGGTACCCCCGGCACCCCTGGCCGGAGGATCCGTGGACGGCGCCGGCGACCGCCCGGACCAAAAGCAGGAGCTGATTCCGGGCCGCTGTTACGCGATTGTGACGTGGCTCACGGCGTGTTGGGTATCCTGATAGCGGTCAGGAAGTCGGCCGTTCATGCTTCACAGGGGATATGTATTATGACCAGCAAACTCGACATCACCGTCGCTGTCGATCTCAGTTCGGAATCCGCACTTGTGTCACCGCAGGGCAAACTCACCGTTCGCAACGTTGCGAGCCTTATCGCAGTGGCCCGCCGGGCCAGCGCCGTCGGATACGGCCTCGAGACTGTCATGGATCTGCGGAAGCTGACCGCCGCCGATCCTGAAGCCGTGGCAATGATCCGCGATTCGGGATGGCAGGGAAGCCACCTGCTGGGGGCCGGCAAGGCCGGCCGGGTGCGTGCGGCATGAGGCCCGGGATGGCTGTCGGCTACGGTTCCCCGGCGCATGGCCACGGGGCGGAGCTGATTTTCGATTCCTTCCGCCGCTGGCCCTTGGTGCCCTCCTCGCAGCTGGTGCGGCTCCGCTCGGCGTTGTTGCAGTGCGTCGAGCTGGCTTCACCGGATCAAGGCCGGGATCTCTCGGCGTCCGCCGAAAAACTGCTCCAGCTGGTCACCGACGAGCTGGAGCGCCGATTCGACACCCCGGGGCCCGCGGTCCTGCCGGCAGGGTTTCGGCGGGCGCGGCGGCTCCCTCACGCATAGACGGTCGGGATGGCGGGGTCGCCCCGCTGCAGCCGGTTTACGACGTCGGGCAGCTCGGCCATGGTCTCGGCGTGCCGGCGCCGGGCCCTCGCCACGGCCTCCGGCCCGGTCCAGCCCGGCAGGAGCTCTCCCTCACGGATGAACTGCTGCAACAGCGGCCTGCCGTGGGGTTCCTCCTCGGGCGGGTGGCCAACGCCGAGTACCTCATGGGTGGCGGTACCCGAACTGTCGAGCCTGCGCACCGCATGCTTCCGGCCGCCGACATTGATCTTGTTCTTGGAGCTCTTGGCCACGGCTACAAACTCCCCGGCGTCGTTGGTGCGGCTGACCAGTTTGTACACCATGCCCGCAGTGGGCGCGCCGGAGCCCGTGACCAGCGCCGTGCCGATTCCGTATGCGTCCGCCGGGGCGGCCCGTAGGGCGGCGACGGAGTATTCGTCGAGGTCGGACGTGACGACGATTTTCGTGTGGACGTTGCCCAGGCTGTCCAGCAGTTCACGGACCCACCGCGCCTGCGCCAGCAGGTCACCGGAATCGAGCCGCACCGCACCCAGCTTGTCCCCGGCGAGCTCGACGGCGGTCCGGACGGCCGCCTCGACGTCGTAGGTGTCCACCAGCAGTGTGGTCCCGGGCCCCAGCGAGTCCAGCTGCGCCCGGAACGCGTCGCGTTCGGTGTCGTGCAGGAGCGTGAAGGAATGCGCGGCCGTTCCAACGGTCCGGAGGCCGAAGCGCCGGCCAGCCTCCAGGTTCGACGTTGCCTCGAAGCCGGCAATGACCGCGGCGCGGGCGGCAGCGGGTGCGGCCTCCTCCTGGGCACGGCGCGAACCCATTTCAATGCAGGGCCTGCCGCCTGCCGCGCTGACCATCCGGGAGGCGGCCGAGGCAATGGCGCTGTCATGGTTGAGGACTGACAGCACAAAAGTCTCCAGGATGCAGGCCTCGGCGAAGGTGGATTCCACAATCAGGACGGGGGAGTAGGGGAAGTATGCCTCACCCTCCGGATAGCCCCAGACGTCGCCGGAAAAGCGGAAGTCCGCGAGGCGGGCCAGAGTGTCCCCGTTGACGACGCCAGTCCGGTCCAGGAACTCCAGCTCCGGCGGGCCGAATCGGAACCCGGCAATGCCCTCCAGCAGCCGGCCGGTGCCGGCCACGATGCCGTACCGCCGGCCCTCCGGCAGTCCGCGGGCGAACGCTTCGAAGACTGTCCTGCGTTCCGCAGCCCCGGAATGTAGGGCCGCCTGCAGCATGGTCAGTTCGTAATGGTCGGTATAGAGGGACGTAACGGGGCCGTCCCGGGCCGGCGTGGTATCCATGATTAACCCTAATCCTCCGTGCAGGCCCGGAGGCACGATGCCCCCGACTGCCTATTCAGTTTGCTTCCGGACAAGGAGTACCTTGTCCCCATGGCCAAGGAAGAAGCAAGCGTCACTGTCAGCAGCCCCGGCGGGGACCGGGAGCTGAGGATCTCCAGCCCCGGCAGGGTCCTGTGGCCGCAGCTCGGGCTCACCAAGCTGGACCTGGCCCGGTACATCATCGACGTCGGGGACGCCTTCCTGGCGGCGAACGGCGACCGTCCCGTCACGCTCCAGCGGTTCGGCGGCGGCATCGACGGCGAGCATTTCTTTTCGAAGAACCCGCCCAAGGGCGCCCCGGACTTTGTGCGCTCGGTCATGGTGGTCTACCCCAGCGGCCGTTCCCATCCCCAGCTCGTGATAGACGAGATCGCCGCCGCGGTCTGGGCGGTGCAGATGAACACCGTGGTCTTCCACCCCTGGGCGTCGCGGGCCGGAAACCCGGACAATCCCGACCAGCTCCGGATCGACCTGGACCCGCAGCCCGGCACCGGGTTCGAGGAGGCGGTTCCGGCGGCGCAGGAACTGCGGTCCGTGCTGTCCGAGGCCGGGCTGGAAGCCTTCATCAAGACCTCCGGCAACCGGGGCCTGCATGTGTTCGCGCCGATTGAACCCACCCGCGAGTTCCTCGACGTGCGGCATGCCGTGATCGCCGCCGCCCGCGAGCTCGAGCGGCGGATGCCGGCGAAAGTCACCACCGCCTGGTGGAAGGAGGAGCGGGGCACCCGGATCTTCGTCGACTTCAACCAGGCGAACCGCGACCGCACCATGGCCGGGGCCTACAGTCCACGCGCCCTGCCCGGTGCCACCGTTTCCTGCCCCATCGGCTGGGACGAGCTGGAACACGTCACCACCAAGGACTTCACTGTCGCCACGGTGCCGCAGCGGCTCAGGGCCACGGGAGATCCGTGGGCGGCCATGCATGCGAAGCCTGGCACGATCGACGCTCTCCTGGGATGGTGGGAGCGGGATCTCGCGGCCGGGCTGGGGGAGATGCCCTTCCCGCCGGACTTCCCGAAGATGCCCGGCGAGCCGATGCGCGTGCAGCCCAGCCGGGCCAAAAACAAGGACTAGTTCCCGGCAGCGGCTAGACGTTCAGCAGGCGCTGGCCGTTGAACCAGCAGACGGTGCGCAGCCAGTCGTCGTCGAGGCGGGGCTCTTCGTCCCGGAGGCGTTCCAGGGCTTCCAGCTGGTGGGCGTAGGGGTAGGGGATGTTCGGGAAGTCGCTGCCGAGCACGATCCGTTCCGACATTCCGGCCAGCCGTCCCAGGAGCTCAGGCGGGAACGGCGCGGCCGCCTCGAAGAAGTCCGTAAAGACCATCGTGGTGTCCAGGTGTACGCGGGGGTACCGCTCCGCCAGGTCCAGGAACTCGGCGTACTCCGGTGCCCCCAGATGGGCGACGACGGCGGTCAGCTGGGGGTGGCGGCGCATCACGCCCTCGAGCTTGTCCGGGCCGGTGAAACCGGGCCGGGGCACCGGGCCGCTGCCGACATGGACCACAACCGGAACGCCGGTGTCGGCCAGGAGCCCCCACACCGGGTCGAGGATCGGCTCGCGCAGATCGAATCCGCCCACCTGCGCGTGGATCTTGAACACCCGCGCACCGCGGTCCAAAGCCGACCGTACCTGGTCCAGGACCCCCTCTTCGGGGTAGAACGTCGCGCTCGGGACGCAGTCAGGTTCTGTTGCGGCCAGATCGAGGGCGAAGTTGGTGAGGTCCGCCGCCATGCCCGGGCGGTGCGCGTAGGTCAGTGCGGTGAAATGCCGCAAGCCCAGTTGGCGCAGCTGGGCCAGCCGGCTCGCCTCGTCCGAACGGTAGGTGATCGGCCAGGGCCGGCCGATCAGCGGACCGGACTCGTCGAAGTGCGCCCAGACCCGCTGGAGCATCCGTTCCGGGAGGAAATGTGTGTGGATGTCGATCAGCCCCGGAAGTCCAAGCCCTGCCCACCACTGCGGCACGTCCGTGTCCCGCATCGTTTCCACCTGGTCTCCTTCGACGTTGTCGTCAGAGAATCCTACCGCCGCCGGGCACGCAGGATCCCCCGGACGGCGTACCCGACGGCGCAGACCAGTGGTGCCAGACCGGCCAGCAGTGCGATGGTGTTGGGCCGGAACGCCACATGCCCGCTCCCGTTGCGGGAGTAGACACCCAGCGGGAGAACGAAGCCCCCGCCCCCGCCGCCGGCCGCGCTTTCCTGACCGCCGTCGGCGCTTCCGGCGCCGGAGTTTCCGCCACCGCCAAACCCAAAGGACACCAGGGCCACGGGGATCAGTTCCTCCCCGTCCACCTTGACGGCCGGGCCATAGGCACGGGACACACCCACGTTTTTGAACGTCTCCGCGAGAGACGAAAGTGCTTCAGTCATGGCTACGACGGTAGTTGCGCGGCCAGAGGGAACGCCAGAGTCGTTGGCCCCGGACGCCCGGACGCCCGGACGCGGAACCCGGAACGGAAGGACGTCAGGGCCATCCGGCCCCTATTTTCCCGGCGTGCCCCGAAATAGATTGGAACCGGACTATCGCACCGGAAGAGAGGCCATGATCATGACGAAACAGACTGGGGCGGCGCCACGGCTGGCTGAAGTTCTCGCCATCGTCCTGGGCACGGACGGCGTACCACTGCGGCTGAAAGCCTGGGACGGCTCGGAGGCAGGTCCGGCGGGCGCGCCGGTCATCGAGTTCCGGTCACGGCGGGCGCTGCGCCGGATGCTGTGGTCGCCCGGTCAGTTGGGCCTCAGCCGCGCCTACGTTGCCGGGGACATCGACGCTCCGGGCGATGTCTTCGCCAGCTTCGCCGCCCTCAGTGCCGCGGGGAAGTTCGCCGAACCCGGCCCGTTCCGCCGGCCCACGGTCCGCGAACTCGCGGCGATCCTCAGGAACGCCGCCCTGCTCGGCGCCCTGGGGCCCAACCCGGCACCCCCGCCGGAGGAAGCAAAGCCCGTCCGCGCCGGCCGGCGGCACACGCGGAAGCGGGACGCTGCCGCCATCTCCCACCACTACGACGTCGGGAATGACTTCTACGCGCTGGTGCTGGGCCCGTCCATGGTCTACTCCTGCGCGGTGTGGGACGACGAACGGACCGGGCTGGACGCGGCGCAGGACGCCAAAATCGATCTCGTCTGCCGGAAGCTGGGGCTGCAACCGGGGATGAGGGTGCTGGACGTCGGCTGCGGCTGGGGAAGCTTCGCCCTGCACGCTGCCCGGAATTTCGGCGTCGAGGTCGTGGGTGTGACGCTCTCCGGTGAACAAGCGGCCATGGCGGGAAAGCGGGTGGCTGAGGCCGGCCTGACGGACCGGGTGTCCATCCGCGTCCAGGACTACCGCGACGTCGACGACGCACCGTTTGACGCGATCAGTTCCATCGGCATGTCCGAGCATGTGGGCCGCGAGCAGATGTCCGCCTACGTAGCCAAGCTGTACGGGCTGCTCCGGCCGGGTGGCAGGCTGCTCAACCACGCCATCTCCTGGAACGCGGGGCCCACCGCGCCGGACCCGGACTCGTTCATCCCGCGGTACGTCTTCCCCGACGGCGAGATGCTCGGCCTCGCGGAGATGGTGGGGGTGCTTGAGGGCGGCGGACTGGAGGTCCTCGACGTCGAGGCCCTGCGCCGGCACTACGCGCTCACCCTCCGGGCCTGGGTGCGGAACCTCGAGGAACACTGGAGTGAAGCCGTGGAACTGGCCGGGGCAGGGCGGGCGCGGGTCTGGCGGCTCTACATGGCTGCCAGCGCCCTGGGCTTCGAGTCGGGCATGACCGGCGTCAACCAGATCCTCGTGCAGCGGCCCGGCGGCGCAGAGCCGCCGCTGCGCCGGACCGCCTGGGTCTGAGTTCGGGGACGCCTCAGCCGGGACCGTGCGCGGTGATGAACGCCGCCGCCGACCCGGCCAGCGAGGCCCCGACCTCCTCCGCGCTGCGTTTGGTTCCGGCGACGTCGAAGGTGTGGCCGCCGCCGTCGCGCCACTCCAGCGTTGCCGAGGGGCCGATACGGGCCACCACGGCCTCCAGCAGTTCGGGCGTGGCGAACGGGTCGCGCGTGCCCTGCAGGAAGAGCATGGGCAGCGTCAGCCCGTAGAGGTGTTCGTCGCGGAGCTTTTCCGGCTTGCCCGGGGGATGCAGCGGGTAGCCAAGGTAGAGGAGTCCTGCCGCCGGCATCCCCTCGGCAACCGCCATGGAGGCCATGCGTCCGCCGAAGGACTTGCCTGCTGCCCAGAGCGGCTCGCCCCCGGACCGCGCCGCGGCCTCGGCCATGGCCGCGCGCCAGGCCGCTACGGCGGCGGGGGGCCTGTCGGGGAACTTCCGGCCGGCTTCAAAGTAGGGGAAGTTGAAGCGGAGCGTGGCGATGCCCAGTTCGTTGACGGCGCGGGTGAATCCGGTAAGGAACGGGTGTTCCATGCCGGCTCCGGCGCCGTGGGCCACCACCAGCGTGGCCGACGGGTGCTCGGGCCGGGCATAGACCCCAGAGACGGTGGATTCTCCAACGGGAACGGTCACGGGCAACTCGGGGATGGTCATGACTCCATCATGACGCCTTCGGTGGGTGCCGGAACCGGTCACCCGCGGCTGCGGGCGATCCAGCTAGGCTGGTCCCATGAGCAATACCGAGGTGGCCCCTCAGGAGATCCTTTGCGGAACAGAGGACGACGGCGCCGGCGTCGAAATCCTGGTTCCCCGCAAGGTCCCGCTGGGCGGGCCGCGGGCGATGGACGTCAGAAGGACGCTGCCGCAGCGCCAGCGGAGCCTCATCGGCGCGTGGTGCTTCCTGGCCCACTATGGCCCGGACCGGGTCGGCGAGTCCGGGGGAATGCACGTGCCGCGGCACCCGCACACCGGGCTGCAGACGGTCAGCTGGCTGTTTTCCGGCGAGATCGAGCACCGGGACTCGGCCGGCTTCCACGCCGCGGTGCGGCCCGGCGAAGTCAACCTGATGACCGCCGGACGCGGCATCAGCCACTCGGAGTTTTCCACTCCGGAGACCGACGTGCTGCACGGTGCGCAGCTGTGGGTGGCGCTGCCGGACCGGGCACGCCACATGGAGCCGACGTTTGAGCATTACCGCCCCGAGCCGCTGACGGGAACGGGCTGGTCCCTGCGGGTGTTCCTGGGTTCCCTGGCCGGCGCCACGTCGCCGGTCACCACCCACACGCCGCTGCTCGGCGCTGAGATCCTGCTGGATCCGGGAGCCACGCTGGAGCTGGCCACGGATCCGTCCTTTGAGCACGGAGTGCTGGTGGACACGGGAACCCTCGTGCTGGATGGCCGCCCGGTCGCGCGGGACCACCTGGCCTATTTGCCGGCCGGGCGCACGTCTGTGGCCCTCGCGGCCGGCGCCGAGCCCCTGCGCGTGCTGCTGATCGGAGGCGAGCCCCTGGGCGAGAAGATCGTTATGTGGTGGAACTTCGTGGGACGAAACCATGAAGAAATCGTCGGGTACCGCGCCCAATGGCAGGCGGAAATCGGTGTCGAGGATGTGCCCGCCGCCGCCGGTGGGGCCGGATCCGCGGACCGGCGGTTTGGCACCTTCCCCGCCGGAGAGCCGGCGCCGCTGCCTGCGCCCGCCCTCCCCAACGCCCGTCTCCGCCCCCGCGACTGAACACTGCCGCAGCTGTGGTTTCCGGGGCCGGACAGGTGGAAAATGGATAGCGGAAGACACGGGCAGCTTGAAGGAGTCCGCAGCAGTGTTCCCTGCGGCGCAGATGCGCGAGGTAGTTCGCCGGGACGGGTACTTGCCCATTGAGGACCATGGTCTCATCGGCGATGGGTCCACGTGCGCCCTCGTGGGGCGCGACGGCGCAATCGCCTGGCTCTGCATCCCGGAATTCGACAGTCCGCCGTTCCTGGCCGGAATCCTGGACGCCGAAAACGGTGGCGTCTTCGAGATTGCCCCCGTCGCCCTCCGCGCGGCCACCCAGCGGTATATGGAGGACTCCTGTGTCCTGGTCACGACCCTTGCCTCGGACCGCGGCATGCTCCAGATTACGGACTGCCTGACCCTGCGGTCCGGCGCCGACCTGGTGGAACCCGTGCCCGCCGGCCGCAACGAACTACTTCGGCACGTCCAGGCGGTGGGAGGCGACGTGCGCCTCCGTATCCGGCTGGTGCCGAAGGCCGGGGTCCGCTTCGACGAACTCGCAGGCGGCTGGCGCTTCGAGTGGGAGGGCGGGCTTGTTTCGGAGGTCTATCTGTGGTCGTCGGTGGCCTTGGCTCCGGACGGGCGTGGGCTCTCTACCGAGCTGACGCTGCGGGCCGGGGAGACCCTCACGGCCGCCCTGCACTGGTCGGGGCGCTTCCGGCTCCGGCAGCATCCGGACACGAGGAAGCTGATCGACCAGACCGTTGCCGCGTGGAGGCGCTGGGCGTCCGGGCTGGACTGCCAGGGGTCCCAGGCGGAACTGATGAAGCGCTCGGCCCTGACCCTCAAGCTGCTGGATCATGCCGAGACGGGAGCCATCATGGCCGCGGCGACCTCGTCACTGCCGGAATGGCCCGGCGCACCGCGAAACTGGGACTACCGCTACACGTGGGTCCGGGACGCGTCATTTTCGAACTACGTGTTCCGCCGCATCGGTGATCCCAGCGACGCGGACGTATTTCTCGCCTGGGTGCTGACCAATGTCGAACGCGACGGCGTACCGCATGTGATGTACGCACTGGACGGTTCGCAGCCGCCGGACGAGGTCCAGGACCCCTTGCTCCGGGGTTACCGCGGGTCGGCCCCGGTCCGGTGGGGGAACGGGGCCATCCACCAGCTGCAGCACGACGTTTATGGCGAGATCATTGACATCGCCTACCAGTGGTCAGGAAGTGGTGGGCGCGTGGACGACAGGCTGTGGGCGGCGCTGGTCCCGATCGTGGAACTGGCCATCGCCCGCTGGCGGACGCCGGACAGCGGACCCTGGGAAATCCGGTCGGAGGGCCGCCCGTTCACCTACTCGGCGGCGCTCTGCTACGTGGCCGTCGACCGTGCGATCCAGATTGCCCGCAGGCACAGGCTGCCGTATCCGAGGGGCAGATGGGAAGCAGCGTCCAAGGAAATCCGCGAAGCCGCGCTGACGCAGTCGTGGAACTCCGAGCGGCAGACTTTCACTGAAAATCTCGGGGGCGCGGGCGGGCTCGACGCCGCGCTGTTGACGCTGCCAGTCCGCAACGTCATAGCCTTCGACGATCCGCGGATGGTCTCCACGACGAAGGCCATTGCCAAGGACCTCGACGCCGGCAACGGACTGCTCTACCGGTACCTTCCGGAGGTGTCCCCCGACGGGCTTCCGGGAGGCGAGGGCGCATTCCTGTTGTGCAGCTTCTGGCTCGTGGACAACCTCGCCGGCCAGGGACGGATCGATGAGGCGTATGAGCTGTACGAGACCCTCTGCAACCGTGCCAACCCGCTGGGCCTGCTGCCCGAGCAAATCCACCCGGACACGGGTGAGTTCCTCGGGAATTTCCCCCAGGCCTTCAGCCACGTCGGTGTCCTGGCCAGCGGCCTGCGTCTGCTCAAAGCCGGACGGCGGGCCAACTCAGGAGTCTGAGGTGTGCGCCCCGGCCGGTGGCTGGAGGCGGACACGTGCGTCCAGGAGGGCCTCGATCAGGGGCGCGGGGCCGGGCCGGGACAGCAGGTACCCCTGACCCAGGCGGCAGCCCAGCCCGCGCACCAGGGCCAGTTGCCCGGGGTCCTCGATGCCTTCGGCAATCGCCTCAAGGTTGAGTTTGGACGCCAACCCGAGGATGCCTTCGAGCATGGCGGCAGACGGCGCGTCGGAGGCATTCCCGGACAGGAACGACCGATCGATCTTGAGGATGTCCGCGGGAAGTTCGGCCAGGGCGCTCAGCGAGGAGTAGCCGGTGCCGAAGTCGTCGATGGCGATCCGGACGCCGTGCCCCTTCAGCCGGTTGAGGGCGGTGATGCCGCCGTCGACGCTGCTGGCCAGCGCCGTTTCGGTGACTTCAAGTACCACTTTGTCCGCCTGCGCGGCGGGATCGGTCAGGATGGCCTCGATCGCGGCAAGGTTCCGGGGGCTGGGCAACTGCAGGGTGGAGAGGTTGACGGAGACCCAGAGGTTTTCGCAGTGGCTCATGGAGGTGCGCCAGCGGGCGGCCTGCCGGCTGGCGGTGCCCAGCACCCAGCAGCCGATTGCTTCGATGTCTCCGGATTCTTCGGCCAGGGGTATGAACTCGGAGGGGTCCAGGGTCCCCAGCGTTGGGTGATGCCAACGCACCATCGCCTCGACGCCGAGGATTTCCCCGGTGCGCAGATCGGCCACGGGCTGGTATTCGAGCCGAAGCTGCCGCTGGGGTACCGCGGCGGCCAGATCGGCCCGGAGCGCCGCGCGGCGCGCCATCCGGCCATAGCCTTCGGCGTCGAAGCGCTGGTAGCGACCCTTGCCGCCTTGTTTAGCCATGTACATCGCGAAGTCTGCCTGTCGCAGCAGCTCCGCGGGATCGCCCGTTTCGGGGCGACGCTGCGCAGCGCCCATGCTCACCGAAACCTTCAACCGGATCTCGCCGACGGAAAACGGTGCCCGCAGCGCATCGTGTATCCGCTGCGCGATCCCGGCGGTGGCAGATCCGTCGGCGTCGTCCCCGACCACGATCGCGAACTCATCGCCGCCGAGGCGGGCGGCCAGGTCGTGGGCCCGCACGCAGCCCTGCAGCCGTCCTGCCAGTTGGATCAGCAGCGCGTCGCCGCCTTCATGCCCGAGGGAGTCGTTGACGTCTTTGAAGTCGTCCACATCGATGATCAGCAGGCCCTCGATCCGGGGCCGGGGCTCAGCGCCGGGTTTGAAGGACGACGCAAGGCGCTCCGTCAGCGCGGCGCGGTTGGCGAGCCCCGTGAGGGGATCGTGCGTGGCGCGGTGGGTCAGGGCCAGGTGGCTGTCATGGACGGCCGCGGCCATGGAATTGAAAGCCTCGGCCAGCTCGCCCAGCTCGTCGCGGCGGACGACGTCGATGCGGTGGCTGTAGTTGCCTGACTTCAGGCTGAGAACGCCACGGTGCAGGCCTTCCACCGGCCGGATGAGGAATTTGACGATTCTGGCACGGAAGTAGACGACGCCGGCCGCGGCAAGCCCGAACAAAGCGCTGCGGGCTGCGATCACGATCTGCTGGAGTTCGGCGCTGTAGGCCAGGCCGGAGTCCATCGCTTCGATGGCCGATCGCTGGATCCTGTCCAGCAGTGCACGGACGCTGGCGCCGGATGCGGAGAGGCCGGGAGAGTCGGCCAGGCGGACTCCCGTGAGGGACTGCACCTGGCTGCCCCAGAGGCCGTGGTCGGCAAGGCCGTCCTGCCATTCGTCGCGGGCCTGGCCGGCGGTGGCCCGCATCTCCCGCTCGGCCGGCAGCAGGAGGATGGCGGCCTCGAAGCGGCGGGAGAGGTCCTGCTGCTGCTGGAGGAACGCGCCGCGGTCGGCAGGCGCATTCGACAAGAGCCGGTGGGCGGCCTGCTCGTGGGCGTCCAGGGCGGAACGCAGCTCAGCGACGGCAGCCGATTCACGTTGCAGCTGGGCGGACGTTTCCTGGACTTGGTCCGCGACGGCCCTGACCCCGACGACCGTTGCCACGGCCCCGAGGAGCAGCGCCACCAGCATCAGGGCGAAGGCGCGGGACCATTCAGTCTTGAGGCTCCAGGTGCGCCCGGGGCGTGGGGACCCGGTACCGACGGAGGCAGCTCCGGCACCGGTGGTGCCGGAGCCGTCGATGAGGAGCCGGCTATCGGCCGTGCCCCCAGCCGCCACCGGAGGAGTGTCCTCCGGCGTCGTGGTCCAGTTCCGCATGGTTCCCGCCTCCGGCTACGTGCCGGCACGCGCCGAATCGTCATTGAGGAGCGTATAGGAACGTGCCATGCAAGGCATTCCCGGAGCCCTTGTTGCGGGAATATGAAGCTGGCCGGCTCCTAGCTCATGCAGTCAGCGCAGTACGAGTGGCCCGCCTTTTCGCGGGCGAGCTGCGAGCGGTGCCGGACCAGGAAGCACGAGTAGCACGTGAACTCGTCTTCCTTCTGCGGAATGACGGTGACCGTCAGTTCCTCGCCGGAGAGGTCGGCGCCCGGCAGTTCCACGCCTTCGGAGGTGTCAGCCTCGTCAAGCTCACGGGTGACGCTGCGGGCGTCCGGCGCGTTCGCGGAGCGAAGGGCCTCTAGCGAGGCGTTGCGTGATTCCGCAACGTCGGATCGGACTTCGTCATAGTCGGTTGCCACCTGGTTGATTCTCGATTCCGTTGGTCTGGGTTTCCCGGGATTGAACGGTACAGCATCCACCCGTTAATTTGCTGGGTGTAGGGGGACTGCGGGCAGTGACCCTCATGACACCCGTGGAGTTGGTGGGGGAACCTGTGGCCTGCCCCCCGCCCGGGCACGTGTTCGATGATCGTCGTCCGGAGTTAACGTGCCGTTCATGGCGGGACCCTAGGCTGGTCCCTTAGGCACCGTCTGCCGGAAGGGATACATGATGGCCGATATCGTTGCAGTGCTCGGACGGCTCACGCCGGAAGAATTCGACGGCCTGCGGGCCCTCGGCCCCTCGGGGCATCTGCCCAGGCACCTCACGGAGGCACTGGACCGTGCCGCCGGAGGTCCGGGGGCCGGACGCGGGTACTACGTTCCGACCGGCAGCGTGAGTGCCACCGGAGGACCCCACTTCGTCCTGCGCAGCGACGTCTCCGGGTGGCTGTTCGGCCCTCCTTCCCAGGTTTCGCGGGCCCGCGGGGACATCTAAGAACCCTCGGGCGCCGCCCTCTCCTCGCGGTACCCCACGGAGGCGTCGAAGGCGCCATACTGTGTCTGAGGAGAGGAGTCCTGCCATGAGGATTCTGATGGTTGAGGATGAACGGCGCCTCGCCGACACCGTCCGCCGCGGACTCGTGAACGAAGGGTTCGTTGTGGACCTGGCCCACGACGGCGTGAGCGGCCTGTCGTCCGCGACCGAGTCCTCCTACGACGCCATCCTGCTGGATCTCATGCTGCCGCTCATGAACGGTTACGACGTGCTCAAGGAGCTCCGCCGCCGCGGGATCTGGACCCCGGTGCTGATGCTCACGGCGAAGGACGGCGAATACGACCAGACGGACGCCTTCGACCTGGGGGCCGACGACTACCTGACGAAACCCTTCAGTTTCCTGGTCCTCGTGGCCAGGATCCGCGCCCTCATCCGACGGGGGGCGCCGGAACGGCCCGTGGTGCTGACGTTGGGGACCCTGTCGATCGATCCCGTCACCCGCCGCGTCAGCCGGGCCGGTTCTGACATCCCCCTGACCGCCCGCGAATACGGGCTGCTCCATTACCTGATGCGCCGGCACGACCAGGTTGTGTCGAAGGCAGAGATCCTCGATAACGTCTGGGATTCGGCCTTCGAAGGCGGGGACAACGTCGTGGAGGTCTACATCGGATACCTGCGGCGCAAGATCGACGCCCCGTTCGGCGTCCGCAGCCTGGCCACCGTGCGGGGGATGGGCTACCGGCTCAGCGCCGACCAGCTTCCTGCGCCGGTGCAGGCTCCGCACCCTGAGCCGGAGCCTGAGCCGTAGCCACCGGACGGGGCACCGGGAACGTAATTTCGAAACGGCATTCACCGGCTGGACCTTCGGTGGCCCGGATGGTGCCATGGTGGGCGGACATGATGCCGGCAGCAATCGCCAGGCCGAGACCGCTTCCACCGCCTTCGCGGGACCTGCTCTCGTCGAGCCGGACGAAGCGCTCAAAGATCCGGGTGCGGTCCGCCTCGGAGACGGGATCGCCGTCGTTGTCGACCGTGATCACGGCGCCGGCGTCCGTGGTGCGCAGGGCGACGCGGATCCGGGACAGCGCATGCCGCTCGGCGTTGTCAAGGACGTTCCGCAGGACCTGGCCGATGCGCCGGGCGTCGCCCCGGGTCCGGACCGGGGTGAGATCGGCGGAGACCTGGTGCCGGCTCGCCGAGCGCAGCCGCCTGATTTCCTGGTCTACGACGTCATCCAGGTCCACGTCCGCATCCTCGATGGTCAGCCCCCCGTCGTTCGCCTTGGCCAGGGTGAGCAGGTCCTCCACCAGATAGCGCATGCGGTCGGTTTCGCCGGCCAGGACATCCTTCATTTGGGCCCACATCGCTCCGGAAGGATCCGCCGCGGCGATCTCGACGCCGGCACTCAAGGTGGCCAGCGGGCTGCGCAGCTCGTGGCTGGCATCAGAGACGAAGCGGCGCTGTTCGCTGTCCGATGCCTGGAGCCGTTGCAGCATCATGTTCATGGTCACGGCCAGTGCCTCGAGTTCGTCGTTGGTGCGCGGAACGTCGACGCGGCCCTCGAGGTGGTCGGCGTTGATCCGGGCGACCTGTCCCCGGATCCTTTCGACCTGCTGCAGCGAACGGCCCACCAGCAGCCACACGGAGACGGCGACGAGGGCCAGCAGCAACGGCGTGGCCGCCAGCAGAAACCAGGCCACGGTGGCGACGGTATCGGCCTGGACCTGCACTGAGGAGGCCACCACCACGGTGTATCCCGCGGAACCGACCTGCACGCCGGCTGCGACCACGTGGAAGTCATCATCGTTGCCGATGTTCGGAAGGCTGGAGACATCCTGGGTCTGGGTCTGTCCGGGTGGGGGACGCAGTCCGGTTAAGGGCGCTTGTGCGGCTTTGGGATCGGAGCCGGCTGCAACCTGCCCGGAGGCGTCGATGATTTGGACGTACTGGCCGGCGTAGCCCGTCAGCTGGACGTACTCGGCGGCCTCCTCGATTTCATGGTCAGCCAGTTGGACGATCACGTTCTGTGCCTTCCGGAGGGAAGACGTGTCGAGTGAGGCGGTGAGGGTGCTCTGCAGCAACGCGATCCAGATGACGCCACCGAGCAGCAGGGCCACGGCAACGACGGCGACGGCGGCCGCCGTCGATCGCTTGCGCAGGCCCCAGCGGGACCGGCCGGAGGACCGGCCGGACGTGGCAGTGGACGCGAGCTTGTCCATGGTTCAAGAATGCGGCACCCGCGGTCCCCGGACAACCGCCGCAGGAGACTTTTCCGGCGCGCGGGCAGGCGGACGACTTCTCAGCGTACTCTCAGCTGCTTTACGGCACAGTTGGTACAAGACGAAGTCCAGAACAGACTACCGGCCGCACTCTCTCCTCAACCAGTGTGCGGCCGGTCATTTTGTGCGTTTTGACGCCGCACGTGCCCTCCCCGATCCGTCCGCTTCGATCCTCCGGGCTCCGGACGTCAGGGCAGGCGGCGTCAGGGCAGCGGCGTCACCCTGAGCCAGACGAACTCCCGGGGTCCGAGCATGATTCCCTGGCCAAGGCTCACAGGGGCACCGGTCAGGATGTCGAGGGCGTCGGCGGCGAATCCGGAGAGCGTCGCCGCCGCCACTGCCTGGGGCACGTCGCTGAAGTTGGCCAGGGCAAGGATGCGGGTTCCGTCGCCGGGCCGCTGGTAGCCGAGGACACCCGGGTTCTTCGTGGCGAAATCCAGCAGCAGGGTTCCGGCCAGTTCCGGTGTGCGGGAGCGGACGGCAATCATGTTCCTGAGCCCGGCGAACACCGCGCCCTCCGGTGTGGAGGTGTCATGGCGACGGGCATACCGTTCGGCGGCGAAGCGCGGCCGGTGGACCCAGCGGCTGTCGGCGCCGTGGCCATCCTCTTGGGCGAAGCCGTAGTCGTTGAGCTGCCCCACTTCGTCGCCAAGGTAAAGCAGCGGGACGCCGCCGGTGCTGAATGCGACCGAGTGGGCCAGCAGGATGCGGTCCACCGCGTGGGCGGAGCCGTCCTCCAGCCCGCAGAGCGACGCCGTCGTGCCGGAAATGCGGCAGTCACCTGTCTTGGGGTTGTCCTGGAAGGGCACTCCCCGGGCGAAGCTTCCCGGGAAGCGGTTGACGTAGAAGGCGTTCAGGAACCTGCGATGGTCGAAGCCGTTGATGCCCAGCTCGGCGGCATCCTCGTCGGCAAACGTCCAGCCGATGTCATCGTGGCTCCGGACGTAGTTCACCCAGGACGTGGACTCCGGGATGTTGTGCCGCCGCTCCAGCGCCTGCGCCAGCAGGGAAACATCCCGTGTGGCCATGGCTTCCCAGATGAGGGCCATCTGCAGCGGGTTATAGGAGAGCTGGCATTCTGCCGGGTCGATGTACTGCGCCACCTCGTCGGGGTGCACGATCGCCTCGGACTTGAACAGGAGCGACGGTGCCGCGAAGCGGCACACGGCGTTGAAGGCACGGAGCAGCAGGTGTGCTTCCGGCAGGTTCTCGCAGGGTGTTCCGAGCTGCTTCCAGATGAAGGCGACAGCGTCCATCCGGAGGATGTCCACGCCCTGGTTGGCCAGGAAGAGCATCTCACCTGCCATTGCCCGGAATACCTCCGGGTTGGAGTAGTTCAGGTCCCATTGGAAGGTGTGGAACGTCGCCCAGACCCAGCGCCCGTCCGGCATCGGTACGAACGACCCCGGATGGTCATCCGGGAAGATCTCGCGCACGTGTTCCTCATACGCCTCAGGCATGGTCCGGTCGGGATACATCCAGTAGTAGCCGCTGTAGCCCGGATCGCCGGCGGAGGCCTTCCGGGCCCACTCGTGTTCGTCGGAGGTGTGGTTGAAGATGAAGTCCAGCACCAGGCTGATGCCGTTGGCCCGGAGCTCGGCGGCAAGGGCCCGCAACTGCTCCATGCTGCCGAGGCCGGGATTGACTTCGCGGTAGCTGGAGACGGCATAGCCGCCGTCGGAGTGCGGCTCGGGCGCCAGGAACAGGGGCATCAGGTGCAGGTAGGTGAGGCCGAGTTCCTTGAAGTACGGGATCCGGTCGCGGACGGCGTCCAGGTTCCCGGCATACCGGTCGACGTAGCAGACGCCGCCGAGCATCTTGTTGGACAGGAACCAGCCGCTGTCCTGTTCGCGGACGGCGTCGAGGGCCTTAAGCTCCGCCGGCCGATCCGCCCACGAACCGGCGGCCTGCTGCACCAGGGCAGTCAACTGGTCGGCCCAGTCCGCGCGGGTCCCGTAGAGACTGTGGAACAGCCGCGCCAGCTCCGGAAGGTGGGCGTCCAGGCGGCGCCGGAAGTCGGCAGCGTCCTTGTCCGCGGGCCCTGGTCCCGCGTCCTGGCCGGCGAGCACGTGCAGGCGGGCTGTTTCGACGGCGTCTGAGATTTCCACCCTTGGTCTCCTTTTTCTGTTTCTTGCCTAGACGGCGACCCGGATGAAGAGCGGATCCATGGGCTGCCCGGCCGCGTACTGGCCGTCGAACAGTTCGGACCCCTCGGGAGAAATGACGACGTCTACGTGCTCCCAGACCAGGGATCCGTCGGCCTCGCGCGGTTTCGCAGGGCTGAGGAAGCCGACGGCGGTGCGGTCGTGGCCCCCTCCGTCGCCGGTGTTGATGGACAGCACGCCACTGCCGGAGGTGAACGTGATCCAGGGGTCCAGCAGCCGGACCAGGAGCATGCCGTGGTGCCCGCCGAGCCGGACGTCCCCGCGGAAGCGCAGCACGCCGGTGCCCAGCGCGGCGTCGTAGTCGGACGTGGCGGGGCTGAAACAGAACAGGGTAGATCCGGACATGGTGGCCCCGTCGGTCGCTGAAACGGACCCGTCCGGCAGGCTGGCGATGTAGTCGATGAAGCTGCGCTTGATGCCCCAGCTCAGGCCCAACGGAGGCAGCTCATCGGGTGCGGCGTTCGCTGGGTTCACGTGGGTTCTCCTGTGGCTGTGAGGCTGGTCTCCACTGAGCCTATCGGCGGATCGACCGCCACATGAACTGCCGCCCGGGTGGCGTGACATCCTGGGTATTTCTCTGAGGGCGTAGGCTGCGCCGGACTACCCCCGAGGGGCCGGTGGTTGACTTAGATAAGTACCAGCCCAGGAGGTGCGCCGTGGCCACTGCGATCAGTCGGGTCCCCGAACCGGAGGCGTCAGAGGACCCTCTCGATTCCTACTCGGCGACGGTCACTCGCGTGGCCGCTGCCGTGACTCCGCATGTGGCCGCGCTCGAAGTCGGCGGCACCGGCCGGCGCGGCCGGTTCCTCACGGGTGCCGGGTCTGCCGTGCTGTTCACGTCCGACGGGTATCTCCTCACCAACGCTCACGTGGTGGCGGGCGCCCAGAGGGGCAGCGCGGTGTACTCGGACGGGACGCGCACGGCCGTGGACGTGGTCGGTTCCGATCCTCTCTCGGACCTTGCCGTTGTGCACGGGAGGGCCCCGACCGCTGCCCCGGCGGAACTCGGGGATGCGGAGTCGCTCAAAGTCGGGCAGCTGGTCATCGCGGTCGGGAACCCGCTGGGACTCTCGGGGTCCGTGACCGCGGGTGTGGTCAGCGGACTGGGCCGTTCCATTCCCGTCTGGTCCGGCCGAAACCGGCGCATGATCGAAGACGTCATCCAGACCGATGCGGCCCTCAACCCGGGAAGCTCCGGTGGCGCGCTCGCGGACGCGCGGGGCAGGATCGTCGGCATCAACACCGCGGTGGCCGGGGCGGGACTGGGATTGGCGGTCCCGGTCAACGCCACGTCCAGGCGGATCATCGCTGCCCTGCTGAAGGACGGCCGTGTCCGGCGGGCCTATCTGGGCCTTGTGAACACCCCTGTCCGGCTGCAGCCAAGCGCTGTGGTGCGGACCGGGCACCGCGAAGGGCTGCTGGTGGTGGAAGTGCTGGCAGGCTCGCCTGCCGAGCGGGCCGGTCTCCGGCCGGGCGACGCGCTTCTCAGTGTCGGAGAAAAGGCAGTATCCAATGCCGAGAGTCTTCAACGGCTGCTGTTTGCGGAGGCAATTGGCGCACCACTGGAGTTGGCGGTGCTCCGCGACGGTACCGAAATCAAGCTGACCGCCGTTCCCGAGGAGATGTCCGAGGAATGATGGGGCCACACCGCCGCCTGAAAGGGTGTCGGAATGCGGCGGGGAGATAATTCCCTGCGCGGGAGGTTGACTGGGCGGGGCGATACTTGCGCCAAGACCCGACTACTCACATTTGTTTTCGCAGGATACTTGCTGGCTCTCCCGGGTGTACTCGACTTTCCTGATGGTAAAGGAACGGGTAGCTTCATTGCTTGTTGTGCCCGGTTTTGCGTGTCACGGTTTCCCTAGAAAGTCGGGCGGAAATGAGTCTCATCGCGTCGTTCAAATAATTCTCCCCGGCTCTCCGAATTTGGATTGAGGTTTAAGTGGGGAAATCGGAGATCAATGTGGACAATTTGGGCGTAAACACGCCGGCCATTTCGGTCCGACTATTCGGAACCTTTGAAATCCGGAGAAATGGCGCGGTACTCACGGCCGCGGACATGGGCGGCTGCAAGCCCCGGCACATCCTGGAAATTCTCTTGCTGAATCTGGGGACCCCTGTCTCCAAGGCGCGCCTCGTGGAGATCCTGTGGGGACCTCGGGCCAGCAGCGGCGCCGTGGCCACGCTGGAGAGCTATGTCAGTGGTATTCGCAGGGCGATCCAGCCGGGCAACACCAAGACGGGCCCGCTGCGCACAGCGAACGGCGGCTACGTGCTGGATCCGCAGCTGGTGGTGCTGGACCTGTCGGAGTTCCAACAGCTGGTCCAGGCGGCCCGGCAGGCAGCTCCGGCCGAGGCCCACGTGCTGGCCCTGCAGGCCCTGGAGCTTGCGGATGAGCCGCTGCTGGGCTTTGAGCTCGTGGCGGATTGGGCGGAGGATGCGCGGATGCGGCATGCCGCCGAGAAGGTCGCAGCCCAGATTCTCGCAGCCGAGACCGCGGCCTTCCTCGACAAGCCCCAGCTGACCATTTCGTTTGCGCAGAAGGCCATCCAGGCCGAACCGCTCAACGAACGTGCCTGGACCATCCTGGTCTCGGGATACGAACAGGCGGGACTTCCCGTGGAGGGGCTGTCGGCCTACGAACGCTGCCGCCGGCTGTTCGACCGCGATCTGGGCTGCGCCCCGGGACCGGCCCTGCAGGCAGCCCACTTGAGGCTGCTGCGGCAGCGTGCCGAGGGAAACACCGAGCTTTCGGAAGTACTGGCTGCCCTGCTCTATTTGGGGGAACGGCTGCATGGACCCAAATGCTCGCAGTTTGCCGCGGAGGAATCCCGGCGTATGCAGGAGAACGCCGGCAGGGTCCTCGACTCCTTCCTCCAGCAAGCCCTCGCCGCGGTCTGACGGGCCCGGGGGTGTCTGCCCATGGCCACCGCTGCTGACTCCTGCCGATACCGGGCCTAGCCCGAGTGGTCGCCAGAAGACATGTCGCCGACGCCCGGTGTGCCTTCGGCGAGCGCGTAGCGCTGCAGCACTGCACCCTTGGGTGAGGCGACCACCGGCTCGATGAGCCTGAGGTTCGTCGGAACAACCCCGCCGGCGAAGACCTTCTTTCCGCCGCCGAGGAGGATCGGATACACCCACAGCGTGAGCCGATCGAAGAGCCGCTCGGCGAAGAGGGTCTGGACGAAGTTGAGGCTGCCGATGACGTGGATGTTCGCGTGCTGTTCCCGCAGTTGGCGCACGGCGGCGACGGCGTCGGAACCGAGCAGGGTGGAGCCGGCCCACTCAAGGGCCGGCGCCTGGCGGGACGCTACGTATTTCGGGAGCCGGTTGAAGAGCGTCGCGATGCCCCCGTCGGCGTGCGGCCAGTATGCGGCGAAAATGTCGTAAGTCCGGCGCCCAAGCAGCAGCGCGTCCATCCCCGCCATCCCGGCGTCGATCTGCTCGCCGACGACCTCGTCCAAGAGGGGCGCCTGCCAGCCGCCGAACGCGAAACCGCCGTCTGGGTCCTCGGCCGGGCCGCCGGGGGCCTGCGCGACGCCGTCGAGGGTGGTGAAAAGATCGATATGGATGAGTCCCATGCCGTGCTCCTTTTCTGTCGCCCGTCGTCGCCCGGCGACGGGATCACTTCGAGGCTGGCACACGATCCCGCTGCGAGGCAACGGGGAACAGCTGGCCGACACCAGCCCACTGCGCCTCTGCCGACACCTCAGCCGAGCCGCGACATCAGCCCGTCACGCGGCCTTGACGACGGGGAGCTCGGCCCAGTGCGTCGTGTACCGCGGCGACAGCATGCCGCGTTTCATGCTCCAGTCCGGTCCGCCCCGAATGCCGGCGTAGCCCAGGCCGATCGAACCCCGCCCGTATTTCCGGCTGACATCCTCCAGCAGCTCGCCGATGCCGCGTTCCTCGTGGGGATTCTCGAAGATTTCCAGCGGTGCCTGGTTTCCGGTGGGGCGCAGATCGGTGACCATGATCCCCGCGCGGACGTACCTGGCGCCGTCGTCGATCCGGGGGAGCAAGGCGTGGGCCGCCCTCGCCAGGAGCACCGGGTCCGCGGTGGGCATCGGCAACGGCACACACACGGAAGGGCAGGAGTTGTTATGCGGGTTGTAGTAGGACGTGGCCGCGAACGCGGTCAGCACCTTGGCCTGCAGCCCGTGCCGCGCCAGCCTGGCGCTGGCCTGCTGGGCATAGATGCCGAGGACCTGGCGCAGCCCCGCGCCGGTGGTGATCGGAGTCGCGAACGACCGGCTAAAGATGAGCTGGTCGCGGCCGGTTCGTTCCTCTTCCAAGGGGATGCATGCGGTCCCCTGGAGTTCCAGGACGGTCCGCATCAGTACCACTGAGAAGCGGTCCCTGATCCTGATGGGGTCCGCCCGCGCGAGGTCCAGGACGGTGTGGATTCCCAGCCCGTTCAGCCGCTTGGTCAGCCGTGTGGCAACGCCCCAGAGCTCGATCACGGAAAGTCCCGCCATGAGCCTCTCTCGCTGGGCGGCGGGGACAGCATCCCAGTGGCAGACGCCGTCGAACGCCGGATTGTGCTTGGCCCACTTGTTGGCCAGTTTCGCCAGGGTCTTGGTGCCGGCGATGCCGACGCAGACGGGGACTCCGACGTTCCGGCGCACCGCGGTCTTCATGGTGTGGCCCAGCCGCTGCAGTTCCTCCGGCGTGCCGCTGACGCCGAGGAAGGCCTCGTCGATGCTGTAGACCTCCAGCCAGGCCGAGTAGCGGCCAAGGAGTTCCATGACCCGGGCGCTGATGTCCCCGTAGAGCTCGTAGTTGCTGGAGCGCGCCACGAGCCCCCATTCCCTGGCCCGCGGGGCGAGCTTGAACCAGGGCTCGCCGAGGGGGATTCCGAGGGCCTTCGCCTC
>DATIUQ010000012.1:0-1745 GCA_035466775.1 Arthrobacter sp.
GTTGTTCGTCTGGATCTGGCGGTCCGATTCCTCGTCGAACTCGAAGTCCTCCGGGTACAGGATGATGTCCACGTCCTTGGAGTGGGACAGCTCGCGCAGCTCCAGCGGGGTGAACTTCACCTGGGCGGGGCCGCGGCGGCCAAAGACGTGCACGTCCGTGACCGGGGAAGCCTTCAGGCCGGCGTAGACGTTGTCCGGGATTTCAGAGACCAGCAGGTCGTCGGCGTGCTTGGACAGGACGCGGGCCACGTCCAGGGCCACGTTGCCGTTGCCGATCACGGCGATCTCCTTGGCCTCGAGCGGCCATTCGCGCGGCACGTCCGGGTGGCCGTCGTACCAGGAGACGAAGTCTGCGCCGCCGAAGGAGCCTTCGAGCTCGATGCCGGGGATGTTCAGGTCCGCGTCCTTGATGGCTCCGGTGGCGAAGATGACGGCGTCGTAGTGGGTGCGGAGGTCCTCGATGGTGAGGTCGGTGCCGTAGTCCACGTTGCCGAAGAAGCGGATGTCGCCGCGGTCCAGGACCTTGTGCAGGGCGTTGACGATGCCCTTGATGCGGGGGTGGTCCGGGGCAACGCCGTAGCGGATCAGGCCGTAGGGTGCCGGGTAGCGGTCAAAGAGGTCGATGCTCACGGTCAGCTCGCCGCTCTTGACGGCCTCGCTCTTGGTGAGGATGTCCGCGGCATAGACGCCGGCCGGGCCGGAGCCCACGACGGCGACGCGCAGCGGACGTTCGGCAGAACCTACGGTGGTGCTTGATGACACGGCTGTGTTCCTTTTCTTCGGTCCGTCCCAACTAGGTAGCGCTAAGTGTCGTTATGAGGGTTCAAAACGACACTTGGCGCTACTTAGTTGGGTGGGGGCTACTAGGTTGTGAGGACTCGGGGCTTGCGGGGGCTGTTCGGGGTGGTGGTGCTGTAGTCAGCGGTTTTGAAGTGCGACGGCGCGAAGGGGCTCACGCGCACCACGTCACCGATGACAATCACGGCGGGATTTGCGACGCCGGCGGCTTCCGCCTGGTCGGCAATGGAACCAAGGGTGCCGATCGTCACGCGCTGGTCCGGCAAATAGCCGTTTTCCACGATACCAACTGGCGTCCCGTCAGGCAGTCCGGCTTTGCCGAGGGCGGACGCGGATTCGCGCAGCTGGCCCACACCCATCAGCAGGACGATGGTGTGGTCGGGGCGGGCGGGGATTTCAGAGAGTTCCTCGTGGCCGGTCACCACGCTGAAGCCCTTCGCCAGTCCGCGGTGCGTCACCGGGATTCCGGCTGCGGCGGGAACGGAGATCGCCGACGTGACGCCGGAAACCACTTCAACCTCGACGCCGTGCTGCCGGCAGTATTCGGCCTCTTCCCCGCCGCGGCCCAGGACGTACGGATCGCCGCCCTTGAGCCGGACCACCCGGTGGCCTTTGAGGGCTTCCTCGACGAGGATCCGGTTGATCTCCGCCTGCGGCACGGGGTGGTGGCCGGGCGTCTTGCCAACCTCGATCACGCGGACATCGGGTGCAAGTTCGTTCAGGAGTTCGCGGGGGCCCAGGCGGTCGGCCACCACGACGTCGGCCTGGCCCAGGAGCCGGCGGCCGCGGACGGTGATGAGCCCGGTATCGCCGGGGCCGCCACCCACCAGCGCAACGGAACCGCGGTGGGCCCGGCGGCGGCGCAACGGAAGGTCACCCGTTTCGAGGGCGGTAGCAACGGCGTCGCGCACTGCCATGGCACGGCGAGGGTCTCCCCCGGCGTTCAC
>DATIUQ010000013.1:0-8450 GCA_035466775.1 Arthrobacter sp.
AGTGCTCGTGGGGCTCCAGCCCCCGACGTCGGGCCAGGTGCTGTTCCACGGCAGGCCCGCCATCAAGCGGAACGCCGCGCTGCGCAAGGAGTTCGGCCGCTCGGTGTCGGTGGTCTTCCAGGATCCGGCCACTGCACTGAACCCGCGCATGACGGTCCAGGACATCCTCACTGATCCCTTGCAGATCCACGGGATCGGTACCGCCGCTTCCCGTGCAGCGAAGGTCAAGGAACTGCTGTCGCTGGTGGGACTGCCGCAGTCCGCAGCCGAAGTGACGCCGTCGCAGGTCTCGGGCGGCCAGCGGCAGCGCGTGGCGATCGCCCGGGCACTGGCACTGGACCCGGACATCATTGTGGCCGATGAGCCCACCTCGGCACTCGACGTGTCCGTCCGTGCCCAGGTGCTGAACCTGCTCTCTGACCTGAAGACCGAACTGAACCTCGGCATGGTGTTCATCTCGCACGACATCCAGACCGTCCGGTATGTCTCCGACCGCATCTGCGTCATGTACTTCGGCAAGATCGTCGAGCAAGGCAGCGCAGCCCAGGTGTTCGACAACCCCACCAACGACTACACCAAGAAGCTCTTGGGCGCTGCCCCGAGCCTTCTCCACATCTAGATCCCCCCATCAGCACCAATCATCGGAGAACCTACGTGTCCACCCAGTTCCAGGGCGTCATCCCGCCCGTCGTCACCCCCCGCCACGCCGATGGCAGCATCGACACGGCGTCGCTGACCAACGTCACCAAGCACCTGCTCGACGGCGGGGTGGCCGGACTCTTCGTCCTTGGCTCCTCCGCCGAGGTTCCGTACATGACCAACGCCGAGCGTGAGCTGGTGGTCAGCACCATCGCCGAAGCCAACGCGTCTGCTGGTGCTGACGCCGTGCCGCTGATCGTCGGCGCAAACGAGCAGACCACCAACCGCGTCATCGAGGAAGCGAAAAAGGTCATCGACCTCGGCGCCGACGCCATCGTGGTGACCTCCATGTACTACGCGATCGGCAACGCCGCAGAAACTGAAACGCACTTCCGCGCCGTCCACGCCGCCGTCGACAAGCCGATCTTCGCCTACGATGTTCCGGTCCGCACGCACTTCAAGCTCCCCACCGACCTGCTGGTCCGGCTGGGCCGTGACGGCGTGATTGCCGGCGTCAAGGATTCCTCCGGCGACGACGTCTCCTTCCGCCAACTGCTGCTGGCGGCGAAGGACATCCCGAACTTCGACATCTTCACCGGCCACGAAGTCGTTGTCGACGGCGCCCTCCTGGGCGGTGCACAAGGCGTGGTGCCCGGCCTGGGCAACGTGGACCCGCGCGGCTACCGCAACCTCGTCGACGCCGCCCAGGCAGGCGACTGGGCAAAGGCCGCATCCGAACAGGACCGCCTCGCAGACCTCTTCGAGATTGTGTACACCCCCAATGGCCGCGTCTCCGGCGGGGCGGCAGGCCTCGGTGCCTTCAAGACGGCCCTGCAGCTCATGGGCATCATCGAATCCAACACCATGAGCGTGCCGATGCTTTCCCTCAACGAAACCGAGACCACGGCCA
Organism: Arthrobacter sp.; assembly: GCA_035466775.1. GTDB lineage: Bacteria > Actinomycetota > Actinomycetes > Actinomycetales > Micrococcaceae > Arthrobacter. The sequence goes on from DATIUQ010000013.1 coordinate 1,550, forward strand.
TCAAGGTGATCCTGGAACGCAACGGGCTGCTCTAGCACCGCCCAAGAAAGAGAGCAGATGCAGTACGCGATCGGTGTTGATCTTGGCGGCACCAAGACTGCTGCGGGCGTTGTTTCCTCCGCCGGCGAGGTCCTGTTCCCGGAGACGATTCCTACTCTGAACCGGGCCGGCAGTGATGCAATCCTCGATGCCACCGCTGGACTGGTTTCATCCCTCCTTGGCCGGGCCCGGGCTGAAGGCCTGGATGTTGCAGGTGTCGGGGTAGGCTCTGCCGGGGTGATTGATGCCGGGCGCGGCGTGGTGGTGTCGGCGACGGACGCGATCTTCGGCTGGACCGGGACGGCACTCACCGGCGGGTTGGCAACGCGGCTGGGCCTGCCGCCGTCGTCCATCAAGGCCGTGAACGATGTCCACGCGCACGCCCTGGGCGAATCCTGGGCAGGTGCCGCCGCTGGAACCGCCAGTTCGCTCCTGGTGGCTTTCGGCACCGGCGTCGGCGGAAGCTTTGTGCTCTCCGGGCACCCGGTCCTGGGCCACCGGTTCGTGGGCGGCCATGTGGGCCACTTCGCGTCACCCTACGCGTACGACGGCGGCACTCCGGTTCCCTGCGTTTGCGGCGGTTCCGGCCATGTCGAGGCCATAGCCTCCGGGCCCGCCATCCACGACACCTACCTGAGGCTCGGCGGCCGGGAGGGGGAGGCGGCTGACACGCGCGCCGTTTTCGCGCTGGCGGGAGCGGGCGACACTACGGCCATCAGAGCCGTAAGGCTCGGCGCGTCTGCCGCCGGCCAGGCTGTTGGCGGACTGGCCAACGTCCTCGACCCGGCGGTGGTTGTTGTTTCCGGCGGACTCACCGATGCCGGCGCCCCCTGGTGGGAACCCATGGAGCGGGCGCTGCGGGCCGAGCTCCTCCCCGCCTTGTCCGGGCTTCCGGTCCTGCCCGCCAAGCTCGGCAACGCAGCGGCTATCGCGGGCGCTGCGCGCCTTGTCCTGCCGCACACAAACCCCTCCGAAGGAACCGACCAGTGATCCTGACTTCCGAAGCACTCGAGGCCCTGCGCGGGCACCTCATTGTGTCCTGCCAGGCCTATCCCGGGGAGCCAATGCGCGATCCCCGGACCACGGGGCAGGTAGCCGCCTCCGCGGTTATTGGAGGCGCTGGCGCCGTGCGGGTCCAGGGCCTGGCCGACGTGCAGCACACGCGTTCCGCGGTAGAGGTCCCGGTGATCGGGCTCTGGAAGGACGGCCATGACGGCGTCTTCATTACTCCCACCCTTCGGCACGCACTGGCGGTCGCCAACGCCGGCGCCCATGTTGTGGCAATCGACGGCACCCGCCGGGGCCGGCCGGACGGCCTCACCCTGGCGCAGACGGTGGCCGGCATCCATGCTGAATCCCACGCCCTCGTGATGGCGGACTGTGGTTCCTTCGACGACGCCGCGGCAGCGGTCGAAGCCGGAGCAGACCTTGTGGGCACCACGCTGTCCGGCTACACCGGCGAGCGTCCCAAAACCTCCGGCCCCGACCTGGACCTCCTTCGGCATATCGCGGGAGCGGACTTTGGGGTCCCAGTCCTCGCCGAAGGCCGCATCCATACTCCCGCCCAGGCACGGCAGGCCCTCGACGCCGGCGCCTTCGCCGTCGTCGTCGGGACAGCGATCACGCACCCGGCCACCATCGCCGGCTGGTTCGCCGAGGCCCTGAAATGACGCCGCCGGCCGCGCCGCCCGGCAACTACCTCATCTCGGGCACAGTTGTGACGGACGGGCATTCTGCCGCGAATTCCGCGGTCGCCGTAGTTGACGGCATCATCGCCTACGTGGGGCCCTTGGCCGATCTTGACCGCTCCGTCCTGCCTGAACTTGAACCGCTCGAACCTCCGGCCGGAAGCATGATCCTGCCAGGCCTGGTGGATTTGCACTGCCATGGCGCGGCCGGCGGTGACTTCCCAAGCGGCAACCTGGCCGCGGCCCGCACTGCCATAGACTTCATCCACCGCAGCGGTACCACTACCCTGCTGGCCAGCCTGGTGACCGCGCCGCGCGAAGACCTGTTGAAGGGCATGATGGCCCTGCGGCTGCTTAGTGACGAGGGGCTCATCGCGGGCATACATGCCGAGGGCCCGTTCCTGTCCGACGCCCGCTGCGGGGCGCAGGACCCGCGGTTCCTGCTGGACCCCGACCTGGACCTGCTGGACGAGTTGCAGGCCGCCGCCGGCGGCCACCTGCGGACCATGACTTATGCGCCGGAACTGGCCGGCGCGGAGGCCCTGGTCCGAAAGCTTGCGGAGCACGGCGTGGTTCCGTCGCTGGGCCACACGGATTCTGACGCACGGACTGCGGCGGCTTCCCTCACCGAGGCCGCGGAACTGCTTGCCGCCTCCGGCCGCGAACCGATCTCGCGCCCCACGGTCACACACTTGTTTAACGGGATGCCTCCGCTTCACCACCGCAGCCCGGGCCCTGTTGCCGCTTGCCTACGGCTGGCCGGCGCCGGCAGGGTGGCCGTCGAACTTATCGCCGACGGCGCGCATCTTGACCCGGATACCGTTCGGATGGTTTTCGAACTGGTGGGCGCGGACAACATTGTTCTCGTGACCGATTCCATGGCCGCCACAGGCCTGCCTGACGGTGACTATCGTCTGGGGCCTGCTTCCGTCTCGGTCAGGAATTCCGAGGCGCGACTGACCGGCAACGGGTCCCTGGCCGGCGGCACCGCGACCCTCCTTGACGTTGTCCGCCGCACCATCGAGGCAGGTGTGGATCCGGCTGCCTCCGTTAAGTCAGCTACGGCCGTTCCGGCGGCCATTATCGGCCGGGCCGGAGACCTCGGGAGCCTCCGCGCGGGCCGCCGCGCCGACGTCGTTGTGGTGGACCGGGACTTCCACCGCGTCCTGGTCATGCGCGCTGGCCGCATCCTGTGCCGCCCCGCAGCCCGGCCCTGAACCTGCCGTCTCCGGCTCCTTGTGCAGCGGCCCTACACTGCGGCGGATGCACCGCCCACGCGCACGGCTACCTGTCCGCTGCCTGGAGGCAATTGCGCAGCAGCGGCTTCGTCAGCCACCACCGTCACGTGAGGGTGCAGCTGCAGGACCGATGCAGGGCAGTCCGATGTCACAGGTCCGTTGAGGGCGGCAGCAAGGATGCCTGCCTTGTCCGCGCCGTTGACCACCAGCAGGAGATGCCGGGCTTCAAGAATGGTGCCCAGTCCCTGGGTGATGCAGAGCAGGGGCACGTCCGACGGCGAGTCGAAGTAGCGCGCGTTGGCCTGCCGGGTTCGTTCTGTGAGCATTTCAACCCGGGTCCGGGAATCCAGTGCCGAGCCCGGTTCATTGAAGGCCAGGTGGCCATTGTGGCCGATCCCGAGGATCTGCACGTCAATGCCGCCCGCGCCGGCGATGGCAGCCTCGTAGTCAGCCGCCGCGCGTTGGGGGTCCGGGGCGCTCCCGTCCGGCACCGAAACCTTCGCGGGGTCAAGGTGCAGCCTTTCAGTCACTTCGCGCCGGACAACTTCAGCGTAGCTTTCAGGATGTCCTGCCGGCAGGCCCACATATTCGTCCAGCGCGAAGGCCCTGGTACGCGTCACATCAAGCCGGTGCCTGGCCAGAGCTTTATAGATCGGAAGGGGCGATCCTCCCGTTGCCACACCCAGCACGGCGTTCGGCTTACTGCGGATGACGGCTGCCAGGATCCCGGCCGCGACGGCGCCTGTGGCTGGGGCGGTAGGCACTACGAAAATTTCCACGGCAAAGCACTCTCTACGAAAAACGGAACCGGGCACGGGTGAGGCCGCCCGGAGCGCGGGCGTTGAAGGAAGTCCAGGCAGGGAGTCGGCGGGCGTCCGTCAGGAGGCCGCGACGTCCTTGAGTTTCAGGCGGATGCCGTCGAAGTGGCGCTGGAGGCGCTCTGATGCCAGGGTCTTGTCCCTGCCGGCTACGGCCTCGTAGATGTCCCAGTGGATCTGGACCTGTTCTTCAAGGTTGACCGGCCCGGAACCGAGCGCCTCATGGATTTGGCGGTACACCTGCCAGAACACGTCCATCAGGTTGATGAGCAGTTCGTTGTTCAGGGGTGCGTAGAGACGGCGGTGGAACTCCGCGTCATGCTCCGCGAGGGGTTCGCCTTTTGCGGCGGCATCCTGCATCGCCTGCATGGTGGACCGGAGGTCTGCAAGATGGTCCTCCGTCAAAAGGTCGATGGCCGAACCGATGAGACCCGATTCAAGTGCCTGCCGCACATCAATGAGTTCCATTGCTTCTTCGCCCTTGTGCCTGAGCGAGAGCCTGCCGCGGAAGGTCAGTCCGGACACCAGGGCACTGAAGTTGTTGGGGGCAACGAACATACCGAACCCGTGCCTGATTTCTATGACGCCGAGCGCCTGCAGAACCTTGAGGGACTCGCGGACAGTGTTCCGGCCTACACCCAGCTCAGCGGACAGTTCGCTCTCGGTGGGAAGCGCGTCCCCAACATCGAGGCCACGTTCCAGGATCAGTTCCATGATGCGCGTTTGAAGTGCCTGGGAACGGATTTGCGCGCTAAACCTTGCCGACGATACCGCTGCGGGTGTTACTGTCACGTCATCTCCTTCGACCGCACTCTGTCGGCGGCCTTCCTCTTTTAATAAGTGTACAGGAGATAGGACGTCCCTCCTTCGTTTTCGGGAAATGTTTTATCCGCTCCCGGCAGGGCAGGTGCCCAAGTTCCCGGGACGGCCGGTCCCGGGCATGGCGACCACATCCACCCAGCGCCGGGTAGTCATAGTTTGCGGTTAGGGCTTGCGCTACGAATCAAGGCCACCACTTGCGAACCGTATCGTAATCATGCTTATGACGTGCAGCCGAATACGAACGGCACGGAGAATCGAGAAGGGCGCGCTCAGCGAACGGGGCGCGCTTTTTCGTGCCCAAGCGTTACGGAGTTGCGCCCGGGTCTCCGGTCATGCCGTCCTAGACTTTCGGCATGCACCCCTTAGCGGCAATCGGCCTGGTGTTCCTCACAGGGCTTGCCTGGATGGTCACCATCCTGACCTTGTTGATTGCCCTGGCCAAAGCCCGGCGCCGTCCTCCGGCTGAAATCAGGCACGCAGTCCACGCAGAGGCCCAGACGACTGATGGCGAGGCAGCGTAGAGCCCTCGCCGCTTTCCATCGAGATGTTTTACCCAACAGTGGAAGGCAGTGATGGAGTCGAGATCGGAGCTATTCGCAAGAATCCGCCGTGATGCCAGGGGCAGGGGCTTATCGATTCGGTCCCTTGCCCGCGAGCATCGAGTTTCCGCCGGACGGTGAGGCAGGCGTTGGCTGCCGCGGAGCGGCTGCCGCGCAGGGTGCCCGCCCGCGGGACACCGAAACTCGGCCCGTTGAAGGGTGTCATTGATGCGATGCTTTTGACTGGTCTGGACGCGCCACGGAAGCAACGCCTACCGCGCAAAGGATCTTTGACCGGCTGGTGGATGAGCACAAGGCGGTGATCTCGTATTCCTCAGATAGGGAGTACGAAACCTTCTCCGGCTGGACCAAAACCTTCACAGATCCACGTCTGTGGGCCGCGATTGTGGACCGGCTGCCCTTCAAAGGACTATCACCGAAACAGGCACAGACTCCTACCGGCTCGCCCATACGGTGGCCCAGCAAGCGGCTAGCCAAAGCGTCAAGAATGCGACGATATGCCGGTGTTCCCGAAGCGGACCGAGGCCTGAAGCCGGAACTATTCCACTACGAGATTCTGATGCCCGTCGATTAGCTCCCGGACGATGTCGAGGTGGCCCGCGTGGACGGACGTCTCAGCGAGCACGCGAAACAGGACCTCACGCCCATTGTGCATCGGTGGTGCGTCGAACACGCGGGTTGGCGGCCGCCAGCGGGGAGGGGCATCCAAATCGATCTTCGCAAGGACCTCATCACTTCGAGCAATTTCACGCTTGCCGGCGATTGCCCTCTCATCACCACCGAGAGCAGCCGATATTCAGAACATCTCGTCGTCGAAGGCCAGGTGGTTGAGTAGCTGTGCCATCGTCCAGCCCGACGGGACTAAAGTTCGCCGCATCGCATCGTCCTCGAGTCCCTCGCCTGTCCGAAGAACATGGCTTCGGTCCCTCGCGGGCCGAGCAAGCAGCAGTGCGTCGCTCACGTCGCGGGCTCGTATCCGACGAGCCAGTGAAGTCCGTGACGATCAATGACCTGGCCATCGGACGCGCCCCAGGGCTTTGGCGAGAGAGGATCGAGCACGGACCCGTCAACGGAGAGTTTGTCGAACCATTCATGGAGGACTTTCGGTTCGGCGGTTCCCAGCAGCGAGAGCATGATGCCTTCGAGCCGGACCGTTGTTTGGCCTTCGGCTGCGTCCGATCCTGCCAGGGCAACGACACCGTTGAGCACTCCATGAGCTACGGCTTCTGGCGGGCCGTCGCTCCTGCCGAAGTCCTCATAGGTGTGTAGAGACAGCTCACCGCCAAAAACATCCGCGTAAAAGTTCAAGGCTTCCCGCGCCGTTCCGGGAAAGTAGACATAGACCTGGGGCCCCTCCATGCGCCCATGGTTTTTGGGCGTCATGGCAGTGCTGTCCTTAACCCGATCGATAGTGGCATCCCAGCCCTCCTGAGTGCCGCCGAGAATGAGCTTTTGCACTTCTTCGATGTCCAGATGCTCAGAGAACTGAACTGTGAGGACGAGCTCCGTTTCGTTGCCCAACCCGTTGAGCTGCACCGTGACGACAGGGGCAGTCAGTTCGTTCTCGCCGTCGAGTTCGGGCCAGCCTCCCACAGCTCCCCAGCGGAAGACGAGTCGTTCGTCGGGAACGATCTCCAAGTAGATCCCTCCGGTGGGGTAGCTGAGGTCGCCATCGACGATCATCTGCTGTTTCCACGTTCCCCCAACCCGGAGGTCCACCTCAATGGATGTGGTCG
>DATIUQ010000014.1:0-22413 GCA_035466775.1 Arthrobacter sp.
GAACCCGGAAGCTAAGACCCACAGCGCCGATGGTACTGCACCCGGGAGGGTGTGGGAGAGTAGGTCACCGCCGGAACATCATTACACGGTCGAGAGCCCCAACCACACGGTTGGGGCTCTCCCGCATTTAACCCCACAAACCACATTCAGACCCATACATTCGGCCGGATGCCGCCGTCGTCGACCGTCCGGGGGAGTGCAGGAGCGTGGCCCCGGACGACGCCGGATCTGCGGGAACTTCCGGGCGGACCGCGCCGGAGCTGAGAGAGCGTCCGCTGATGGCGAAATAATGCCTCGAAAGGCGCCGATTCCCGGGTTTTTCCTCAAAAAAGGCCGAAAACACGCGGAATTTACCACCTCGGCGGCGGCAAGCTGGTAAGTTTTCGGACAGTGGCTTGTGCGCATGCCGTGTGCAGGCTCCAGAAATCATGACCGTCCAGGAGGACATAAATGGCTAAGAACCGTAGTGAACTTGTTGCAGAGGTAGCAGGCAAGGCCGGCACCAGCCAGGCAGCCGTCAACTCCGTGCTGGATGCACTGTTCGAGGTCTTCGAGACCTCTGTCGCCGCGGGCGAAAAGATCACCATCCCGGGCTGGCTCGCAGTTGAGCGCACCGACCGTGCAGCTCGCACCGGCCGCAACCCGCAGACCGGCGAGACCATCCAGATCGCCGCGGGCCACAGCGTCAAGCTGACCGCCGGCTCCAAGCTGAAGGCTGCGGTCTCCAAGAAGAAGTAGTCTTCTTGAATGCTTGAAAGGAGCGGCGACCCTTAGGGTCGCCGCTCCTTTTTTGTTAAGCGCACCGTCCGGCAACGCCGCCAAGGCGTTTGCGGTCCGCTCCCGATTCGGCGAGCAGGCGGGGCGTGGCGGACAATGGACTTGTGCCTTCCGCAGCAAATCCCCGTGCCACAGCAACCGCTCCCACCCCGACCGGGGGAGGGAGGGGCCCTGTTGCGGGTTCCGCCAGGATCTCCCGGCCCTGGCTGTTTGCGGGCCTTGCTGCCCTGTTCCTGGGACTTGTTGCCGCCCTCCTGTTCTCCGGCGCCGCAGCTGCCCGCGACGTCTCCGACCCGGGCGCCCTGGTCCGCTGGGGACTTCCGGTCAGCAAGGCCGTCCACAACGTCGCACTGGCCACCGTGATCGGCGGCCTGCTCTTCGCCGTCGGAATCCTGCCCCGCTCGCTGGCCGGCTCGCGGTCCAGGGCCAAGGACGCCCCGGAGCATCCGGCCTTCACCCGCGCGCTGGCAGTCGCAGCCGCGGCCGGCGCCGTCTGGACGCTGTCAGCGATTGCCGTCCTGGTGCTGAGCTACTCGGACATCGCGGGGCAGGGCATCTCCGGAGACCCGGAATTCACCCGCTCCCTGGTCTACTTCATGACCGACATCGAAACCGGCCGCGCCTGGCTGTCCGTCGTCATCATCGCCGCCGTCGCCACCACCGCGCTCTTCGGCGTCCGCTCCCAGGGCGGCCTCGCGGCAACCCTGGTGCTCGCACTCATCGGATTGGTCCCCTCAGCGCTGATCGGGCACTCCGCCAGCTCGGCCGACCACGAAGGCGCCATCAACTCGCTCGGCCTGCACCTGGTGGGCGTCTCCGCCTGGGTCGGCGGCCTCATTATGCTCGCGCTGCTTTCCGGCCTGCTGGGCGCCGCTGCGTCGAATTCGAAGACCGGCGGCCGGCCGGACATCACCGAACCGGTGCTGCGCCGGTTCTCGGCCCTGGCCGGGTTCGCCTTCATCCTGGTGTTCGCCTCCGGCGTGATCAACTCCAGCATCCGCCTCACTTCCTGGACCGATCTCTTCGGCTCGGCCTACGGGCAGCTGATTTTGGCGAAGGCGGCGGCGACGCTCGTCCTCGGCGGCATCGGCCTGATGCACCGGCGCTGGGTTATCCCGCAGCTGGGCAGCCAAACCGGCGGACTGTCCGCCCGCCGCGTGCTCTGGCAGCTCATCGCCGTCGAACTGCTCGTGATGGGAGCGACGTCGGGCGTCGCCGTCGCGCTCGGCCGCTCAGCCCCGCCGCAGGGTGAGTCCCTGGCCCCCGACGCCAGCCCGGCCTTCATCGTCTCCGGCTACGAGCTGCCGCCGGAACTGACCCCGGAGCGCTGGCTGACCGAGTGGCGCCCGGACTGGCTCTGGGTCGCCGTCGCGGTCTTTGGCCTCGTGGCTTACATCCTGGGCATGCGGAAGGTGCTGCGGCGCGGGGACTCCTGGTCCTGGTTCCGGGCCGTCAACTGGGTGATCGGGCTCGGAGTCCTGACGTACGTGACCTCCGGTCCCCCTGCGGTCTACGGCCGGGTGCTGTTCTCGGCGCACATGGTGGACCACATGGCCCTGACCATGGTGGCCCCCATCTTCCTCGTCCTCGGCGCCCCCGTGACCCTGGCCCTGCGCGCGCTCACCGCGCGTCGCGACAGCTCCCGCGGTCCCCGGGAGTGGCTGCTGATCTTCATCCACTCGAAGTTCTCCCAGCTGGTGACGCACCCGCTGTTCGCCGCCGCCAACTTCGCCGGCTCGATCGTGCTGTTCTACTACTCGGACGCGTTCGGGTATGCGATGCGGGACCACGTGGGCCACGAGCTGATGAACCTGCACTTCGCCCTGACCGGCTACATCTTCGTGCTGACCATGATCGGCACGGACCCGCTGCCGCGGCGCGCGCCGTACCCCATGCGGCTGCTGCTCCTGTTGGCCACGATGGGCTTCCACGCCTTCTTCGGGGTCGCGATCATGGGCGGCACCGGGCTGCTGGCCGCGGACTACTTCGGCAACCTCGGCCGGACCTGGGGCCCCTCCGCCCTGCTGGACCAGCAGATGGGCGGCGCGGTGGCCTGGGGCATCGGCGAGGTACCCACTTTGCTGGTGGCGATCGGCGTTGCCGTCCAGTGGTCCCGTTCCGACGCGCGCGAGTCCAAGCGCACCGACCGGGCGGCGGACAGGAATAACGACGCCGATCTCACCGCTTACAACGATATGTTTGCCAAGCTGGCCGAGCGCGATGCCCGGCTGGCCGAACGCAACTCCAAGCTGGAAGGACGCTCATGACCGAAACCGTACGCACCCACCTCCGGGTCCGGGCCTCCGAGCTGGTGGGCCGCAACTGGCTCAACACCGGCGGCAAGTCCCTGGACCTGGAATCCCTGCGCGGCAAGATCGTGCTGCTGGACTTCTGGACCTTCTGCTGCATCAACTGCCTGCACGTGCTGGACGAGCTCCGCCCGCTCGAGCAGCAGTACTCCGACGTCCTCGTCACGGTCGGCGTGCACTCGCCCAAGTTCGAGCACGAGGCTGACCCGGTGGCGCTGGCCGCCGCCGTCGAGCGGTACGAGATCCGCCACCCGGTCTTGGACGATCCGGAGCTGGACACCTGGAAGGCCTATACGGCACGCGCCTGGCCGACGCTGGTGGTCATCGACCCCGAGGGCTACATCGTGGCGCACCTCTCCGGCGAAGGCCACGCTGACGGCCTCGCCGTGCTCATCCCGGAGCTGATCGCCGAGCACGAGGCCAAGGGCACCCTGCACCGCGGCGACGGGCCGTATGTGGCGCCGGAGCCGACGTCGGGCACCCTGCGGTTCCCCGGCAAGGCCCTGTTCCTCCCCTCCGGCCGCGGCGTCGGAAGCGCGTCGGAGGCGGGTTCCTGGCTGGTCACCGACACCGGGCACCACCGCCTTGTGGAGCTGTCCACTGATTTCCAGACCGTCCTGGCCACCTACGGCTCCGGTGACAAGGGCCACGCCGACGGCAACGCCGCCACCGCACGCTTCAACGAACCCCAGGGCCTGGTGCTGCTCCCGGAGGACGTCGCCGCCGAGACCGGCTACGACGTGGTGATCGCCGACTCCGTGAACCACCGACTCCGCGGGCTGTCCCTCGCGGACGGGACTGTCAGTACGCTGGCCGGCAACGGCGTGCAGCGGCTCCTCGAGACGGGACCGGCCCGCGTGGATGAGGAAGGCGCCGCCTACGGTTCCCGGCTGGAGGCTGATCCGCTGCGGGTTTCCCTCAGCTCGCCTTGGGACGTTGTCTGGTCCGCCAAGCTGAACGCCGTCGTGGTGGCGATGGCCGGCGTGCACCAGATCTTCAGTTTCGACCCGCGCTCCGGCGCCGTGTCCATCATCGCCGGCAACGGCCTCGAAGGACTGCTGGACGGCCCGGCCGAGGAAGCCTGGTTCGCCCAGTCCTCCGGCCTCGCCGAGGACGCCGACGGCAACATCTGGGTGGCGGACTCCGAGACCTCGGCGCTGCGCAAACTCGTGATCGGCGACGGCGGAACGGTCACCGTCGAATCGGCGGTCGGCAAGGGCCTGTTCGACTTCGGCTTCCGCGACGGTCCCGCCGCTGAGGCGCGGCTGCAGCACCCGCTGGGTGTGACGGTCCTTCCGGACGGATCGGTGGCGATCGCGGACACGTACAACGGCGCCGTCCGCCGCTACGACCCGTCCTCCGGCACCGTCTCCACGCTGGCGCGCGGACTGTCCGAGCCCTCCGATGTGATCGTGGACCACACCCAGGTGGCCGGCGCGGAGCCGCTCCTGGTGGTGGTCGAGGCGAACAAGCACCAGCTGGTCTATGTGCCGATCCCCAAGGAAGCGCAGCAGGTGGACGAGGGCGCGGCCCAGACCCACCGGCCTAAGAGCCCCGTGGCCCCTGGGCTGCTGCAACTGGCCGTCCGCTTCACCGCGCCGACCGGCCAGAAACTTGACGACCGCTGGGGCGACCCGACCCAGCTGAAGATCTCCTCGACCCCGCCGGAGCTGCTCGTGTCCGGCGGCGGGACCTCCGTGGGGCTGCTCCGCACGCTTGAACTGTCCTCAGACGTGCCCGAAGGCGTCTTGCACATCACCGCCCGCGCCGCGGCCTGCGACGGCCCGGAGGACGCCGACGGCGAAATCCCGGACCACGCCGCCTGCCACCTGTACCAGCAGGACTGGGGCATTCCGGTGCTGCTGCAGGCCGACGGCGACACCGAGCTGGTGCTGGACCTGCGCGGAATGGACTGACCTCCGCCGCAGGGGGCCTGTTTTGGCTGCTGTCCGTGACCATGGCGTCATGGGCAGCAGCCTTTTGGCCTTAACGGGGCCCCGGATCCGCGAAATCCCGGGGATGCAACGCCGTGGCGGCCGCAAAACTATGCGCCCGGTGACGTGAAGTTGTCCACATAGGGGTTCCGCGGGATGCCGGTGCCGCGTTGCCCGGGGAACGATGGCCCCATGGAAGTCTTGAAGGCCTTGGCGATCTGCGGGGGAGCTGCCCGACGGCCTGCGTTGGCCCGCTTGGGGATCGACGACGCTGCACTTCGGCGGGCGGTGCGGGCCGGCGTCCTGCAACCGCATCGCGGACTCTATGCGCTCCCGACGGCGGCCCCGGACCAGATCCACGCGCGTATTTCCGCCAGGCGGGCATCAGCGTGGAAACGCAGGTCTTCATTGACGGCGTCGGATACGTGGATCTCCTGCTGGAGGGCAGGCTGGTTGTGGAGCTGGACGGGCGCCATCACGGTGAGTGGACCCAGGTGAAGAAAGACCAGCGGCGCAACAACGGGTCCGTGGTCCGCGGCTACTCCGTGCTCCGGTACTACTGCGAGGACGTCGTGCACCACCCCGGAGCTGATGCTGGCTGAGGTCCAAGCCGTCCTCGCCGGGGCTAGTAGCTCAGGAGCGGGGTGACCTTGATGGTGTCGTCGTCGATGTCCAGGCGTGTGGTGAAGCTGAAATCGTGGACGGCGTTGAGCTCCGTCACGGCCCCGGTGAAGAGGTCCACCTGCCGGGCCTTGATCTGTGCTTTGCCGTTCAGGGGCGCCACCACCCAGCGTCCGCCGAAGGGCTCGATGCTGACGGTGGGGTACTCCGTGATGCTCCAGTCGATGGTGCCGTCGACGACGCGGTTGTTGGTGGTGTGGTAGAACGGGCAGTCCGGCTGGAGCTTTTGCTGCTTGTCGGCGGTGTCGGCGCAGGTGTCCAGGAACTCCTTCACCTTGCTGCCCACCGCGTCCTTCAGCCCGTCGGTGGCCTCGGTCATCAGGTTCATCGGGGCCGCGGGGACATCCCGGCCGGACACCGTGGCCTTGGTGGGCGGGGCGGAGAAGTACTCGCCCGCCAGAGAGGCCTCGTATTCGCCCGGGTAGAAGACTGCGAAGGAGTTGCGGCCGTTGGGCATGTTCACCGGAACCCCGTTGAGTGTGGCCTCATTGGCGTTGACCACAGTGACGTCCAGGACCGGCAGGGCGGCGGGAACAATGGCCCACCTGTGGAAGAACAGCCATTCCGTGCCGGACTTTTCCAGCAGGAACTCGGTCCGCAGTGCGCTGCCGTCAATCGTGTAGTCAACCGGGACCATGACCCGGTTGCCGCCGCGGTCCTCCGCCTCGCCGTACTTCACACCGCTGATCCGCGCCGTGGCGGTCTGCAGCGCCGTCCCGTCCAGCATGGCGGCGTTGCTTTGGGGCACAGTGGCCCGCAAAAGGCCCAGGGCTTTCTCGCCCTCGCCCTTCTGCAACGCGTCGAGATATTCGCGGACAGGCTGCTGCGGGCTCGCAATGGAGTTGTTCACGATATTGATCGCGACGACGCCGGCGGCCACGGCAAGCATCAGGCCCAGCAGCCACCCGGCTGCGATCCTGACCAACGCCTGACTCATTTGCACTTACCTTACGTTACCTGCACCCCACAGGAATCCCCTTGTCACAAGGGCCCCATGTGACTAGGTCCGCTTAGCGGCGGCGCTTGGGGGCAGTGCCGAAGACGCCGCGGAGCAGTTCGCGGCCAAGCTGCGTTCCCAGCGAGCGGGCCATGCTCTTGAGCCCGCCGCCGAGGGCGCCGCCCAGGGCGCCCGCAAGGTCCCCGGCCGTGCCGCCGTCGTCCGCGGGCTGCCGCTGGGACTGGCGGGGTGCCTGGCGCTGGGGTTCCTGGCGGGTTTCTTGAGATGCGGGGGCCGGAGCGGGCCGGCTGCTGGGCCGGCCCAGGATGTCCTCCTCGATCCGCCGCGCCTCGGCGTCGACGTCGGAGGTGCCGGCGTCGGAGGTGCCGCGGGCCGGAGGAGCCGCGGCGCCGGTGTCCGCCGGGCCCTTCCCGGCGATCTTCTCGTAGGCGGAGACGTTGTCGACGGCGGTGCCGTACTTGGGCAGCAGCGCCGAGCCGGCCACGGTGCTGGAGATCAGGGCGTCGGCGCTTGGGCCCATGACGGATTCGGGTGCGCGCAGGCGGGTGAGCGCCACCGGCGTCGGGGCGCCCTTCTCGTTCATGACGGTGATGACCGCCTCGCCGATGCCGGCCGACGTGAGCGTTTCCTCAAGGTCGTAGTCGCTCATCGGGAAGGTGGAGACGGTGGCCTTGAGCGCCTTGGCGTCCTCCGGCGTGTAGGCCCGGAGCGCGTGCTGCACCCGGTTCGCGAGCTGGCCCAGGACCTCCGCGGGGACATCCTTGGGGGTCTGGGTGACAAAGAAGATGCCGACGCCCTTGGACCGGATCAGGCGCACGGTGGTGGTGATGGCGTCCAGGAATGCCTTCGAGGCGTCGTTGAACAGGAGGTGGGCCTCGTCCAGGAAGAACACCAGCTTCGGCTTGTCCAGGTCGCCGGCCTCGGGCAGGTCGTCGAACAGGTCGGCCAGCAGCCACATCAGGAAGGTGGAGAACAGCATCGGCTTGGTCTGCAGGGTGGGCAGCTCCAGGCAGGTGATAACACCGCGCCCGTCGGGGGCGGTGCGCATCAGTTCGGCGGTGTCGAACTCGGGTTCGCCGAAGAACTTCTCCATCCCCTGCGCCTCGAGCGTAATGAGTTCACGCAGTATCACGCCGGCCGTCGCCTTCGACAGCCCGCCGAGTTGCTCGAGCTCGTCCTTGCCCTCCGCGGACGTGAGGAACTGGATGACGGCGCGCAGGTCCTTCAGGTCTATCAGTTCGAGGTTGTTCTTGTCGGCGAAGTGGAAGACCAGCTGCAGGCTCGATTCCTGCGTGTCGTTGAGCTCCATGATGCGGGAGAGCAGGATGGGGCCGAAGGACGTGATCGTGGCGCGCACCGGGATGCCGTTGCCGTCGCCCCCCAGGGCCAGGAACTCCACCGGGAACGTCTTGCCGGACCAGGGCTGGCCGATCCCTGCTGTGCGTGCCATCAGTTTTTCGCTGCCAGTGGCGGCCGTGGCCAGCCCGGACAGGTCGCCCTTGATATCCGCCAGGAACACCGGGACCCCGGCGGCGGACAGCTGTTCGGCCATCATGTGCAGCGTGACGGTCTTGCCCGTACCGGTTGCGCCGGCCACCAGCCCGTGGCGGTTCATCATAGAGAGCGGCAGCCGGACGGGGGCGTCCTTGTGGACTTCGCCGTCGATGATCGCGGCGCCGAGCTCAATCGTGGGGCCCTCGAGGGTGTACCCCTTTTGGATGGTGGCGACTTTATCTGCGGTGGATTTGATGGCCATGCGGACAGCTTAGCCGGGTCCGGCAGCCCGGACCCGGCTCCGGCGGGCGTTGTTTCGCGGTGCTACCCGGCGAGGGCCTTGAGGACTTCCTGCGCTACGTCCTCGCTGGACTGCGGGTTCTGGCCGCTGATCAGATTTCCGTCGCGCACCACATGGGAGCTCCAGGCGGCGGCGTTCTCCACGACGGCGCCCTTGTCCTTGAGCACGTCCTCCACGAACCACGGCGTGTTGGGTCCGGTGCCGCCGCCCAGTTCCTCCTCGTTGGTGAACACGGTGAGGCGGCGTCCCGCGAAGGCGAATGCTCCGGCGTCGTCGGTGGCGCTCAGCAGGCCGGCCGGGCCGTGGCAGAACGGCGCGATGATCTTGCCGGCGGTGTTGGCAGCGACCAGGATCCTGCCGAGGTCCGCGTCCTGGTAGAGATCGGCCATGGGGCCGTGGCCGCCGGGCAGGACGACCGCGTCGTACCCGGAGGGGTCGACGTCGGCCAGTGCGAGCGGCGCGGACAGTTCGGCGTCGATCCCCGCGAGGTAGGTGCGGAAGCTGTCGGCGCGGTCCTGGCCGCCGGCGGACTCGGCGGCAAGGCTCACCTCGTCCACCGTGGGCTTCGCGCCGCCGGGCGTGGCGATGTGGACGGTGTGGCCGGCGTTGCTGAGGGTCTGGTGCGAAACCACGAGTTCCTCGGCCCAGTAGCCGGTGGGATGTTCGCTGCCGTCCCGCATCGTGAGGGAATCGGCGGCGGATACGACCATGAGAATGCTAGCCATGTCAGGCTCCTGTTCTGCCGGCCACGCGGCCGGCGGTGGAATGTAAAGGGACTTAGGGGCGGCAACGCCCTCGGCCTGCCGAGTATTCCAACCGCCGACGCGCAGGTCGGGTTTCCCGGCCCGGCGTAGGGGCCGGACGTAAGCTGGGGCATGGCTACCCGGGTATTGACGAAGCTTGTTTCCGCCGCCATGACGCTTGGCCTTGTCCTGCTGGGCGGTGGAACGGCCAGTGCGGCGCCGCCCCGAAATGCCGAGCCGGTGGGCATTGACGTTTCCTGGCCCCAGTGCGGCAAGACCCTCCCCAAAAAGCCGGCGTTCGCCGTCGTCGGGGTCAACAACGGCCTCGCCAACACCACGAACCCCTGCCTGGAAGCCCAGCTGGCCTGGGCGAACACAGCGCCCAACCCCCCGCTCACCGCCCAGCCGAGGGTGGCGCTCTACGTCAACACGGCCAACCCGGGCCTCCAGGGCTCATGGTGGCCGAGTTCCAACCACTACGGCGGCGTTGACGTGGACAACCCGTATGGCGCCTGCGGCAGCGGCGAGGGCGATTTCCGGGCCTGCTCCTACATGTACGGCTACGCGAAGGCCTACGACGACGCCACCAGCCGAGGGGTCGACGATCCGGAGAAGTACCTGTGGTGGCTGGACGTGGAGACCGAAAACAGCTGGCAGCCGGACAAAGCCGACAATGTCGCGGACCTCGAAGGCATGACCGCCTACTTCACCAGCATCAACGCAAAGGTCGGACTGTATTCCACCGGCTACCAGTGGAACCAGATTGCCGGCACGGTTCCGGCAAGCAGCCCGCTCGCCGGCCTGCCGAGCTGGCTCGCCGGAGCGCGGTCCCTAACAGCGGCGAAATCCAACTGCTCGCTGCCGGCGCTCACCCCCGGCAGCCGCGTCGCCCTGACCCAGTACGTCTCCGCGGGGCTGGACTACAACTATTCGTGCCCCTGACGTCCCGCGACCGCACGTTTTTTCACCTGATTCCGGACGGGAAAGCCCGACCAAGTAGTCCCCGCCGGCAAAGCGAGTACACCCCCACAAAAGACACGTAGAACCAAGGAAAACACGAGTGGAGGCGGCCCTCCGCGCTGCGTATTTCCACGCATAGCATCGGGACTACAAAAGGCGGCCACAGCGGGCCGCGTTTCTCCGTGTCTCGCCTGGGGGTCTCAAAATGCTCAATCTTTCGCACCACTCTGTCTTCACCCGGCGGCTTGCTGCCGCCGTCGTCGTTCCCGGCGTGCTGACCAGCATGCTGCTTTTTGCCCCGCAGGCGACCGCTGCCGGCGGATCCGTCACGGGAGTCTGCAGCGGCGTGGTCAACCAGCTGACACACCGGGGCGCCGTCCAGGAAAACCTACTCAAGGCCTCGGCGAAGAAGAACGCCGACATCATCGCGCGGCTCCAGGCGGAACGCTCCGCGCTGCAGTCCAGCGCCGCAGCCTTGACCACGGAAATCGATGCGGCAACGGCATCCATCGCTGCCCTCGACGCGGCCCAACAGGCTCTCGACGGCGCGATCGCGGTGGCGCAGGACGACCTCGCGTCTCTTGAGGCTGAACGGTCCAGCGCCGAGGCTGAAGTACTCCAACTGCGGGGGAACCTGGCGGGACTCGAGGCGGAGAAGGCAACGGCACAGAACCAGCTTGCACCCCTGCAGGAGCAGGAAGCGCTGGCCGTTGCCGCCGCCGAGGAGTTGAAGAGCCGCGCCGCCGACGTCGAGGCACAGATCGAGGCCACGAACACCCAGCTCAGTGCCGCCCGGGCCGAACAGGAGTCGCTTGCGGCCGCGGCCGCCGCCGCCGAGGCAGCGCTCGCCGGCAAGAACGCGGAGATTGCCGCCGCCGAGGACCAGCTCACGGCCCTGACTGCCGCGGCCGCCGCCGCTGCTGACGCCGTCGTAGCGGCCGGCAACGCCGTCGCCGGTGCGGAGTCGGAGCTGCAGGGCCTCGAGGCAACGGGTACCGCCGCGCAAAGTGAGCTGGACGCCCAGCTGGCCAAGATCGACGCCGCGAAAGTGACGCTGGCCGGCCTCCAAGGTGACGCCACCGCAGCCGCCGACGCCGTCACGGCCCAGAACACCGCGATCGCCACCGCACAGGGCGAGCTCGCGTCGCTGCAAGCCGCTGCCCAGGCCGCGGCCGACGCGCTCACCGCCAAAAACGCCGCGATCACCACGGCCCAGGCAGAGCTCACCACTTTGCAGGCGACCGCCCGAAGCGCCGCCACAGCCCTTGCCGCCAACAGCAACAGGATCGCTACGGTGGGGGCAGAGATCACAACGCTGCAGCAGCAGGTCACGGCGAAGAATGCGGAAATCACGGCCAAGCAGGCCCAGATCACCTCCGCACAGAACGAGCTCGCCACGCTGCAGACCTCCAAGGTGAGCCTGGAAGAGCAGATCGCGGCTCTCACTGTGCAGATTGATTTGATCAACGGCAATTCCAAAGCCAAGCGGGACCTCATCGCGTCGCGGGAGTTCAAGCAGGGCGAGCTCATCACTGTCAACGGCCAGATCAGCACGAAGACCGCCACCATTGCCGGTTACCAGGGAGACCTGACCGCCCTCCAAACGGCGGTCACCGGCCTCAACGCACAGCTGACGGCCAAGCAGACGGAGAGCAGCGCGCTGCAGCAGCAGGCCGCCCCGCTCCAGGCCTCACTGACCGTCGCCAACGACGCCGTCGCCCTCAAGGAAAGCGAGATCGCAGCGCTGAAGGCGCAGATCCCGGCGCTCCAGTCGGCCGTCACCGGCACCAACAGCGCGGTGGCCAGCAAGCAGGCAGAGCTCACGGCCCTGCAGGGCCAACTCCCCGCGCTGGAGACCGTTGCGGCTACGGCGGCCAATGCGGCCGCGGCGCAGGAGCAGCTCGTGGCGGATCTGGAGGCGGCAGTTCCGACGCTGGCCGCAAACGTTGCGGCGAGCCAGGATGCCATCGCCGCGCAGAAGCTCGTGCTGGACCAGTTGAAGGACGAGCTGGTAGCCGCCGACTCTGCCCTCGCGGGCGCCCAGGCGGCCGCGGCGGCCAAGGGTTCCGAGCTGGCCGGGCTGCAGTCCCAGCTGCCGGCCCTGACCAAGGCTCTGCAGGATGCCACCGCGGCGGTAAGCACGAAGCAGGCCGAGGTGGCAACGTTGAACACCCAGCTGGACACCCTCGTCGCCCAGGTCACCACGCTGAACGCCCAGATTGCCGCCAAGGAACGCGAGATCCTCGACCTCCAGGCCCGGGTCGCCCCGCTGATGGCGCAGCTTGACGGGCTGAACGGCGAGATCAGCGCCACCGAAACCAGGCTGAAGGAGCTCCAGGCACAGCTCACGGGACTCGACCAGAAGCTGACCGATGCCAACACCACGCTCGCTGCCTTGCAGGCGAGGAAGGGTGCAAGCAAGGTCTCCATCGCCGCGCAGAAGGAGACCGTGGCCGTGCTGAAAGACCAGCTGAAAGGTATTCAGTCCCAGATCAGTGCCATCGACGGACAGATCGGCCTGGGTGGTTGCGTCGCCTGACCCGGATGACGGGGCACTGAAAGTCCGGGGCAACCGGGCGACGGACGGGACCGGCCCCAGCGGCCGGTCCCGTCCCGCGTCCACCCGGTGAGGCGCGGCGGGTGGCGGCGACGGGAACCGCCGCATGGGGAACGCCACAGGTGAAGCTGAAATATCCCGGGACCCGGC
Organism: Arthrobacter sp.; assembly: GCA_035466775.1. Taxonomy (GTDB): domain Bacteria; phylum Actinomycetota; class Actinomycetes; order Actinomycetales; family Micrococcaceae; genus Arthrobacter. Next base: position 12,865 of record DATIUQ010000014.1, read on the forward strand.
GTCGTTGTCCACAGTGTGCGCGCCGGGATCCGGTGCGGCGCCCGAGACTTCCCGCTACGAAAGGCCGGCTTTTCCGTGACTGTTCCGCTTTCCATCCTTGACCTGGCAACCATCGGCAAGGGCCAGACAGCGGCAGAAAGCCTCGCGGGGAGTGTCGCCATGGCGCAGCTTGCCGAGAAGCTGGGGTACCGGCGGGTCTGGTACGCCGAGCACCACAACATGTCCGCCATCGCCTCTTCGGCCACCAGTGTCCTGATCGCCCATGTCGCCGCGCAGACCGAGAGCATCCGCCTCGGCGCCGGCGGCGTGATGCTGCCCAACCACTCCCCGTTGACCATTGCCGAACAGTTCGGCACCCTCGAAACCCTGCACCCGGGACGCATCGACCTGGGCCTGGGCCGCGCGCCCGGCAGCGACCAGAACACGCTGCGGGCCCTGCGCCGGGACCCGATGTCCTCGGACAGCTTCCCGCAGGACGTGCTGGAACTCCAGGGCTACCTGACCGGCCCCACCCGCATCCCGGGCGTGGAGGCCACCCCGGGCAAGGGCACCGACGTGCCGCTGTACATCCTGGGATCCTCGCTGTTCGGTGCCAAACTCGCCGCGCAGCTGGGCCTGCCGTACGCCTTCGCCTCGCACTTCGCGCCCAACGCGCTGCAGGACGCCGTCGCCATCTACCGCCGCGACTTCCAGCCCTCCGCACAGCTGGACGCACCGCACGTGATCGCCGGCGTCAACGTGATCGCGGCGGATTCCGCGGCCGAGGCGCAGGAAATGTTCCGGGCCACCAAACGTGCCCGCGTCTCGCTGTTCTTCGGCAACGGCCGCGTCTTCAGCGACGACGAGGCGGACATGATCCTGGACTCGCCGCAGGGCCAGCACGTGGCCCAGATGATGAAGTACTCCGCCGTCGGCACCCCGGACGCTGTGCTGGAGTACCTGGACGAATTCACTGCCCACGCCGACGCCGACGAGCTCATCGTGGCGCACCAGAGCACCGGCACCGAGGCCAGGCTGCGCTCGGTGCAGCTCCTCGCCGACGTCGCCGGACTGGTCCGGGTCTAGCGCCGGGGCAGGCCCGCCACCTGGCGTCACGCACGGCAGGCTTTTGCGGCGTTCGACGCCGGCCTGCCGCGGATTGGCGCGGCCGGACGGCGTCCCCGATGCCAATAATCTGCGGGGTGTGACGCGGCCGGCGGACCGAGTCCACCACTTCGTCCCGGACGCCGCCCGTCAGCCCCCTGTTTGACAGATCACAACTGAACCGGTTTAGTAGTACACATCACTTAACCGGTTCAGTGCTGAACGTTGCAGCTGGACCCCTCCGAAGGGACCGGCTCCATGGCAGTCACCATCAGCGACGTCGCCCACGCGGCCGGCGTCAGCAAGGGTGCCGTCTCCTACGCCCTCAACGGCCAGCCCGGCGTCAGCCAGGACACCAGGGACCGCATCCTCAGGGTGGCCAACGAGCTGGGCTGGAAGCCAAACCTGCGGGCCAAGGGCTTCTCCTCCGCGAAGGCGTACGCGCTGGGCCTCGTGGTGGCCCGGGACCCGTCCCTGCTGGGTACGGACCCCTTCTTCCCCGCGTTCATCGCCGGGATCGAGACCGCGCTCGCCGAGCATGACTACACCCTGGTCCTGAGCGTCGCCACCGCCCCGGGCGCCGAGGAACGGTGCTACCGCAAACTGGTGGACAACGGCCGGGTGGACGGCGTGATCCTCACCGACGTCCGGCACAACGATTCCCGCATCGCCCTGCTGCTCGACCTCAAGGTGCCGGCCGTGACCCTCAACCGTCCGGACGCCAGCTGCCCGTTCCCGGCAGTCTCCGTGGACGAGTCGGCCGGCATCGTGGCCGCCGTCGAACACCTCGTGGCCCTGGGGCACACGCGGATTGCCCATGTGGGAGGCGGGCAGGAGTACATCCACGGCCGGAGCCGCCGCAAGGCGTGGGAAGGCACCATGGCCCAGGCCGGGCTGCCGGCGGACCTCTTCGCCGGGGCAGATTTCACTGCCGCGGGCGGGGTGGCCGCCACCGCGGAACTGCTCCGGCAGGCGGACCGGCCCACCGCCATTGTGTACGCCAACGACCTGATGGCCACCGCCGGCCAGTCCTATGCCCAGTCCCTCGGGCTCAGCGTCCCCGGCGATTTGTCCATCACCGGCTATGACAACGCCGAGTTCACCCAGTACCTGAATCCGCCCCTCACCACCCTCGCCACCGACCCCATGCTCTGGGGCCGCGTGTCCGCCCAGGTGCTCCTGAACCAGCTGGCAGGCATCCACGGCGGCGGGGACACGGTCCTCCCGGCGCCCCGGCTGGTGGTCAGGGCCTCCACCGGCCCCGCCCCGGACCGGCCGCCGGCCGCCTGACGGCCACGGCAGCACCCCCAGCGACAACCCAGACAAAACCAAGCCACAACCCAGACAAAACCCAAGACACAACCCCCGTCCCAAAACCCTCCCAAGGAGACGCAATGAAGCGCTTTTCAACTGCCACGCGAGTACTGTCCGTGGCCGCCCTGACCATCATGGGAGCCGGCCTCGCGGGCTGCGGCGGCGGAGCCAGCGGCGGCTCCGCGGAGTCGGCCACCACCGCCAAGGGGCCGATCAAGATCTGGTACTCCAACAACGAGTTCGAGGTGAAGTGGGGCAAGGCCATGGTCGAGTCGTGGAACGCCGCCCACCCGGACCAGAAGATCGATGCCCAGGAGATCCCGGCCGGCAAGAGCTCCGAGGAAGTCATCGGCGCGGCGATCACCGCCGGCAATGCCCCGTGCCTGGTGTTCAACACCGCGCCCGTCGCGGTCCCGCAGTTCGAAAAGCAGGGCGGACTCGTGGCACTCGATTCCTTCCCGGACGGCGCCCAGTACATCAAGGAGCGCACCGGCGAGCTCGCGGACCAGTACAAGTCCGCCGACGGCAAGATGTACCAGCTGCCGTGGAAGTCCAACCCGGTGGTGCTGTTCTACAACAAGGACCTCTTCACCAAGGCCGGCCTGGACGCCGAGAACCCCCAGCTCGGCACCCAGGCCGAATTCCTGGACACTGCCCGGACACTGGTGAAGTCCGGAGCCGCGGCCAACGCCGTCTGGCCGTCCCCTGCCAGTGACTTCTTCCAGTCCTGGTTCGACTTCTACCCCTTCTACGCCGCGAACTCCGGGGGCGCCCCGCTGGTCAAGGATGGCAAGGCCACCTTCGACAGCGAAGAGGGCAAGCAGGTCGCCGCCATGTTCGAAACCCTGTACAAGGAAAACCTGGCCTCGAAGGAGGTCTACCAGGGTGACTCCTTCGCCGAGGGCAAGGCTGCCATGTCGCTGGCCGGGCCGTGGGCCATCGCCGCCTACAAGGACAAGGTCAACTGGGGTGCCGTACCGGTGCCGGCGGCGCAGGCACAGACTGAAGGCTCCACCTTCTCGGACGCGAAGAACGTCGCCATGTACTCCGCCTGCGAGAACCAGGGCACGGCCTGGGAGGTCATGAAGTTCGCCACGAGCAAGGAACAGGACGCTGCGCTCCTGGCCGACACCGGCCAGATGCCGATGCGCCAGGACCTCCCGGCCACCTACGCGGACTACTTCGCCAAGAACCCGCTCTACACGCAGTTCGCGGAGCAGGCCGGCCGCACCGTCGAGGTGCCGAACGTGCCCAACTCGGTCGAGGTCTGGCAGACCTTCCGCACCGCCTACGCCAAGTCCGTGATCTTCGGCAACGAAAGCGTCGACGCCGCATTCAAGGGCGCCGCCGAGAAGATCAACCAGCTGGCAGCGCAGAAGTAGCGGGTGGATCTCCATGTCACTTCGCTCAGCTGACGGCGGCGCGGCCACCGGCCAGACTGCGGGTGATACCGCCGGGCGGGCGCCGGACCGGCGGCCGGCGGCCAGGAAGCGCAAGAACTTCCTGGGCCGCCAGCCGCTCGGGCTGCTGTTCAGCGCACCCTATGTCATCTATATCCTGGCTGTGCTGGCCTTCCCGCTCTGCTACGCCGTCTACATTTCCTTCCACGACTATTTCTTCACCGCACCGCGGGTCAAGGTGGATCGCCCGTTCGTGGGCCTGGAGAACTACATCACCGTCCTGACCGATCCCGCCGTGCAGCGGTCCTTCGCCAACATCGGCGTCTTCCTGGTCATCAACGTCCCGCTCACCGTGGGCCTGTCGCTGGTCCTGGCCAACGCCCTGAACCGGGTCACCAAGCTGCGGACGTTCTTCCGGGTCAGCTACTACGTCCCGTACGTCACGGCGAGCGTCGCCGTCGTCGGCGTCTGGCTGTTCCTGTTCCAGCAGAACGGCCTGGTCAACGAGCTTCTGGGGCCGCTGGCCCCGAACCCCTCGTGGCTGGTCAACTCCTGGCTGGCGATGCCGACGGTGGCGCTGTACGTGACCTGGAAGCAGCTGGGGTTCTTCATCCTGCTGTACCTGGCCGCGCTGCAGAACATCCCGGATGAGCTGTACGAGTCCGCCTCGGTGGACGGCGGCAGCAAGTGGGTCCAGTTCTGGAACATCACTGTGCCGGGCGTCCGCTCGGCCAGCGTGCTGGTGACGTTGCTGGCGACCATCACCGGTGCCAACCTCTTCACCGAACCGTACCTGCTCACCGGCGGCGGCGGCCCCGACGGCGCCTCCACCTCACCGGTGTTCCTGATGTACCAGAAGGGCATCCTGCAGGGGAATCCCGACCTGGCCGCCGCGCTGGGCGTGGTGCTGGTGATCGGCGTGCTGCTGATCACCCTGATCCAGAAACGCCTCGTGGGCGGGAAGGAGGACTGACATGTCGATACTCAACAAGGCGGCGGCGCCCAACGATGAGAACAACGACGGCGCCCGCCGCCCCGCCGGTCTTCCCGGCAGCTCCGGCAGCAGCCAGTCCGGAAAAGCCTCCCAGGTCGAAAAGCGCAAGAACCTGGGCCTCGGCAGCTTCGCGCTGCTGGCCCTGGGCGCGTTCGTGTTCCTCTTCCCGTTCTACTACATGTTCATCGGCTCGCTGCAGACCTCACCGGACACCTCGGTGGCCGGGGCGTTCCCGAACCCGGCGAACGTCACGGGCGAGAACTACACGAACATCAACAACTCCATCAACCTGCTCCAGGGCCTGGCCAACTCGGGCATCTTCACCGGCGGCGTTATCTTCTTCACCGTGGTCTTCGGGCTGCTGGTGGGGTACGCCCTGGCGCAAATGCAGTTCCGCGGCAAGGGCCTGGTGTTCGGCATGATGCTGCTGGTGCAGATGATCCCGTTCCAGCTGCTGCTCATCCCCCTGTACGTGATGATCGTGCGCGACTACGGCCTCGCCGACACGTACCTGGGCATGATCCTGCCGTTCGCGATCAACTCCACGGCCGTGTTCGTGTTCCGCCAGTACTTCCTGCAGCTGCCCTCGACCCTGTTCGAGGCGGCCCGGATCGACGGCGCCTCGGAACTGCGGATCCTGTGGCAGATCGCCATCCCGCTGGTGAAGCCCGCGATTGTCACAGCGATCCTGCTGACCTTCATCGGGCCGTGGAACGAGTTCCTCTGGCCGTTCCTGGTCACCAAGGACCAGTCCATCCAGCCGCTCGCCGTCTCCCTGGCGAACTACATCTCCAACGTCTCGGCGACGGCGTCCAACCCGTTCGGCGCCATCCTGGCGGGAGCCTGCGTCCTCGCAGCGCCCGCCGTCGCACTCTTCATTTTCTTCCAGCGTCAGTTCATTTCCACCAATATCGGATCCAGCGTAAAGGGCTAATCTATGACTTCCCCCCAGACTTCGAACCTCCCCACCGTTCCCTTCACCCTCACCCGCGCCGGCGTCATCATGTCGCCGGAGCCCGGCAACGACTATGAAGCCGAGGGTGTGCTCAACCCGGCCAGCGGCCGCGGCCCCGACGGCGAGCTTTACCTGCTGCCGCGCCTCGTCGCCAAGGGCAACGTCTCCCGCGTGGGACTGGCCAAGGTGATCATCGAGGACGGCGTCCCCACCGGCGTCGAACGCCAGGGAATCGTCCTCGCCCCCGACGAGGGGTGGGAACGCGGCCTGAACAACGCCGGCACCGAGGACCCGCGCACCACCTGGGTCCCGAGCCTGGGCAAGCACCTCATGACCTACGTCGCCTACGGGCCGCTGGGCCCGCGCCTGGCCTTCGCCCACTCCGAGGACCTGCGCAGCTGGGAACGCCTGGGCCCGTGCCTCTTCGGCTACCAGGCCGACCTCTCCCTGGACCTGAACCTCTTCCCGAACAAGGACGCCGTGTTCTTCCCGGAACCGGTCAACGACCCCGACGGCGTGCCCTCCTACGCCATGCTGCACCGCCCCATGTGGGACCTCGGGTGGATCCGCGAGGGCGAGGGCGAGCACCTGCCGGCCGGCGTCACCGACAACCGCCCGGGCATCTGGATCTCCTACGCGCCGGTCGCCGACGTCGAAAAGGACATCCGCAACCTCGTGCACATGGCCAAACACCGGCTCGTGGCGCTCAGCGAGTTCCCGTTCGAGGAACTGAAAATCGGCGGCGGCCCCGCGCCGATCCGCGTCGACGAGGGCTGGCTGCTGATCCACCACGGCGTTGCCGGCGCCCTGGAGAAGTCCGCGTTCGACCACCAGCAGAAGGTCAACTACACGGCGGCCGCCATGATCCTCGACGCCGATGACCCCTCCAAGGTGATCGCCCGCAGCGACAAGCCGCTCCTGGCGCCCGAGACCGAGGACGAAATCTCCGGCATCGTGCCCAACGTCGTCTTCCCGACCGCGATCGAGAAGATCGGCGAGCAGCTGTTCGTGTTCTACGGCATGGCTGATTCGAAGATCGGCGTCGCCAAGCTGGACCGGATTCCCGCCGCCAACTAGCACCGCCCCGCAGCACAGCCCGCGCGTCCGCCCAGCCCAGCAGGAGTACCGATGACGAACAACGATGTCCGCTCGAAACTGAGATCACAACCCACAGCCATCGCTGTGGCCGTATCGATGGTCCTGCTGGGTGCGGGTGCCGCCAACGCGGCACCCGCACCCCGGACGGCGGATGCCGGGCAGGGGGCCGCATTCCTCCGGCCCTCCGCGCAGGCGCCGGGGCCCGCCGCCCCCGCCGCAACGCAGCCCCTGACCAACCTGGGCCACCTGGACTTCCTGATGGACACGGTGCCGCTCGCCCCGGTGGAGGGCCACACCACCTACCAGCTGGACCAGAACCCCTCCGTGCAGGCCCCCTGGACCTATGCGGACAAGAAAGCGGACGGCAGCTACGCCCGGATCGGCGGCGGAGACCTCGACCCCGCCACCGGCCATTGGACCCAGGGCGCCTACAACGCCGACGACATCGCCCGCACAGCGGTGGTCTACCTGCGCCACTGGCAGCAGACCGGCGACTCCGCCAGCAAGGAACGCGCCTTCCAGACGCTGCGCTCGCTGACGTACCTGCAGACCGTGAGCGGCCCCAATACCGGCAACGTGGTCCTCTGGCAGCAGGCGGACGGCACGCTGACCCCCAGCGCCAAACCGGTGGAACTGCCCGACCCCTCCGATTCGGCCGAGTCCTACTGGCTGGCCCGCACTGTCTGGGCCCTGGGGGAGGGCTACGCGGCCTTCGCCGCCGCCGACCCTGCGTTCGCCGCCTTCCTGCAGGACCGCCTCCACCTCGCCCTCGGCGCGCTGAACAAGCAGTCCCTCGGCAAGTACGGCACGTATGACACGGCCGACGGCGTGAAGGTCCCCGCCTGGCTGATCGCCGGCGGCGCCGACGCGTCCGCCGAGGCCGTCCTCGGGCTCGCCGCCTACGCCAAGGCAGTCCCCGACGACGGACCGGCCAACACCGCCCTCACCCGGCTCAGCGAGGGTGTCGCCGCGATGTCCTCCGGCTCCGGCACCGAGTGGCCCTTCGGCGCGATCCTGCCCTGGAACAAGTCCCAGACCCTCTGGCACGCCTGGGGCGGCCTGGCCCCGGCCGCCGTCGCCACCGCCGCCGGCGTCCTGCAGCAGCCCCGGCTGCTGGAGGCTGCCATCAAGGATTCCGCCCAGTTCACCCCGCAGCTGCTCGCCGCCGGCGGGCCGGACAACGCCTGGAGCCCGACGCCGGGCGAGTCGCAGATCGCCTACGGCGTGGACTCCCGGGTTCAGAGCCTCGTGGCGACGGCGGAGGCCGCCGACGCCCCCGGACTGCTGGACCTCGCGGCGATCACGGCCGGCTGGTTCTTCGGCGCCAACCCCAGCGGCGCCCCCGCCTACAACCCGGCCACCGGGACCGCGATCGACGGGATCGAACCCGACGGCCGGGTCAATCCGAACTCCGGCGCGGAATCCACCATCCACGCCCTGCTGACCATGCTTGCCCTGGACGACAATCCGGAGCTCAAGAACAAGGCACTCGGTATTAACCGCACGGTCTCCACCCACGGACTCAGCGTCGTCGAAGCCGAAACCGGCACCATCACCGGCGTCGGCTCGGTGGTGAAACCAGCCTCGGCCTGGACCGGGGAAGCCAACCTCTCCGGCGGAGCGTACATCGCGCTGAAGTCCGGCGCGTCCCTGAGCGTTCCCCTGCCCGCCGCGGACGAGCCGCGGAACATCTACCCGATCGTCAACCAGGGTCTCGCCCCCTCCGGCAGCACCAGCTGGACCACCGCCAGCGGCCCGCTCGGCACCACCCGCAACGGCGGCGCCGGGGAGCAAGGCATCACCGACGCGCCCGGCGTCCTCTTCCCCTTCGCCCTGAAACGTGCCCTGCCCGCCGGGGCGCCCGCCGTCGTCGGCACCACAGACGGTGACGTGGCCCTGGACGCCCTGCTGGTCCAGCCCCAGCTGTCCACCGTGGCGGTCGACGGCACCGGCGGGCAGGCCACCCTGTATGTCAGCGCCGCGAAGTCCACCACCGTGAAACCGCTGCAGGTCCCGGCAGGTTTCGTGCTGGAACAACGCCAGTACGACAGCTCCGGCAGGCCCGTGCCGGGCAACGGCAAGAGCTCCCCGTCCGGCAACGTGACGGTCGCGGCCGGCGGCTTCACCCTGGTGACTTTCGTGGCCGGGTAGCCGGGCAGCCGGAACCACAGTTCCGGCGGGTGCGGATGTTACATACCCGCAACCGCCGGGACACCCACGGGAAACGGGTACGGGAGGATAATGGGAGTACGTCCTTCCCGGACGGTCTCATGCAGGCATTGGGGACTACTCGAAGGACCCCGCGCATGCCCACTCCACTCAACCAGTCCCTGGCCGATTCTGCCCTCCTGACAAAATCCCTGCCGCTGGGCCTGCTACGTGCCTTTGTGCAGACCGACGCCGCCGACGACGGGCTGACCCCGCAGCTGCTGGCCGACCTCAAGATCCTGGCCCGCACCCCTGGGCTGCTCGTGGCCTGCAACTACGGCGGGACACTGTGCGCCGCGGAAGGCACCTCCACCGAAACCCTGCCACTGGACAGCGCCGCGATTGCGCTCCGGGCACTGGCCGCCCTCCCGAACACCCACGCGGCCGTCATCTCGGGGCGTTCCCTGCGTGACCTGGCCGCCGTCTCGCGGCTCCCGGCGGAGGTGCACCTCGTCGGTTCGCACGGCGCCGAGTTCGACATGGGCTTCGCCCACGGG
>DATIUQ010000015.1:0-1866 GCA_035466775.1 Arthrobacter sp.
TTGAGCAGCCGCCGGAGGATCTTGCCGCTGCGGGTCCGGGGGAGGGCCGCGGTGAACTCCAGCAGCCTCGGCGCCACGGCGGGGCCGAGCTTCTTCCGGGCGAAGCCGATGATCTCCAGCTGGAGCTCCTCGGACGGCTGCCGGCCGGGCCGCAGCTCCACGAAGGCCTTGACCACCTCGCCGGCGACCGGATCGGGGACCCCGATCACCCCTGCCTCGGCGACGGCGTCGTGCTCCATGAGGCAGCTTTCCACCTCGAAAGGGCCGATCAGGTGCCCCGAGGACTTGATCACGTCGTCGCCGCGTCCGACGAACCAGTAGTACCCGTCAGCGTCGCGCCTGGCGAGGTCGCCGGTGAGGTACCAGCCGCCCGCAAAGCAGCGGCGGTAGCGTTCCTCCTCATGCAGGTAGCCGCGGAACATGGAGGGCCATCCCGGACGCAGCGCCAGTTCGCCCACCGCGTCCGGTTCCGTGACGAGGACGGCCTCGCCGTCGCGGACCATCGGCTTGTCCTGCGCGTCCCGGGCCACGATGCCCGCCTCGACGCCGGGCAGCGGCCGGCCCATCGAACCGGGACGGATCTCGGTGGCGGCGTAGTTGGAGATCATGATGCCGCCCGTTTCCGTCTGCCACCAGTTGTCATGCACGGGCTGGCCAAAGGCCTCCTGGCCCCAGACGACAACTTCGGGGTTGAGCGGTTCACCGACACTGGCGACGAAGCGCAGGGCGGACAGGTCATGGCCCAGGGCGCGGTCCGCCCCGGCTTTCATGAGCATCCGCAGCGCCGTGGGGGCGGTGTACCAGACCGTGACGTGCTGTTCGGCGAGGATCCGGTACCAGCGGTCCGCGTCCATCTCCTCCTCATCCACGATGGTCGTTACTCCGTGGGTCAGCGGCGCGATCACTCCGTACGATGTTCCGGTGACCCAGCCGGGATCGGCCGTGCACCAGTAGATGTCCCCCGGGTGCAGGTCCAAGGCGGTGGTGCCGGTCGCATGGTGGGCGGTGACGGCGTCGTGCACGTGAATGGCGCCCTTCGGGGTCCCGGTGGTCCCGGACGTGAAGTGCAGCAGGGCCATGTCCTCGGCCTGCGTCGCGGCCACCTCACCGTCGGCCGGAGCCGCGCGCATCAGCGCGGCGAGGTCCAAGGTGCCAGGCTCCGGGCGGCCGTCGGCGTCGGTCAGCAGGACGTGCCGGAGCTCCGGAAGTGAGTCGCGGAGCTGGGCTATCTTCCTGCGGTACAGCGCACGCGTGGTGACCAGGGCCCGGCCGGAGCCCAGGTGCAGCCGCTGGCGGACGGGTTCGGGGCCGAAGGCGGAGAACAGCGGACAGAAGACGCTGGCGTTCTTGAGGGTGCCCAGCACGGCGATGTACAGTGCCGGGCCGCGGCCGGTGAGCGAGAAGACGCGTTCTCCCCGCCCGATGCCGAGGCTCCGGAGCACGCCGGCAAAGCGGTTGGTCTGCTCGGCGAGCTCCGCGAAGGTGAGGGAGTGGCTGCTGCCGTCGGCCCGGACGAACCGCAGCGCCTCGTGCCCTGCGTGCCCGCCGGCGGCGTGCCGGTCCACCGCCTCATGGGCGATGTTGACGCCGCGGCCGCCGGGCAGCCCGGACAGCTCATGGCGGGCTTCGTCCCAGGAGAACGCGGCGCACGCCGCGTCATAGTCCACCAGGTTCGGCCGGACCCGGAAGCTGCCGACGTCTTTGGGGATGATGGGCCAGCGGGTCGAAGGTTCCGTTCCTGCCGTCATGGTTCCATCGGACTCCTGCCCGGCGAGGCTGCCTAGAGTAAAAAGGCCCGGCGCCCGCATCCAGCAGCCTGCCGTAGCCTCCCGGAGGCTGCCCGACATCTAACGGGCGGGCGGGGAA
>DATIUQ010000016.1:0-11204 GCA_035466775.1 Arthrobacter sp.
TATGGCAGCCATCGCCTGGGCACAGACGGAGATGGCAGAGTCCGCGAATGCCAACTCGCGCTGGGACTGGTCGAAGTCTGCGACGAGGAACGAGCCCTCCGTTGACGGGCCAAAGCGAACTGGAAGCCCGAACGCTGCTCAAATGCGCACGGCGGATTACTTCAACTTTACATAATGTTGATTATCGGCGTAAAGGAAGTGCTGCCGAGAGGGCTTGGATCTGCGCCATTCACGCACCGCCGGATTCCGGGAACTCCACGCAAACTGCTGCCGGGAACATTGTCATCTGCGCCGGGCTCACTGAGAATGAACCATGACGGTCTACCTGAGGTCCCTGGAAACTGCTGTCCCGCCAACTGTCCTGGTCCAAACCGAAGCCCGGGACGTATTCGCGGCCCAGCCGGGCCTCACCAGGCTGGGCACCCGATTGGTCGGCACCTGCTTTGACTCTGCCGCCATTGACACCCGCTACACGGCCGTCGCGGAACTGACAAAGGACCACCGGGCCGAAAATCCGCGTTTTTTCGACTCCGGCACGGGCCTGCTGCTCAGCCCCAGCACCAAGGTGCGCAACGATATCTTCGCCACCGAGGCCACCAAGCTCTTCATTGAGGCAGCCCAGAAAGCCCTGGATGCCTGCCCCGGAATCACTCTACTTGACATAACTCACCTCGTGACCGTCTCCTGTACCGGGTTTTTCAACCCCGGACCGGACTACAAAATCGTCCGTGCCCTTGGCCTGAATCCCGCAGTGCAGCGCTACCACCTCGGCTTTATGGGCTGTTACGCGGCCTTTCCCGCGCTGCGTGCGGCCAAATCGTTCTGCGAGGCGGACCCGGACGCCGTCGTGCTGGTTGTCTGCGCCGAACTCTGCTCCCTCCATGTGCGGACGTCAAACGATCCGGACACCATCATGGGATCGGCACTGTTTGCCGACGGCGCCGCAGCGGCCATCGTCACCGCCCGTGAGCACCCGGACGAACCGGCGCTGCTGCAGCTGGACCACTTCGAGACGGTCCTGACGCCGGTCGGCGAGGAATCCATGGCGTGGAACATCGGCGACGAAGGCTTCGAGATGGTCTTGGGCAACTACGTCCCGCACATCATCGACGACCACATCATCGGAGCCCTGGAACCGCTCCTCTCCCGGGAAAGCACCCTGCTGGGACTCCCCTACCGCGACATCCGGCACTGGGCCATCCACCCCGGCGGCCGCAGCATCCTGGACAAGGTCCAGTCCAGGCTGGACCTGAGCGACGAGCAACTGGTCCCGGCCCGGGAAACCCTGCGCAATTACGGGAACATGAGCAGCGCCACCGTGCTGTTCGTGCTCCGGCACATCCTTGACCTGCCCCCGGCCGGGGCTGCCGACGGCGGCGGGGAACGGATCTGCTCCATGGCGTTCGGGCCCGGGCTGACCGTGGAAACAGCGCTGTTCACCAAGCTCGCCGGCCAGGCCAGTGACGATCGAACACGATCGGCCGAGGACACGGACGCCACGTCCGCCGCCCAGCCGGCATCGGCCCTGGCCTGAGAGCCGGTGGACCTGCTGCGGGAGCGTGCCGCCCACGCCGTCGAGGAAATGGACCTGCCCGGCTGCGACCCGGTCAAGCTGGACCGCACCTACGCCCAGTTTGCCCTGGTCAACCGGGCCGTTTCCGGCTGGCGCGGCATCTACCGCACCCAGCTCAGGCCCCGCCTCCGCCAGGGGACCCCGACCACCCTGCTGGACATCGGCTGCGGGGGCGGCGACGTGCCCGTCATGCTCTCGCGCTGGGCTGCCCGGGACGGGCTCCGGCTGGAAATCACGGCCATCGATCCCGACCCGCGGGCCAGCCGCTTCGCCGCGGAGCGGCACACGGGATCGGGCGTGAGGTTCCGGCAGGCCACAGCGGCCGACCTCCTCGCTGAAGGGTTGAGCTTCGACGTGGTGGTGTCCAACCACGTCCTGCACCACTTGGCGGAGAATGAACTGCCGGTGTTCCTGGCCGAGTCGGCGGGGCTCTGCCATGGCAAGGTCATCCACAACGACCTCCGGCGCAGCCCGGCCGCCTACGCCCTCTTCTTCGCCGGCGCCCTGCCATTCACCGGCTCCTACATCAGGCAAGACGGCCTCACGTCCATCCGCCGCAGCTACACCCCCGCCGAACTCCGGGCCGCCGCTCCCCCGGGCTGGATGGTCCGCCGCCGCACCCCGTTCCGCAACCTGCTTATCCTCGACAGGACCGCCCATGGTTGATGTCCTGGTGATCGGCGGCGGACCCGTTGGGCTGTTCATGGCCGCCCTGCTGCTGCAACAAGGGGTGAGCGTCCGGGTCCTGGAACAGCGCACCGGAGCCGAGCCGCACTCCCGGGCCATCGGCATCCATCCCCCGTCGCTGGAAGCGCTCCAAGGAATCGGTGTGGCACGGGACCTCGTGGCGGAGGGCGTCCCGATCCGGCGCGGACTCGCCGTCGGCGGCGGCCGGACACTCGCCGAGATGTCCTTTGCCGGCGTCTCGGACAGTTACCCCTTTGTCCTGTCCCTGCCGCAGGCCCGGACCGCGGCCATCCTGGAACAACGCGTCCGGCAACTCGACCCCGCCGCGCTCCACCGCGGTGTCCGGGTCACCCGGCTGCACGACGACGGCGGCAAGGTCACCGCGGACGCCACCGCGGGGGGCTCAACGGTCCGGTACACCGCGGCCATCGCCATCGCCGCGGACGGTGTCCGGTCGACCGTCCGATCGCAACTCGGCACTCCCGTCCGGGCGAAGGACTACCCGGACAGCTACCAGATGGGCGACTTCGCCGACACCACCGGATTCGGCCCCGACGCGGCCCTGTTCCTGGAACCGGCGGGGATCGTGGAATCCTTTCCGCTGCCCGGGAATCTGCGCCGCTGGGTGGTCCGCCTCGCGGAGTCCGGGACCGGCGGAGACGCCCTCTGGCTGGTGGACAGGATCCGCCAACGGACCGGTATCGACATCGATCCGGCGAGCAACAGCATGCTCAGCCGTTTCGGCGTGCGCGCGCGCCTGGTGCACCGCATGGTGGCCGGCCGCACGGTCCTGATCGGTGATGCCGCCCACGAGATCAGCCCCATCGGAGGCCAGGGCATGAACCTGGGCTGGCTCGACGCCGTCGCGCTGGCCCCGGTGGTGCTCGCGTCGCTGCACGGCAACCACGTGGGGGTGCAGCTCCGGGATTTTGAGGCCGGCCGCAGGGCCGCCGCCGCCCGGGCGTCCCGTCAGTCCGAAATCAACATGGCGCTGGGGCGGCCCCTGCCGGCAGGGCCATGGTCTGCGCGGAACCGTGCCATTGCTGCGGCCGGTGCCCTACCCGCACTCAACGGATTCGTGGCCCGCCGCTTCACCATGCAATAGGTGACCCGGCAGTGAGGGAACCGTGCACGGGGGCTCAGGCGGGCGTGAAGTAGCAGTCGTAGCTGTCCTGGCTGGCGATCCTGCCGTCCCGGACCTCAAAGACGGATGCGATCCTGGCCCGGATCACCTCGCCGGCGTCCCAGTGCGGCAGGTCCATCAGCAGGGTGGCGGTCCACTCGGCTTCCACCACCACCCGGCTGCCCTCGCACGTCGTGCGCCGCACCTCGAAACGCTGCCCGGAGACGACGTCGTGGGCGGAGGCCGCTCCCGCCAGGGCCTCGTCGCGGCTGCGGACTGATCCGGCGGGTGCCAGCACATGGGGCGCCTCGGTCAGGACGTAGTCCTCGGCCAGGAACGGTGCAATGTCCGCGGCCCCGCCGCCGGCTTCAAGGGCGCGCAACAGTCCCAGGACGCAGTCCAATGCGGTCGATGATGTCATCGAACGACACTAACCGAAACGCCCGGCCCGAGGCGCCTTCGAGGGCCCGTGCGGGGAATACACTGACCCCATGGGCTGCCTTCCACCGCTGCGCCGCTTCCCACAGCGCCCCTTCCCACTGCGCCCGCATCCGGCCGGTGGAACCCGGAACGTCGCGCTGCTCCGAGGCGCCGCCACCCTGGCAGCCCTCGCCATGACGGTCTCCTGCAGCGCGGGCACGTCCGTTCCCGGCAGTCCCTCCGCTCCGCCCGCAGACGCTGCGCCGGCCGCCCCGGTCACCGCCGGCGCCCCGGTCACCGCCGAGATCAATCAGCTCCGCGACAACTACAGCCGCCAGATCATCGCCATCCGGCTGACCAACACCACCGCCGGCCCCGTCACGGTTCTCGGCGCAGGACTCGCCAGCCCGCTCTACACCGGCACCATCGAGTGGCCGGCGGCTCCCGGCGGGATCGAACTGCCGCCGGGCCAGCCGAAGATCCTGCCGGCACAACTGCGGGCACCCGAGTGCGGAATCCGGACCGCCGGACCCGGCGAGGGAACCGTGGTGGAACTCCAGCTTGCCGGCGCCCCGGGAATCGGGCCCGCCGCGACCGTTCCCGCCGCTGACCCCTATGGTGTGCTCAGCCGGAACAACGCCGAAATGTGCCTCGCCCAGGCTGCCGCCGCAGTGGCCGGAATCCGGCTGGAACCGGAACTCGAAGTGTCGGCCGACGCGCAAAGCGCCGTACTGGGACTGGCCATCACGCCGCGAAGCACCCCCGGTGCCGTGAACCCCGGATCAACGGGGACCCTGACGATCCACTGGATCGAAGGGACCACCCTGCTAGACCAGGACCAGTCCGCCCCGTGGCCGCGCTCCGTCTCGGTCCACACCGGCGGCGCCAGCCAGCACTTCCGGCTGGGGATCCGGCCCGCACGCTGCGATCCGCATGCCATCGCCGATGACAAAGTGGGAACGCTGCTGCCGCTCCGGGTGTCCGCAGGGGGCCGGGACGGCGTCCTGAAGATCGACGCCGGCGCGCAGCTCCGCGGGCGCATCTACGAATTTGTGACGGCCGCTTGCGGACGCCAGTAGTCTGTTGGCATGTCTCCTGACGCCAAGCCGACTGACTTCAGCGCCGCCCGCATCCAAGAAACCGTCCAGCAAGTCCTCACCGCCGGAGTGCTCCCCACCATTATCCAGGCGGGGCACCCGGTGCTCCGGCAGCTCGCTGCGCCCTTTAACGGCCAGTTGAGCAGCGCTGAACTTGGCCAGCTGATCGACCTCATGCGCAGCGTCATGCACAAGGCACCCGGCGTCGGTCTGGCGGCCCCCCAGCTTGGCATTCCGCTGCAGCTCGCGGTGCTCGAGGACCAGTTCGACGTCGACCCCGAGGTCGCCGCCGTCCGCGGACGGGAGCCGTTGCCCTTCTTCGCCATGCTCAATCCGTCCTACCAGCCGCTGGGCAGCTCCACCGTGGCGTTCTACGAAGGTTGCCTGTCCCTGAACGGGCTGCAGGCGGCGGTAGCCCGGCCCGAGGCGGTACGGCTCGACTTCACCGCCCCGGACGGGAGCGCGCAGCAGCGGGAGTTCAACGGCTGGCAGGCGCGGATCGTCCAGCACGAAACTGACCATGTGCACGGCATCCTGTACCTGGACCGTGCCGAGCTGCGCTCCATCAGCAACAACGCCGAGTACTCCGCACGGTGGGCGCAACCCGACATCAGCCTCGCCCGGAAGGAACTGGGGTTCCTGCCCGGCGATTGATCCGCCTGGGCGGCCGGAAGGTGTCCTTGCCGCTGCGTTCACTGCGAGCCAGAGGAACTACTGGGGGGCCGCCGGGGCCGGGTTTTCCGCCGTCGGAAGGTAGCGCGACCACCACCGCAGGATTTCATCGAAGCGCTGCTTGCGGTGGTGCGGCGTCCCGGAGCGCGAGAGCTCGTGGTCTTCCCCCGGGAAGACCAGGAACGCCGCCTCCACGCCCAGCTGTTTGAGCGCGGTGAAGTACCGCTGGCCCTGCTCCACCGGGCACCGGAGGTCCTCCTCGCTGTGGATGACCAGGGCCGGTGTGCGCACCTGCTCAACCCGGGCCATCGGGCTTTGTGCGGCCATCTGTTCGGCGGAACGACCGGTGTACTCCCCGCCGAAGAACCAGCCAATGTCGGAGGAGCCGATGAAACTCACGGGATCGAGATATCCCCGTTCCACGATGGCGGCCTTGAAACGGTGGTCGTGGCTGATGGTCCAGGCGGTGAGATAGCCGCCGTAGGAGCCTCCCATGATGCCGAGCGCCCCGGCGTCGAGCTCCTCGAACTTCCCGAGCGCCCCGTCGAGGAACGCCAGGACGTCCTGCATGTCCAGGGTGCCCATCTTCTCCTTGATGGCCCGCCCGTGCGCCTGGCCGTAGCCCGCGGAACCGCGGGGGTTGCACATCAGGACGGCGTAGCCTGCCGCGGCGTAGACCTGGGCCTCGTCGAAGAGGGCCCCGGTGAACTGGGCGAACGGGCCGCCGTGGATGTTCAGCAACACCGGGTGGGGCCCCGGGCCTGCCGGCCTCACCAGCCAGCCATGGACGGGGTAGCCGTCGGCGGAAGGGAACGTGAGCTCGAGGGGTTCAATGATTCCGGCGTCGGAGCGCAGCTGTGCGGAGAAATCCGTCACGACGCGGAGTTGCCCGCCGTCGAGCAAGGCCACGTCCCCGGCGGTCGCCGCGTCGGCGAAGCTGACCACGAGTGAACCCGCGCTGGCGGCCGCGCCGGTGACTGCCCGCTCGCCGTGGACCAGTACCTGGTGGTTCCCGGCGGCCTGGAATTCGTGCAGCTCCACCGTGCCGCGGGCGTTGTTCAGCAGCAGCGCGGAATCGGGCCCGCGCAGTTCAATCCGGCCGTTGCAGCCGAGGTCCATGGTCTCGACGTTGCTGAGCCGGGTGGCATCCCCGCCGCCCGAGGGCACGGCGAAGAGCGCGGTGTTGCGGGCCACGAAGTCCTGGCCCGAATCACCGATGTCCTGGGCAAGGAAGAACAGCCAGTGCCCGTCACCGGACTGGCGGACGGCGTGCACGCTCTGCCGGCCGGTGTTGGCCGGGGTGACGGGCACAGGCCCGGCTCCCCCGGCACCGGCGGCGTCCTCGCCAAGCGCGACGCGGTAGATGCCGGTGGCGAGGTCGGCGTCGCTGCCTTCATGCAGGGCCGCTGTGAAGTACACGGCACGCCCGTCGGCGCTGAAGACCGCGCCGTTGTGGTCGGTAGCCGCGGTGGTCAGCTGCTGCGCCGCCGGCAGCAGGCCGGCGGACGGATCGGAGCTGCCGCTCTTGGAGTTTTCCCCGCCCGCGGCCGCGGCGCGGGCCTTCAGGGCCCGGCCCCTGGGTACGACTTTGGGCTCGGCTCCGAGCTCCGGAACGTCAACGAGGAAGAGCTGCACCGGCTTGTCCGCGGTGTATCCGACGCCGTTCATCCGGTACTTGTAGTCAGTGATCAGCCGGGCGTCCTCGCTGCCGGCGGAAACCCCCTCCGTGCTGCCATAGCGGCCGTCCTCCGGGGTCCGGGCGCTGTAGACAATGCGGCGGGAATCGGGCGACCACGCGAACGCGGAGACGCCCAGCGGCGCATCGGTGACGGGCTGCGGCTCTCCGCCTGCAGCCTCGACGATGTGGAGCTGGGGTTTGCCGCCGGCAGCCGCGCGAAGGAACGCCAGCACGTGTCCGTCCGGCGAAAAATCCGGCGCCGTGTCGCGGAATCCGCGGGTCAGGCGGCGCGGGGGCAGGCCGGCGGCCAGGGGCACCGCCCACAGCTGGCCGACGTACGCATCGGCGTCAAAGTCGGGCCGCAGCACGGAGACCACGGCGCGTGCGCCGTCCGGATGCACGGCGGGGGCGGAAACGGAATTCAGCAGCGGCAGGTGTTCGGATTTCACGAGTGCGAGCCTAGCCCCAGTTTCCCCGGCTGTGAAATGGCTCACTCGGGCAGCCCCCGAACCGGGGCCTCGAAACCGCAACCGAGCGGTGGCCGGTTGCCGCGGGTCGGGCCCCCGGACGGCACCGGCCCTAGGATGGACAGTATGCCCGCCGCCTCCCCCACCGCCCTGCTGTGCCCGGTCTGCCGGGACCGCCTGGGAGTCAGCGACGCAGGGGCGCGTTCCCTCGTGTGTCCCGCCGGGCACAACTTCGACGCGGCGAAACAGGGCTACTTCAACTTCCTCGTCGGCAAAGGCACCGTTTTCGAAGCGGACACGGCCGACATGGTGGCGGCACGCTTTGACTTCCTCTCCGCCGGCCACTACCAGGCACTTGCCGACGCCGTGGCGGAACTGGCCGCCGCGGCACTCGACGGCGCTGCCGCCGACAAGCCGGGGACCGTGCTGGACGCCGGAACCGGGACCGGGCACTACCTCCGGGCACTCCTGGACCGAATGGTGCTGAACACGGCCCCCGTCGAGGCGATCGGCCTCGACATTTCGAAGTACGCCCTCCGCCGGGCCGCCAGGTTGAACCCGGACGCCCTGAACATCGTCGGCGATGTGTGGCAGCCGCTGCCGGTCAGTGACGACGCCGTCGACGTCGTAACCGTGGTGTTTGCGCCGCGCAACGCGGCAGAGTTCGCGCGGGTGCTCCGCCCCGGCGGCCGGCTCATCGTGGTGACCCCCAGGCCCGGCCACCTGGGGGAAGTGGCCGGGCTGGCCGGGCTGCTCGGCATCGACCCGGCGAAGGACGAGCGGCTTGCGGCTTCGCTCGAGGGACACTTTGCGGCGCTCTCCGCCGACGAACTGGACATTCCCCTCTCACTGACCCCGGACGACGTCGCCAGGCTCGCCCTGATGGGCCCGGCCGGACACCACCTGGACCGTGGAGCCCTGAAGTCCCGCACGGCGGGACTTCCGCCGCGGACAGCCGTCTCGGCCCGGTTCCGGATCAGCGTTTTCGAGCCGCAAAGCTAGCCCCGCGGGTTACCCGAAGGTAACGACTTGGCCACTTTCGCCGGCTGGATTCCGCGGCCCTCCGCAGCCGTGGGTGTTCGGCTTAGGATGGAATCACAGTTACTAAGGGTCTGCGCCTGCAGCCCCCGTGGCGAAGGGGGAAATGATGTTCGAATGGCTACCCGAAAACTGGTGGGCCTTGTGGCTCACGGTCTTCCTGGTGTTTGCCGTGGTGGAAATGATCACCCTGGACCTGTTCTTCATCATGCTCGGAGGCGGCGCCCTTGCCGGGCTGGTCGCAGCGCTGGCCGGCGCCGACCTTGGTCTGCAGATCGTGGCTTTCTGCGTGGTGTCCCTCCTGATGATCGGCTTCGTGCGGCCCGTCGCGCTCAAACACCTCCATAAAGGCCCGGCCGACCGCCGCAGCAATGTCGAACGCCTGATCGGCGAGTCAGCCCTTGTCATGGAGCCTGTCAGCGCCAGTGGCGGCCTGGTCAAAATCGGCGGCGACGTCTGGAGCGCCCGGTCGGAGACCGGCGTCTTGGCTCCGGGCCAGCATGCCATCGTCAGCGCGATCGACGGCGCCACCGCCGTCGTCGCCCCGCAGCCGGAAACCGCGATCCAGTAGCACCCGCAAGAATTCCGGCGGCCGGCACCGGCTCCGGGCACGCGGCGGGACACCGCCGCACACCATAGCAAGACCAAATCTGGGGAATAGGTGATGTATGGATATCGCAGTCGCAATCGTGCTGCTGGTTCTCGTTGCGTTCGTAATAATCGTGCTGGTCCGGTCGGTGCGGATTGTCCCGCAGGCCCGCGCCGGCGTCGTCGAACGGCTGGGCAAGTACCAGCGGACGCTGAACCCCGGCCTCACGATCCTGATCCCGTTCGTGGACCGGCTGCTGCCGCTGCTTGACCTGCGCGAACAGGTGGTCTCCTTCCCGCCGCAGCCGGTGATCACCGAGGACAACCTTGTGGTCTCGATCGACACGGTGGTCTACTTCCAGGTCACCGACGCCCGCGCGGCAACGTATGAGATCGCCAACTACATCCAGGCCGTCGAACAGCTCACGACGACGACGCTCCGCAACGTCGTCGGCGGGCTGAACCTCGAAGAGGCGCTGACATCGCGTGACCAGATCAACGGGCAGCTCCGCGGCGTGCTGGACGAAGCGACCGGCCGCTGGGGCATCCGTGTCTCGCGGGTGGAGCTGAAGGCGATCGATCCGCCCCACTCCATCCAGGACTCCATGGAGAAGCAGATGCGCGCCGAGCGTGACCGCCGCGCCGCCATCCTGACGGCCGAGGGCACCAAGCAGTCCGCCATCCTGACGGCAGAGGGCCAGCGGCAGTCCTCGATCCTGAAGGCCGAGGGCGACGCGAAGGCGGCCATCCTCCGGGCTGACGGCGAAGCCCAGGCCATCCAGAAGGTGTTCGACGCGATCCACAAGGGCAACCCGGACCAGAAGCTCCTGGCCTACCAGTACCTGCAGACCCTCCCCAAGATCGCCGAAGGATCGGCCAACAAGCTGTGGATCATCCCCAGCGAGGTCGGCGAAGCGCTCAAGGGCATCGGCAGCGCGCTGGGCGGCAGCAAAGACGGGCAGCCCAATGACGGGCTGTTCGGCCCGGATTCCGACGCCGCAGCGGAACCCGCCGCACCCCGCACGGCGGCCGCGCCGGTAGCGGGGCCCGCCGGCGGTGCAGCCGGTTTCCCGGCCCCGCCGGAAGCCTAGGCACGCGGAGGAACGGGGAGGCATCCGCGCGGCGGATGCCTCCCCGTTCTGCTGCCCGGACCAGCCGGCGCCGCCAGCAGGCTTTACCGGGTGTGGCCAATGCCCGTATACTTGAATATTTGTCCGGCTGGTTCAGTCCGGCGGAACAATTTAGCTTCGCTAAGCGTTTAATCCTGTGATGACTTTTCCGGCATGGATCCAGTGATTCAGCGCAAGGCAAACAGCAGTCCGGCGCGGCCTCACGGCCCCCGGCCAACGCAGGGCAGTGCCCTGCGAACCGAATAGAGGGAGAGAAGATGAGCGATCGCAGCCTGCGGGGTATGCGCCTTGGCGCACAGAGCATGGAGACCGAATCCGGCGTCGAACCGGCTCCGCGCCAGCGGGTTGAGTACCGTTGCGAGGACGGCGAGCAGGTATTCGTGACTTTCTCCTCCGAAGCGGAAATCCCCCCGGTCTGGGTATCGAAAACAGGCAAGGAAGCCTTGCTCGTCGACGGCGAACGCCCCGTGAACCTCAACGAGAAAGCAGTCCGCACGCACTGGGACATGCTCCTG
This sequence comes from Arthrobacter sp., assembly GCA_035466775.1. Classification (GTDB taxonomy): domain Bacteria; phylum Actinomycetota; class Actinomycetes; order Actinomycetales; family Micrococcaceae; genus Arthrobacter. The sequence continues at coordinate 10,989 of DATIUQ010000016.1, forward strand.
GAGCGCCGCTCGCTGCCTGAACTCGAGCAGATCCTCGAAGACCGCCTCACGATCCTGCGCGAACGCCGCGGCGAACGCCGCTCGGCCTAGGCAGACCCGGCACCAGCCGCTTCAAGCAACGCGGGGTCACTCCCGGCCCATCCTGATGCATCGAATGGGCCGGAAATGCCCCCGCGCTGCGTATAAAGAGGGCCGGGCCCGCACCGTCACTGCGAC
>DATIUQ010000017.1:0-20446 GCA_035466775.1 Arthrobacter sp.
TCCACGTGGTTCCGCCCTGCAACACCCCGGTGGAGGATGCCGTCGCCGGACTCTCCATCCTGGACGAAGTGCTGGACATCGCGGACGGCTTCGCCGCCTGAGACGTTCCCTCACCTCGCGCGAAACCTAAACGGACGCCCCCTCACCTGTGAGGGGGCGTCCGCGGTTTCAGCTCCAAAGCCGTGGGAGGCGGCGGCCTTACCCCGCAGCGGTGAGGAACTCCTTCAGCAGCGGACCCGAGACGGTGGCTCCGAGCCCGCCTTCCTCGACGAACACGGCGACCGCGAGGTCCCCGTGCACGGCGACAATCCAGGCGTGCGTCTTGGGCGGGCTGTCGGAACCGAACTCGGCTGTTCCGGTCTTCGCCGCCACCGGGGCGCCCGGGACGGAGGCGAGGAATCCGGTGTGGCCGGAGGTCACGACGGCGCGCATCATGTCCGCCAGGGCGGCGGCCTCCGCGGCGGTGACCGGCGGGCCGGAAGTCGCCGCGGGGGCGGGGGCCGACGACGGCGGTGCGGCAGCCGACGACGGCGAACCCGTTGACGGGGTGGCTGCGGCGCCTGTGGCCGCCCCGTCATCGGCGCCGGGGTTCAGCACGAGCTGCGGCGACACGGGCGAACCTTTGGCGACGGAACCGGCCATGATGGCGGCGGCCAGCGGGGACATGAGCACCTTCCCCTGGCCGATCATCGAGGCGGCGTGCTCGGTCCCGGACGCGTCGCCCGGCACCGAGCCGAGGAACGCGCCGGCCCCCAGGGCGGGGGCTTCCACGGCGACACCGAGGGACGTGGCAGCGGACTCCAACTGGGCCTGGCTGACGGTGCCCCGGGCGTTGATGAACGCCGTATTGCAGGAGTGCGCGAAGGCATCGCGGAGTGTCACGGAGCCGAGCGAGGACGCGGGGTATCCCTCTGCGTTCTTGAAGGTCCGGCCGTCGACGGTCAGGGTTGCGGGGCAGTCCACCGTGGAATCCGGGGTCATGCCGTTGCGGATCATGGCCAGGGAGTCCACGATCTTGAAGATGGACCCGGGGGCGTACTGGCCCAGCAGCGCCGTGTCGTAGCCGTTGCTGCCCGGGCCGGAGGCGGCGGCCAGCACGGCGCCGCTGGACGGACGGAGTGCAACAATGGCCGACGCCGGGCCCACCTTGGCAAGAATGTCCTCGGCCAGCTGCTGGAGGTTGGGATCCAGGGTGGTCTTCAGCGCGGTTCCGACCTTCATGTCAACCTGGAAGAGGGCCCGGCGGCCGCCGTTGAGCAAAGTCTGGCGTTCCTCGGCTGTGAGGCCCGCCTTCTCTGCAAAGACCTGGGTTCCGTTGGTGCCGCGCAGCTGCGCGTCATACTGCTGCTGCAGGCCGCCGGTTCCCGTGGTGTCCCCGGCCTGGAGTGCCCCGCCGGATTTCTCGATCTGTTCGGCGTTCGCCTCCGCTGCCGTGCCCAGCAGGGCGCGGGCGAAGGTGCGGGTGGGGGCCAGGGGGAGGTAGTCGCGGATGGCGCGGGCGCCGGGAATCTCGCCGATCTGGTTGTCGGAGATGGTCCGGCCGTCCTCGCGCAATGTGATGGCAGTGACGAAGGCCTCGGGGCCCGCCGCCTCGACCTGCTGGACGTAGGCTGCTGGGTCTACTCCCACGAGTTCGGCGAGCTGCGTGGCGGACGCAGCCGGGTCGGCGGCAGCCAGGAGCGGTTTGTCGATGCCGACGTTCACGACCGAACGGTAGGTGACCAGCTTGGCGTCACCGGCACCCAGGATCTCCGCCCGCGCCGGGGACTGGGACAGGGTGCCAAGGATTTCACCCTCGGCCAGCCCGGGCACCAGCAGCTCCGGGCTCCAGACCGTCACCCACTTGTCGCCGGATTTCTTGAGCTCCGCTGAGGTGGTGTACTTCCACTCGCCGGAGCCGATCTTCCAGCTGTAGTTCAGCGGGACCGTGGCGGTGTCCTTCTCCAGCGTCAGCTCGCCGCTTTCCACTGCGGGTTTGACCGGGTCCAGGGCCTTGAAGACCTCCTTGAGCTGCTCATTGGCCGCCCCGGAGTCCTTGCCCTCGAAGGCGACGGAGCCGACGTCGACCGCCGCGACAGCGGATGCAAGCTGCTTCGCCGCATCCTGCGCACCCGCCCTGCCGTCGTCGCAGGCCACCAACGAGGCGCCGAGAATGAGACCAACAAGGGCAGCTGAAAGTTTTGATATGTTCCCCACCGCGCCATTATGCACCGGGCGCCGGACAATTCCCGTGTCACAAATGTTCTGCCCGCGACCCGGTGCCCTTCCCGCGACCCGACGTTCCTGCCCGGTTACTCCGGACCGCACCCGCCCCGGAGGCACCAAGTTCCGCGAATTTCCGGGGATTTTCCGCAGCGGGCGGTGCCGCTGGCGCCGGGTAACTGGGCAGGAGCGCGGCGGACGGGTCAGGAAAGGGTGCTCAGAAGCGCCGGATGATCCTGCGCTGCGTGGCCACGGAGATGGCGGCCGTGCGGTTGTCCACCCCGAGTTTGCCGTAGATGTGCACGAGGTGCGTCTTCACCGTGGCCTCGGAGATGAACAGCTGCTTGGCGATGGCCCGGTTTCCGAGGCCGGTGGCGAGCAGCTCCAGCAGCTGGATCTCGCGGGCGGACAGGGCTGGTTCCGGGTTGCGGATCCGGCCCATCAGGCGGGCGGCCACCTCGGGGGCCAGCGCCGTCTGGCCGGCCGCGGCGGAGAGCACCGCCTGGCGGATCTGTTCCGGCGGCGCGTCCTTGAGCATGTAGCCGCTGGCCCCGGCTTCCACCGCCGCGAGGATATCGGCGTCGGAGTCATAGGTGGTGAGGATGAGCACCGGCGGGGCGGGTTCACCGGCCTCGCCCGCTTTGATCCTGCCCGTGGCCGTGACGCCGTCCATGCCGGTACCCATCTGCAGGTCCATGAGCACGACGTCGGCCGGCTCCCCGAGGGTATGGAGCCGGGACAGTTCGGCCAGGGCGGCGCCGCCGTCGGACGCCTCGGCGGCGACCGTGATGCCCTCGAAGTCGCTCAGCATGGCCCGCAGTCCGGCCCGGACCACCGGGTGGTCGTCGACCAGGAGTACCCGGATATCGTTCACGGTTCGTTCCCTGCCGGCGGATCCCCGAGCGGGAGCCGGATGGCCACCACCGTCCCCTCGCCGGGGGCGGATTCGATGTCCAGGCTGCCGGCCAGCGCCGCCACGCGTTCCTGGAGCGACTTCAGCCCGTAGCCCGAGCCGTCGGCGCGGCCGGCGGGGGCCGTGACCGCCGGGGGATTGAACCCCGCGCCGTCGTCGTAGATATCCATCGCCACTTCGCTGCCCAGGAAGGACAGCGTCACGACGGCGGTGTCCGCCTTGGCGTGCACCCACACGTTGGCGAGGCTTGCCTGCGCGGCCCGCAGCAGGGTGGTCCGGTACGGGTTGGGCAGTTCCACCGGGGTCCCTTCAAGGTCGAAGCGGCAGTGCAGCCGAGCGCCGCGGGCAGCCGCTTCGGTTTCGGTCTTTTCGCACAGCCGGCGCAGGCTGTTCACCAGCCGGTCCTCCGGCGGGGCCCCTGCTGGGTTTCCTGCTGTGTTCTCTGAAAGGGCGGGCGGCTGCAGATCGCGGACGAAGCTGCGGGCCTCGGCCAGGTTCGCCGATGCCGTCTCCTGGACGGTCCGGAGCCGGTCGCGGGCCGTGGCGGTGTCCCCGTCATCGAGTGCCTTTTCCGCCGACCGGCCCATCAGCACGATGCTGGAGAAACCTTGGGCCAGAGTGTCGTGGATTTCGCGGGCCAGCCTGGTCCGCTCCGCCAGCGTCCCGGCGTCGTGCTGGCTGCGGGCCAGTTCGGCGCGGGTGCGGCGAAGTTCCTCGGCCGCGAGCCGCTGGCTTTCAGCTTCCAGATAGAGCGCCCGGTACGCCAGCCCGGTAATCACGGCAAAGGCGGCCCCGAACGCCGGTCCCAGCACCATGGGCAGCTGCAGCGCGCCGCCGTCGGCCCCGGCGCTATGGAACCAGAGGGCAACGATGACCAGCACGGTGCTCAGCGCGATCGCCGGCAGCGCCAGCCGCAGCGGCAGCACGTGCAGCTGCAGGAAGAAAATCGGGAACGCCAGCCACACGAAGTCCGGGCTGGCCCAGATCAGCAGCAGCCAGAGCAGGCAGACGGCCCCCAGCCACAGCGGCGAGTAAGGCCGGGGATCGAACCGGGACGGATCCGTGGAGTGGCGTTTCTCCAGGACGGTGCCCAGCAGGTACACAGCGGCGAGAACCAGCGCGAGTCCCAGACTGAGCCAGTCCGCGCCCCGGAGTCCCGGACCGGCCAGCCGCGCAACGGCGACGAGAAGGAGGACGGCGAAGCCGGTGTGAAGGCATACCCGGAGGACACGCAAAATCACGGCCGCGTTGGTTGTGTCCCCCGGGGCGGCCCCTGCCGGCGCGCTGTGAGCCTTGTCCTCCATGTCTTCAGCGTAGTGCCGGGCCGCGCCGGCATCGGCGGAAATCCCCGCCGCGGCGCCACTATCAACCATTTGATTGACCCGCAGGTCAACCACTCCGCCCTGAAGGCCCCTCCGCGCGGGCGATGCCTGCCCCGCACCGCGGCGGAAGGCTAGAGGCACGGCCACAACCCCCGTTGAAAAGGACTCCCATGTATCTCGCTCTCCGCGACCTCCGCTTCGCCAAAGGACGCTTCCTCCTGATGGGCGGAGTGGTCGCGCTCATCACCCTGCTGCTGGTGCTGCTCTCCGGGCTCACCGCCGGCCTGGGCAACCAGTCGACCTCCGCCCTCGCCGCGCTTCCGGCGGACCAGATCGTCTTCGGGGCTCCCGCCGGGGACAGCGCCAAGGCCTCGTTCACCGAGTCCGAAGTCACCCGCGGACAACTGTCAGTGTGGGCCGCCCGGGAGGGCGTGGCGCGCGCAGAGCTGCTGGGCATCAGCCAAAGCCGTTTCCAGGCGGTGGGTTCCGCCGGCACGCCGTCCGGGACGGCCAGCGTGGCAGTCTTCGGGAGCGAGGGCCCCGGGGGGTCCGGGGCGGCAGGCCTGGCGCCTGGTCCCGTCGCCGAAGGAACGGTGGTGATCGGCGCCAGCCTCGCCGAGGAACTTGGCCTCCAGGCCGGCAGCCGCGCCACCGTGGGCGGAACCGAACTGACCGTGTCCCGCGTCGTCCCGGACCAGTGGTATTCCCATACCGGCGTTGTCTGGACCACTCTCGCCGACTGGCGGAAGCTGGCGCACATCACCGGCACTGATGCCGCCGCGACTGTCATCGCGGTCACGTCCGACGCCGGACACAACCTGGACGCCGACGCCGCCAACGCAGCCGCCGGGACGGTCAGCACCACCCGGGACGGGTCGTTTCAGGCTCTTGGCTCCTACAAGAGCGAAAACGGCTCCCTGTTGCTGATGCAGGCGTTCCTCTACGGGATCTCGGCCCTGGTCATCGTGGCCTTCCTGACGGTGTGGACCGTGCAGCGCACCCGGGACGTCGCCGTTCTGAAGGCCCTCGGCGGCTCCTCGGGGTACATCCTCAAGGACGCCATGATCCAGGCCGCGGTCGTGCTCCTCGCCGGGGCGCTGGCCGGGGGCGCGGCCGGCGTGGCCGGCGGAATCCTCGCCGGCGGCGCCGTCCCGTTCCTGCTGTCCCCGCAGACCATCCTGCTGCCGGTCGTGGGCATTGTCGTCCTGGGTCTGGCCGGGGCTGCGCTGGCAGTTCGGAGCATCACCCGGGTGGATCCGCTCCTGGCGCTCGGCGGCAACTAGCGCCCGTCCACCCCTCAACATTCCACGAAAGGCATACACAGTGAACACGGTCCTCAACCTCGTCAACGTCACCCTCGAATACCCCGACGGCGACGGCAGCCTCAAGGCGCTCGACGACGTCAACCTCAAACTGGCGGCAGGGGAATTCCTCTCCCTCGTCGGCCCGTCCGGTTCGGGAAAATCCTCCCTCCTGGCCGTCGCTGCCACGCTCGTCCGGCCCACCGCAGGTCTTGTGCTGATCGGCGGGACCGATGCCGGCGGGCTGTCCGACGCGGACCGTACCACCCTGCGCCGCGACCGGATCGGGATCATCTTCCAGCAGCCCAACCTGCTGCCGTCCCTCACAGCCCTGGAACAGCTGGTGATAGCGGACAACCTGCGCGGCAAACCGGCACGGGAGACGGCCGGCCGCGCCGCGGCGCTGCTGGACCTCGTGGGCCTGGCCCCGGCGGCCGGCAAACGGCCGCACCAGCTCTCCGGGGGCCAGCGGCAGCGCGTCAACATTGCCCGCGCCCTGATGGGGGACCCTGCCGTGCTACTGGTGGACGAACCAACGGCAGCCCTGGACCGGGAACGGAGCGAGGCAATCGTGCGGCTGCTGCGCCAGGTCACGGACGAGTTCGCGGTGGCAACGGTTATGGTCACCCACGACACCGGTTTCGTCCCGCTGACGGACACGGTGGCCAGCATGCGCGACGGCAGGCTCTCCACACTGCAGCCGGTCAGCCCCGCCCTGGCCTGAGGCCAGGGCGCAATGCCCTACAGTCCGAGGTGCGGTACCGCGAGACCGAATATGTCCTTCAAGGCATATCTTGCGGCATGGAGTCCCGGCATGCCGGTCACGCCGGGGCCCGGGGGCGTGGAAGAGGAGCACAGATACACGCCGGGCAGGGGAGTCCGCCAGGGGACCGGCCCCAGGACAGGCCGGCGGATGATTCCCCGCAGGTCCATCAGCCCGGCGCTGAAGTCACCGCCGACGTAGTTTTCGTTGTACTCGCCCAGTTCGGCGGCCGTGGTGACGTGATGACTGACGATCAGGTCCCGGAATCCCGGGGCGAAGCGCTCCAGCTGGGCAATCACGGCGCCGGCCATGTCCACAGTGGAGCCGGCCGGTACATGGCAGTAGCTCCAGAGGATGTGCCGGCCGCCGGGCGCCCGGCCCGCATCGAAACGCGAAGGCTGCGAGACCAGGACGTAGGGCCGCTCCGGATGCTGCCCTGCGGCAACGAGGTTCTCCGCGGCGGCCATCTCCGTCCGGGTCCCGCCCACGTGGACCGTGCCGGCGTCGGCCAGTCCGGGCGCCGCCCAGGGGACCGGTCCGGAAAGGATGAAGTCGACTTTGCAGGCCGCGTCTCCGAACCGGAACGACTCGAGGGCCCGGCGGTACCGGTCGGGGAATCTGCCGTCCGCCAGTTGCAGCAGTCCGGGAGGTGCCACGTCCAGCAGCGTGGCGCGGACCGGAGGCAGCTCCGCCAGGGATCCGATCCGGGCCCCGGTTTCGACCGCCCCGCCATGCGCTTCAATGTCCGCCACCATGGCCTGCGCGATCGCCGCGGAGCCCCCGATCGGGACCGGCCAGCCGACCGTGTGGGCGAGGGTTCCCAGCATGAGGCCCGCCCCAGCCGCCGCGGGGGCCGGCAACTGCGCCACCGCATGCGCTGCGACCCCGGTCAGCAGAGCGGGCGCCAGCTCCTCCCGGAACCGCAGCCCCCACAGCGGTGAGCCCTGCTCCAGGACCCGCGCACCGAACAGGGCGGCCGCTACCGGGTCGTGCGGTATCCGCAGGAGCTGGTTCAGCGTCAGGTCCGCGACGCCGTCCGCGCGCTGCACGAGCGGGGCCATCAGCCGTCCGAAGGCGCCGCCGTCGCGCCCCAACCCCGCAACCGTCCGCTCGAGCGAGCGGTATGCCAGCGCCGCCCGGCCGCCGTCGAGCGGTGTGCCGTAGGAGACCTCGGGAACTACCATCCCTATCCGCCGGGACAGTTCGAACTGCCGGAAGAACGGCGAGGCCAGGGCCATCGGGTGCACCGCCGAGCACACATCGTGGAAGTGGCCGGGCTCCATAAGTTCGGCGGTGCGCAGCCCGCCGCCAGGGGTGGGCGCCGCCTCGTAGACGTGCACCTTGAGTCCGGCGCGGGCCAGGGTCACCGCCGCGGCGAGCCCGTTCGGTCCCGATCCGACGACGGCGACATCAGGCATCAGCGGCCGCCCGGCGCCAGGGGAGCACGGAAGCCGAGGGGCGCAGCAGGTCCACCCGCAGCCGGTCCGGAACGCCTTCGAATGGACCGCCCTGGGGATCATCCATCCCGTGCCGGCGGACCACGTCATAGCTGGGGTCCCAGATGTCCCAAACCACCCGGGCCATGAGGTAGCCGGTGGCGACCATGTGGAACACCACGGCGAGGACGTAGTACGGCATGTCAATATTGTGCTGGGCCACCCCGCCGCTCGTCACCTGCCCGAGGTACATCCAGACGGCCGCCCAGTGGAGCGCTTCGAAGGTCTGCCAGACCAGGAAGTCCCGCCAGCGCGGCCGGGCCAACGCAAGCAGAGGGATGAGCCAGATGACGAACTGCGGCGAGTAGACCTTGTTCGTCAGGATGAACGCGGCAACGATCAGGAAGACGAGCTGCGCAAGCCGCGGCCGCCGGGGCGCGGCCAGTGCAAGGATCCCGATGAGCACACACGCCAGCACGAACAGGTTCATTGCCAGGGTGTTGACCGCTTCGGGCTGCAGGGGGAGCCAGCCCAGCCGGCCGGCGACGAGGTTGTAGGCAAACCAGGGCGAGCTATAGCCGGCGGGCCGGTCCTCGGTGAACTGGTAGAAGTACTTCCAGCCCTCCGGATTCATGGCGGCAACGGGGAGGTTGACGGCCAGCCATGCGGCGGCGGCGGCACCGGCGGTGACCAGGATGGCCCGGATCCGCCCGGTGCGCAGGGCCAGGAGCAGGACCGCCCCCAGGATCAGCACCGGGTAGAGCTTGGTGGCGGTGCCCAGCCCGATGAAGATCCCGGCCAGCACAAGTTTGTTCCGGGAGAAGCAGTACATGCCGAGGGCCAGCAGTCCCACAGCCCACATGTCCCAGTTGATGGTGCCGGCCAGGATGATGCCGGGGGCCACGGCCACCATGGCCGCGTCCCACGTGCGGCGCCGGGCCATCCGCGCCGTGGCGAGCACGGTGACGATCCAGACGGCGGCGATCAGGGCGGCGTTGATGTCGAAGTAGGCAAGAATCCGGCCGGCCGAGACGCCCTCGCCGGGAACCAGCAGGGCTGTCGCGCCGGCAATGAACCCCATGAGGACGGGATATTCAAAGAACGCCCCCTGGGTGATGAAGGGGAAGGCGCCGTCACCGAGGCCGCGGTTCTTGAACAGCTCCGGGAAGTCCGAATAGCAGGTCGCGTAGAACTGGCCCGGGGATTCCCAGCCGTTGGTGCGGCAATAGGACTTCAGGAGGATTCCGATCACGGACGCCAGGACGGTGAGCAGGATCAGGACACGTTCCACGGTGAAGAATCCGGGGGCGACGATGCCGGGGGCCGAGCGCTGGCCCAAGGGTCCGCCGATCAGCTCTGTGAAGTTCCGGAGAAAGGGGTCGCTGCGGCTCGGGATGACCAGGCGGACACGTCTGCGGTGTTCCGGCGGCTTTGTCTCCTGCATGTCCCCGAGCTTACCGGGGCTGCTGCGGCCTGCCGTGCGCGCCGGGCCAGCGTTCGGCGGGCGGTGGAACCGGCTCTTAAAGGGGGGAGCCCACGCGTCGCCGCGTGGGCTCCTTGCGGATCAATTCCGGGATGAGTCATCAGTTCTTCCTTCGATGGCCGGGACGTGCCTCAGCGGATGAGGCCCATCTGGTGCATAACGACGTAGACGTCTTCACGCTTCTGGTCGAGGAGTTGTCCGTTGAACAGCGTTGTGTGCCGTGGGGCCGGCTTGAGGCTCAGGCGCAGGAGGGACTGCAGTCTCTGCTTCATGGTGGTCACCTCCCGCCGGTGTCTCGTGCTCCGGGTTCGGGCTGGGGTGCTGGCGATAGTCACGGTGGACCTTTCATTGGTACTAGTGGGAACGGTGGGTAATTGGGCATGCCAATTAAGGCCTCTGTGAATTGAGGAAGAAAAGGCCGTAATTAGGCATAAGAATGCCCGGTGCTAATTAATCGATTTCGCAAAAGCGAAAAGGTGGCCCCCGAACGCGGGCGTGCCGCACCCCCAACAAGAAGCTGGGTTCCGAACTTTGGGGAGGCTGCGCAACCGCGTGGTTCCGCCTGGGTCAGTCCGCTGTCACGGCACTCCCCGGAAGGGGGTGCCGGTATCGCCGTGGCTCCGGGTCCTAGTTATGAAACCAGGCCGCGGGCGGAAGGGTCAGGAGGCAGTCGGGCCGAAATTTGGGCGCGGTTCAGCAACAGAGGCCGGGGTGGCGGCGATGCAATACATCCATCCGCTAGTCAAAGTAATCATTTCTCCCAACCTCCTTTTCTGTTATGACGTAGCTCCGGCTGACTGGCCGGGCGACGCGCGCCTCGACCCCGGCAGGACGCTCTGGGGTCAGAAATAAAAATACACCATGAATGCAGCGCTTGACTACTGCATTTATAAACTTTCTTGAAGTTTATTCCTAAACCGCATTCACAGGCCCCAGCGGACAACTGCCGGCGTCTTCTTATCCCAGCCAAGCGTGCACACTTTTGCCGTTCCCAGGATGAAATGCCGGCCCTCGTGGGGATCGAGCCCCAGCCACCGCGCGGTGAGGATCCGGGAGAAGTGGCCATGCGCCACGACCAGCACGTTGTCCAGGCCGGATTCCAGCACGCGTGCCACGATCTTGTCAGCGCGCGCCGCGACGTCGTCGAGGGCTTCGCCGTTTGGCACGCCGTGCGTCCAGATCAGGTATTCCGGGTTGTCCTTGCGGATGAGGTCCGAACTGATGCCCTCGTAGTCGCCGTAGTCCCACTCGACCGCGAGCGGCTCCAGTTGGGCGTCGGGAAAGCCGGCCAGTTCGGCGGTCCGTCGTGCCCGCCGCAGCGGGGACGTCAGCACCAGGTCAAAGTCGACGGCGTCAAGCACCTTGCGTGCCTCCACGGACTGCTGCTCGCCCTCCACGGTGAGCGGGAGGTCGGTGAGGCCGGTGTACTGGCCGCTCTTGGACCATTCGGTTTCGCCGTGCCGCAGGATCCACAGCTGCGGGCGGGGACCGTTCGAAGGTGCAATCACTTAGGACTCCTCAGTTGAGAGCGGAGCGGCGGACTCGGGCTGTGCCGCCCACCATTCGTGCAGTTTGGCTTCGGCCTCGGCGGGATCCAGCGGACCGTGTTCCATCCGTTCCTCCAGAAGGAACTTGTAGGCACGCCCGACGACGGGTCCGGGCTTGAGGCCCAGGAGTTCCATAATCCGGCCGCCGTCCAGGTCCGGGCGGACCGCTTCCAGGGATTCCTGCTCGCGGAGGGCCGCGATCCGGGCCTCGAGGTCGTCGTAGGCGAAGGCGAGCCGCTCGGCCTTGCGCTGGTTCCGCGTGGTTACGTCCGAGCGGGTCAGCCGGTGCAGCCGTTCCAGCAGCGGGCCGGCGTCGGTGACATAGCGGCGGACGGCGGAATCGCTCCAGCCCGCGTCCCCGTACCCGTAGAAGCGCATGTGCAGCTCCACCAGTTTGGCCACGGCCTTGGTGGTGTCGTTGTCGAAACGCAGCGCTTTCATCCGTTTGGACGTCAGTTTGGACCCGACCATGTCGTGGTGCCGGAAACTCACGGCGCCGCCCGGTTCGAAGCGGCGCGTGGCCGGCTTGCCGACGTCGTGCATCAACGCTGCGAACCGCAGCACGAAGTCCGGCCCCGGCACGGCGCCGCCGGCATCCGTCTCGAGGGCGGCGGCCTGCTCCAGGACCTGGAGCGAGTGCTGGTAGACATCCTTGTGACGGTGGTGTTCATCCGATTCAAGGCGCAGGGCGGAGACCTCCGGCAGCACGAAGTCGGCCAGTCCGGTGTCCACCAGCAGGTCCACGCCGGCGCGGGGGTGGGCCGCGCAGATGAGCTTGACCAGCTCCTCGCGGACGCGTTCCGCGGAGATCATCGTGATCCGTTCCGCCATCCGGGACATCGCGGCGCGGACGTCCTCATGCACGGTGATGCCCAGCTGGGCGGCGAAGCGGGCAGCGCGCATCATGCGCAGCGGATCGTCGGAGAACGAGGACTCGGGGGCGCCCGGGGTGGCCAGGACGGAAGCGTGGAGGTCGCGGACACCGCCGAACGGATCCACGAGTTCCAGCGCAGGGAGCCGCAGCGCCATGGCGTTGATCGTGAAGTCGCGGCGCAGCAAATCATCCGTCAGCGACGTCCCGAACGCGACGACGGGTTTGCGGGAGTCGGGATCGTACGCTTCGGCGCGGTAGGTGGTGATTTCGATCTGGAAACCGGCCTTGCGCATCCCGATGGTGCCAAAGGCGCGCCCGATCTCCCAGTAGTTGTCAGCCCACTTCCGGATCAGGGAAACCGTCTGGTCCGGCGTGGCGTCGGTGGTGAAGTCCAGATCGGGGGATACCCGGCCCAGGAAGAGATCACGCACCGGCCCGCCCACAAGGGAGAGTTCATGGCCGGCGTCGACGAACCGCTGCCCCAGCTCCAGGACCACAGGGTCTACCTGGAAATCAACGGTGTGCGAGTCAGTCTCGTGATGTACGTGCGCCATAGTTTCTTAAGCTTGTCAGAAATCCCGGCCAGCACCACACCGAATCCCCCTGAGTCCGGCCGTGGGCACCCTGACGCGGGGGCGGCGCGGGTGATCCACTTTCCCGGCCGTCCACTTTCCTGCCATGTTTAGGTCATCAAGTGCGGACAAGAGTCGTTAGAGTGGACTTCATGGCCCATCCCGTACCGAGCGCTCCCGGCAGGAGGACAAACGCACCGTTGCCGTCGGCAATCGGTGCCAATGTCGCGCCGGTGCAGCACTCCGGGCAGGCTTCCCTCCCCACCGTGGAGGAAGTCTCCGCCGGCGGCGTCGTGGTGGACACGTCCGACGCCGAGCTCCGGGTGGCGATCATTGCCCGCCTTAATCGCGGCGGACGGCTGGAATGGTGCCTGCCGAAGGGCCATCCCGAGGGAAAAGAAAGCAACGAGGAAGCCGCCGTCCGCGAGATCGCGGAGGAAACCGGCATCGAAGGCAAGATCCTGGCGCCGCTGGGAAGCATCGACTACTGGTTCACGGTCAGCGGACACCGCGTCCACAAGACCGTCCACCACTACCTGCTCCAGGCCACCGGCGGGGAGCTGACGATAGAGAACGACCCCGACAAGGAAGCTGTGGACGTCGCCTGGATACCCATCCATGAGCTGGCCCGGAAGCTCTCCTTCCCGAACGAGCGCCGCATTGCCGACCTCGCCAAGGAAGTCCTGCCGGACCACCGCTAGGGCCGCGCCGGCCCCCTCAATGAACCCCGATAGCGCCTTAAGCCGTTCCCGGGTGAGACGATGAAGACAATGTCATCAGCCAAACCCACCCCAGCGCACTCCGGCCCCGCCGATTCCAAAGCAGTCCAATCCGGAGAAGTCCGTTCCAGCGCCATCATGGCCGCGGGAACGCTGGTTTCGCGTTTCCTGGGCTTCGCCAAGACCTGGATGCTGGCGGCCGCCCTCGGGCTGGGCTCCACCGTCAACGACACCTTCATCAACGCGAACAACCTGCCGAACCTGATCTTCCTGCTCGTCGCGGGCGGCGTCTTCAACGCCGTCCTGGTGCCCCAGATCATCAAGGCGAGCAAGGCCCCGGACAAGGGAGCGGACTACATCAGCCGGCTGCTGACACTCGCGGTGCTGGTGCTGCTGGCCCTTACGCTGGCGGTGACGCTCCTGGCGCCGTGGGTCATTGAGCTGACGACGCAGGGCTACTCGCCGGAGCAGAAGGCCCTCGCTGTGTCCTTCGCGTTCTGGTGCCTCCCGCAGATCTTCTTCTACGGGCTGTACGCCCTGCTGACCCAGGTGCTCAACGCCCACGGTGCGTTCGGGCCCGCGATGTGGGCGCCGATCCTGAATAACATTGTCGCCATCGCCGGCCTCGGCATGTTCATCTGGACGTTTGGCGCCAACGCGGTAAACCCCCACACCCTGGACACCTGGGGCTCCACGCAGACCTTCCTGGTGGCCGGGTTCTCCACCGTCGGCGTGATTGCCCAGACCACGATCCTGCTGGTCCCGGTGTTCAGGCTCCGGCTTGGCCTGCGTCCGCGCTTTGGCTGGCGCGGGGTCGGACTGGGCCAGGCCGCCAGGCTGAGCGTCTGGACCCTGGCGACGGCCGCCGTCGGGCAGTTGGCCTTCCTCTATGTCATGCGCATCGCCACGATTCCGGGCGCGGAGCGCCTCCGCCTGGAACAGGCCGGGGACCCGGCCGCGGACACGATGCCCGGCAACGCCGTGCTGGAGGTGGCGAGCCAGCTCTACCTGCTCCCGCACTCCATCATCGCGCTGTCCCTGGCCACGGTGCTGTTCAACCGGATGACCCGTGCCTCGCAGGACGGGGACCGTGCTGCGCTGCGCAGCGCGCTCTCCCACGGGCTGCGGACCATGGCTGTGGCCACGGTGTTCGGGGCCCTGGCCTTGTTTGCGCTGGCCGGACCGCTGGGCATGTTCTTCTCCGGCGGGGTGAAACAGGACGGCGCCATGCTGGCCCAGACGCTCACCATTCTGGCCCTCAGTACACCCTTCATGAGCGCCAACTTCATGATGTCCCGCGTGTTCTACGCCAATGAGGACGCCCGGACACCGTTCTTCATCCAGCTGGTGCTGGCCCTGGTGAACGTGGTCGCCGCCTTCAGCATCCAGTTCCTGCCGTTCGATCAGATCATCTTCGCCATCGCGATCCTCTACACCGGCGGCAACATCCTCTCGGTGATTGTCAGTGCGGTCTTCCTGCGCCGGCTCCTGGGTCACCTGGATGGCCCGCGGATCGCCAATTCCTACATCCGGATGGGTTACGCCGCGCTGGGTTCGGCCCTGGCCGGGGCGGGGGCCCTGTGGCTGCTGGGCAGCTACAGCCGGGACGGCTTTGCCTGGAGCACGCCGATCGCCGCGCTGGTCACGATCGTCGTCGTCGGCCCCGTGATGCTGGCCGCTTACCTGCTCCTGCTCAAGCTCTTCCGGGTGACCGAGCTGAGCGACCTGCTGCAGCCGCTGCTGGGCCGCCTGCGCCGCCGTGCGGCCGCGGAGCCCGGGGCCGGAGAACGTCCGGAAGGCCCTTCCGCGGCCCGGACGAGGCCGGAACGGGCCACTGTCTCGGTGGATACCGGCCTCATTCCAAGAATTTCGGGGGAATTCGACGCCGCCTCCTTCCGTGCCGGGCCCGACCTTGGCGAACAGGACGAACGGGCCGGGCGCACCGGACCGGAGGGCGGCTACCTGCCTGCCGAGGATCTGCCCAGCACCGCAGAGGGCGGCCTGGGGCGCGGGGATGTTCCGCTGCCCGGGCGCCGGACCTACCAGGGGCCGGCGGGGCACAATCCCTATTTCCCGTTCGGCGGCAAGAAGAAAAAATAGTATCCGGCAGGGTTCGCAGCGCCGTGCTTCCGCGGCCGGGACACTGCATCGGCTAGGATCGAAGACTAACAAGGGGAGTTGCAGACCAGGGGTCCACCGGCTTACCGGAGGACCTGCGGTCACTGATGAAGTGATCAGTTGGGCAGCTCCCGGACAGTCTAGGAGGAGCCCGTGTCCCACCCGATCGATGTCGGATCAGTACTAGGTGGCCGTTACAAGGTCACTGCCACTGTACTGACCTCACATGACCAGGATCTGGTGCTGGACGGTGTGGACCAGGTGCTCAACCGTGCTGTGAGCATCCTTGTGGCCGGACCCGGCAACGCGGATCAAGTGGCGCAGAGTGCCCGCGAAGTCGCCACCGGTGAACGGCCCGGCAACGTGCAGATCCTCGACCTTGGTGTCAGTGAGGCAACGACTTACCTCATCACCAACCACACCTCGGCCGCCGACCTGCTGGACCTGGTCGTTTCCTCCAACCCGCCCTACGTTGAACCGTTCTTCACGGACACGCTGGGCAGCGAAATCTTCGGCCAGCCGCGTTCCAAGGAACCCGAAACCTACGACGGCCTCTACGACGAAGAAGAAGTAGATGCCGACTACATCAACTACGGGGGGAACCAGCCAGCAGCCCCTGCATCTGGAGCTGCTCCGGCTGCGAAGCCGGCTTCCCCTGCACGGGTTCCTTCGCGTCCGGGGACCTCACCCGCTGCCGGTGCAGCCGCGGCCGGCGCGGCTGGAGTCGCTGCGGGTGCCGCAGCCGGTGCTGGTGCCGCCGCGGCGTCCTCAAAGGCCAAGTCCCCCGACACTGCCCCCCAGGACGCCACCCCCCACGTCACGGCGCCCCAGCCCCTGCAGGGAGGAACCTCCGGTTCCGGTGCGGCCGTCGCCGGACCGCCGGCTCCCGCCGACTCACCGAAGGTCTCATTGTGGGCCGACGATGACTACGATCACACGGACGACGACCGGCAGGCAGCCCGCGAGGGCCAGCCCACGAAGGCCGGCGCCCTGGCCGGAAGTGGCTCCCCGGACCGTGCACCGGGATTCTTCCCCGGTTCGTCCCGGAACAGCGAGACCGCGGAGGACGACGAGTACTACGGCAACGATGACGAACCACAGCGCGAGCCACGCTCCATGCGCTGGCTGGTGGGAGGCCTCCTGGCGGCGGTCCTCGTAGTGGGCCTGGTTCTTGCTGTCACCAATCTTGGCAGTCTCTTCAAGTCCACACCGCAGCCCAACGCCGGCGGCACTACGTCCGCCAGTACCCCCGGTGCGACCTCGGCAGAGCCGTCCGCGACCGGCAGCCCTGCACCGGCCACCGGTCCGCCCGCCATTGAGGGCGTCACGCGGCTGGGCGACTTCGATTTTGCCGCAACCTACGACGGCGACCTGGTTAAGACCTTCGACGGCAACGCCGCCAGCTACTGGTCCGATATGGAATTCGCCAACGAAAACTGGGGTGGATTCGCCCCCGAGGGTGTCCCGCTCGTGGTCAAGCTGGAGACCCCGGCCCAGATCTCCTCGGTGACCCTGAGCCAATTGGGGGCCTCAGGCGGCAGCATCAGCGTGTTCACCAACGACCGCCCATCCCTGGACGGCGCCAAACAGGTGGGCAGCAACAGCTTCACCTCCCCGGACCTGACGATGCCCCTGCCGGAGCCCGCCACGGCGCAGTATGTCATCGTCTCGATCAAGAGCCTGCCCAAGCTGGCTGCACCGAAGACGCGCTTCGGATTCGGGCTGCGCCTGGCCGAGATCAAGGTCCAGTAGCAGGCCCGTAACCAGGGCAGTAACCGCGTGGTGCCCGGCACCCAGGCGGTACCCTGAGTGATGGCGTCCTCCCTTGACGCCCGGTCCGACCGGAATATTCAGCGCCATGTAGTAGTTGTGCCATGTGGCCGGCCACCCAGGCGGGCGCATCGACAAAGGAAGAGGTTCACCGTTCAGTGAGCAACGCAGAAAACACCGCGTCCGAAGTACGTGATGTCATCATCGTCGGCTCCGGCCCCGCTGGCTACACAGCCGCGGTGTACACGGCGCGCGCCAACCTGAAGCCGCTGATGCTGGCCGGATCGGTGACCGCCGGCGGCGAACTGATGAATACGACCGACGTCGAAAACTACCCGGGTTTCCCGGATGGCATCATGGGCCCGGACCTGATGGAGAACTTCGAGAAGCAGGCCGCCCGGTTCGGCACGGAAATCCAGTTTGAAGATGTCACCGATCTGGATCTCGACGGCGACATCAAGACGGTCACCATCGGCTCGGGGGAGACCTTCCAGGCCCGGTCCATCATTCTGTCGATGGGTTCTGCCTACCGCGAGCTCGGCCTGCCCAACGAGAAGCGCCTTTCCGGTCACGGTGTCAGCTGGTGTGCAACCTGCGACGGTTTCTTTTTCAAGGATCAGGACATCGCCGTGATCGGCGGCGGTGACTCCGCGATGGAAGAGGCACTGTTCCTCACCAAGTTCGCGAAGACTGTCACCGTGGTCCACCGCCGCGATGCCCTCCGCGCCTCCAAGATCATGGCCGACCGGGCCCTGGCGCACGAAAAGATCAACTTCATCTGGAACAGCGGTGTCGAGGATGTTCTTGGGCAGGACAAGGTCACCGGGCTCCGACTGAAGAACCTTGTGGACGGCACCGAGACCGAGCTCGCCGTCACGGGCGTTTTCGTGGCAATCGGCAACGATCCCCGCACCGAACTCGTCAAGGGCAAACTGGATCTGACCCCTGAGGGCACCATCGCCGTCGACGGCCGCACCTCGAAGACCAGCGTGCAGGGCGTCTTCGCTGCCGGCGACGTCATCGACCCCACGTACCGCCAGGCCATCACGGCGTCGGGTTCCGGCTGTGTAGCCGCCCTCGACGTCGAGCACTTCCTTGCAGACTTCCACGCCTAAATTGGCGCACAGCAACCAACCGAAGAGAGAGACAGGGCTATGAGCAACGCAAAAGACGTTACAGACGCTAGTTTCAGTACCGATGTACTGGCCTCCGCCAAGCCGGTCATTGTGGATTTCTGGGCCGAGTGGTGCGGACCGTGCCGCAAGCTCGGACCGATCCTCGACGAGATCTCGGTGGAATATAGCGAGAAGGTGGACGTCGTCAAGGTAAACGTCGATGACAATCCTGCGATCGCGGCCCAGTATGGCATCACGTCCATCCCGGCCGTCTACCTTTTCGAAGGCGGGGAAGTGAAGGGCACCGTCATCGGCGCCCGCCCCAAGCAGTTCTTCGAGAAGGAATTCGCGGACGTCCTCTCGTAGGCTGCTCTGTGTGGTCAACGGTTAGCCGCCGACCACGACTCAAGGTGGCCCCACTTCCGACCAGGGAGTGGGGCCACTTTTTTGTTTATCGCCTTCTGCCGTGGACCCGCTAAGGAACGAATATCTCACGCAGCTGCCGCTCATTGACATGTTGTCAACCAGTCTCAGTTGTCTTATGTACCAAAATTGCCCCGCTTGCGCCGAATCCTATCAATGAGCTCACCATGCCCTGGGGTAGGGGTAGGGAGTCGTGTTCGCGGATTATGCCGGCCCCGGATGACCTTGAATCAAGGTTCGGCGAGCAACGCAGGTTCCGATGCTGCCAGCAATCGGCGCGCCTGTTTCACGTGAAACATGCGATTTTGCAGCAGAAGCCCGTAGGCCTGCTCATGCCCCTGATTTATGGCAGGCCAAGCATTGCTCTTGTGCAGCAAGTTTGCGGTGCTGGATGTTTCACGTGAAACATCCAGCACCGGCGTTCATCGGCGGAGCCAGTCCTGATCCCAGCTCCGGGCCGAAACACACAGCGGTCATTCGGTCTGTATAGCCAGGGAGGGCGAATTGGCGACCATTGATTACCCCAGTGGCCGCGAAAGGCTACTGCCGACAGTTGAACAACCTTCGGGGACCTCCACCTTGGTCACTGGCGACGCCCCGGAGCCCCGGAGCCGCGCACAATCGAACGATCCAGACGCCGCTGGCCGCCGCTGTTCAGCTGGCTTCAGGCACCCTCGGGCCCGGGAGGGATAACACGTCACCGTTCCAGGACAAGACTTCATAGCCGGCACATGACCCTGTCCGAAAGTCTACAATCTCTGGTGGCTAACGGGTCAGATCCGGATGCAATGTTCCACGTGAAACAATCACCGAAGTCTTGCAGGGACTGGTCCACATAATGCGGACGTTGTACGAGACATGAGCTGCTGCGCGAATGTAAAGCCGCGGAGGGCGCCCTGGGTGCGCCCCGAAATATCTCTTACAGCGCTGCACCGGGACAGGGCACGGTCGCGTGATCATCCAAAAATATTCGGCTCACCATTCACCTTGTTTCACGTGAAACACCTCGGTATGGAATCCGAAAATCGCAAGGCAGTGAAAGCTCAGGATTACAGGTTTTGCTCGTATCCGATATATTACTCTCGGATAGGACTTTGATGGCGTTTGCATTAGGGCAGGGGATGGTCTCTTCTGGTCCGTTTGGCCATGAAGGTAGTCCGCTGCAAATGGCCCCAATCGGGGAGACGGCACGTAAGTCCGCAGAACAGCGCCACTCCCAAGACCTTCTCCGGACGCTGGCAGCCTTCCTGGCATCACGGTTCTACTGGTGAACGGCGCAGGGGTTTCACGTGAAACACAACCAGACCTCCCATGGGGTACAAACTCACAGGGGAGAGGGCCAGGATCGAACCGGGCCTACGTCGCCGGTTCCCTGGAAGTGGAGAGTGCCCCCGAGAACCGCGTAGATGCCACGCGGGCGATCGGCAATGACTCCAGGCCCCAGTCCACCAGTGTCAGCAACGCCGGTGATACGGACATACAGGGCAGTCGCCTCGGAAGCTCCCCCTTCTCCTCCTGACCGATGGCGCCCGATTGTCAGCCACAGGTAGGTCCATCGAACATGCAAGGGCAATCCCTCCCGCCCGGGGGCAACTTCGGCATAGGCCAAAGTCCGTGGAGCAGAAAGGCGCCTCGTGCGGCAGGACAATCCACGACTCGACCTGATAGTCCCGCCCGCCACAGGGACCGACAAACCAGGCAATAGATGCCGGTGCTTTGCCCGTGCTCCTGGAGGATCAATGAGCGGCCCAACCCGTTGGGCTCGTTGACTGCAGCAGAGCGAACAGCAGACCACAGCTTCCATATGACCAACTCCGGATTGCCAATGCCTCCGGATCACTGGTGCCCAAGCACGTACCGCAGGCAGGGGATCTGCGGGCGCCTGCGG
>DATIUQ010000018.1:0-10008 GCA_035466775.1 Arthrobacter sp.
GGGATCTGGCCAAAATGGAGCCCGTCGCACAGGCTCTACAAGGCCCGCGAGCTGTCCCTCTGGCAGGAGCAGTTCGACGCCCTGGACTCCCGCGGCTAGCGTCCGAGGGTTAGGGGATCAGCTCGCCGGTTTCCCGGCGGATCCTCCGGCGCGGCCTCTGCGCCGGAGGACAAGCCGTGCGGTGACGGCTGCAATCAGGCCGGCGAGGGTCACCAGCTGCACTTCGTCAAAGGACAACCCGTCAATGTTCGGCTGCAGCTCCTCTTCGGTGGCCCAGCCGAACCAGGCTTCGCTGACCAGGATCCCCGCCACGAAATAGGCCAGGGCTGAATAGAGCCAGAGCCAGCGGGCCATGTGCCAGCCCACGATCAGCTGCGCCACCAGGCCAAAGGCCAGCGCCATGGCCGCCAGCAGCGCCAGTCCGGCTATTCCCAAGTCCCAGTTGCTCATGCCAGCCACCTCCCTGTTTCCTCTCCTGCCATCCAGCCTCCCCGGCCGCGGCCACGGCAGGGAAGGGGCGAAGGTCCCCGGTGCGGCGCGGTGGAACTCTGGGCAGCACCACTGCCGCGGCGCGCGGCGCGAAGATGCTCGACGCCGACTCCCGCCGCCGGTGCCCTGGCCCCCGAACTGCGCGGTTTGAGGAGCTGGGGGTGCCCACTAGGGCAGGGCATCGACGGAGCGGCCTTGAGTCAGTGGTCCGTGTTCTTGCGCCAAAGCTGGGAAGAAATTGCGCAGGCGTTGAGGCAGCAGGACAAGGATTGCTTCCATGGCCCTGCTTTTCCCACGCTCAGCTGGCGCATGTCCCATGCTGACCAACGGCATATTGCCTCAGCAATTTCATTCGGACTCCGGTGCTCGCAGCTAAGCCGGTTCGTGGCGATGATCAGGTCCCGCACCATAAGAATCACGAATGTTCGCAATTATGAGAATTACGGGGGCACAAATGAATATACGCATCGGACGCAATGGAGTGCGAAAGCCGATCACCAATGAAGCTGACCATGTGGTCCGGACGTCGCCGCGTCCGTTGATTTCCCGGCGTCGAGTGGCTGGTGCAGCTGTAGTTGCAGCCGTAGTGATATCCACGACGGCATGCGGTCAGTCGGCTGCCTCGTCCAGGGCCGCCCTAACAAGCGAGACCGCGTCCTCCACCGCAACGCCGACTCCTACTCCAACGGCACCGGCGTCATCCGCCTGCATCACAGAAAACGCGACCGAAAAGTACGCGCCCAAAGTCTTCATCTGCACGAAGAGCGACGCCGGGAATCTGCTGTGGATGGAGCAGTCGGAATCGAAGCGGGTAACGGACGCGCGGGCGGCAGCGGCCGCCAAGGCCGCCGCCGAGAAGGCGGCGGCAGAAAAGGCAGCACAAGAAGAAGCCGCAGCAAAGGCAGCAGCGGAGCAGGCCGCCGCGGAGCAGGCCCGACAGGAAGCTGCTGCCGCAGAAGCGGCCCGCCAGCAGGAAGCCGCAGCCGCAGCAGCTGCCGCCGCGGCGGCCTCAAAAGCCCAGACGCCTGTGCAGCCCGCCGTCCCCGCAGCCCCTACCGGATGCGATCCGAACTATGCAGGCGCGTGTGTGCCGATTGCGTCCGACGTCGATTGCGCCGGAGGGAGCGGTAACGGCCCGGCGTACGTGAGGGGACCCGTCACCGTTGTAGGGTCCGACATCTATGGACTCGACAACGACCGTGACGGCGTGGGCTGCGAAAGGTAAGCACCCGACCCGTCAGGCAGGTCTGCCTCCTGGGACCAAGGTCCACCAGGAGGCAGAGCTGCCCGGCAACTGAAACTTCATTCTTGACTGCAACGCACCGGCGGGGCGTCGAGCACCCCTACTCGGCGATGTCCTCCGCCCATAGGTCCGGGTTGTCAGCCTGGAAGGCTCGCATCATGTCCACGCAGCGCTGATCATCCAGGACCACCACCTCCACCCCGCGTGACCGCAGAAGTTCCAATTCGCCGTCGAACGTGCGTGCCTCCCCCACCACCACGCGGGGGATCTTGAACTGGATGATGGTCCCGGCGCACATGGCACACGGGGCGAGGGTGGTGTAGAGCGTGGTGTCCCGGTAGCTCCTCTGCCGCCCGGCGGCTCGGAGCGCGGACATTTCTCCGTGTGCGACCGGATCGGCCTTCTGGACGCGTTCGTTGTGCCCGCTGGCAATCACCACGCCGTCACGGGCGAGCGCCGCCCCGATGGGGATGCCGCCCTCGGCCAGGCCCTTTTGGGCGGCCTGGTAGGCGGCTTCGAAGGCGGGAAGGCCGGCGCTGTCCGGTTCCGGCGCGGCGGACTGATGCTGCTCGTGGGTCATGGCGCCATTGTTGCACCCCTGGCCGCCACGCGGTGCGATCCTGCCGGCGGCCTCGGTCCCTGCGTCCGGCTGCCTGCAGGCCTACTTCGGCACGGTGATTCCCAGCCGGGCCATGCGCCGGTAGATCGTGGCGCGGCTGATCCCCAGTTCCGCCGCGGCAGCGGCAACCGTTATCCCGGGCCGGGAGAGGCACCTGGCAATCTCGTCCCGCTCAACAGCCTCGATCCGCGTCAGCCGGGGACCGGAGCGGCCCAGCAGCGCAGCTGGCAGGTGCCGGACATCGATGGTTTCCGTGCGCAGGGCCGCGTCCTGGACCATCCCGAAGAGTTCGTCGATGTTGCCCGGCCACCCATACGCGGTCAGCGCACGTTCGGCGGCAGGCGTGAAATCCACCTCCCGCATTCGGGCCTGGCGTGCGGCGTATCGGGCCAGGGGCATCACGTCGGGTCCGCGGTCCCGCAGGGCCGGGACCGGCACCACTGTCTCCACCAGCGCAGCCAGGGGCGCCGGGATGGCGGTGAGCTCCTCCGCGGTCACGCCCCATGTAACGGCGGCCGAAACGCCGCCGGATGCCGACCCGCGTGAACTGACCGCACGGGCGCTGAGCTCCTGCGCGGCCCAGGCCGGGAGGAGGTCGATGTTTTCCACGATCACCGCGGTGTGGGGCTTGGACAGCTCCGGCGTCCAGAGCGACAGCCAGGCGTCAACATCCAGGGGTGCCGGGACCGCAGCGCAGAGGATGCGGCTACCGGGGTGCGCCTGGCGGATGGCCTGGCCCAGGAGGGTGGAGCGGCCGGTCCCCGGTTCTCCGACGGCGGCCGCCACCTTGCCGGAAACCAGCGCCGCTGCCGCGCTGTCCAAGGCCTCGGTCCACGGCAGGGACATGGCCCGCAGCGTGCCGGACCCGGGTTCCAGCCGTCCCCGCTGCACCCGGAACACCCCGCCCCTCGGGCAGGGTTTCGGCTGCCGGCCCCCGGATTTGGCCAGCATCAAAGCGGACATGGTGCTCGCGGCGGACTGGGCCAGTGCGAGCAGCAGCTCCGGGGAGGACTTGGACCAGGTGGTGATGTTGACGCTGCCCTCAAGGTGGCCGCTGAGAGGATCAAGGACCGGGACGGCAGCGCAGGTGTAGGTGCGCAGGCTGGCGCTGTAGTGTTCCTCGGCGCGGACCAGGCTCGGTGTGCGGTCGGCCAGGGCCAGGCCCAAGCCGGTGGTTCCCGCCTCCCGCTCCGAGAATGCGAAGCCCGGGGCCAGGTGCACCTTGTCCAGCGCCCGCAGTAGCGACGTGTCGCCGCTGAACCGGTTGAGCACCAACCCGTCGGCGTCCGTAAGCATCAGGCTCAGCGGCTCGTTGGCCAGGGTCTGGTGCAGGCCGGTCAGCACCTCCTGCCCGCACTGGTAGAACAGTGAGTCGGCGTCCACCGACCCGGCCCAGACCGGGTCCACCTCCTCGGCTGAAACGCCGTATTCCTCGCTCCGCTGCCACGACGCGAGAAGGCGCCGCGAGGCAACCGCAAGTTCAGCGCCCGGGACGCCGCGGTCTGGCCGCGGCACTGGCACGTTCCTATTCGGCACCATTGCCGTCCTCCTTGTCCTGCGTCATTCGAGAGTACGTGGCCGTGACCGGGACGGGGAACCCTGCCTGTCTCAAAATGAGACACCGGTCACATGTTGACGGGCACGGAACCGCCCTAGCCTCGTTGGTGTCGCGACTATGGCAGTCGCGGGGAGGAGAAGAACATGTACAGCAAGGACGGCGAGAACTACTTCATCGTTGACGCCCACATCGCCCTGTGGGACGCCCGGCCGGAGAACCAGCGCAACGTTCACGGCAAGCAGTTCATCGATTGCTTCTACGACTACCACCGCAACCTCTCCCCCGATGAGGAGCTGTGGACTTACGAGGAATACCTGTACCAGGGCGGCGAGCGTTTGATGAAGGACCTGTTCGAGGACGGCTACGTGGACCACGCCATCTTCCAGCCTGCGTACCTGGGCGAGTTCTACAAGAACGGTTTCGGCCAGACGCAGGAGGCGTACGGCCTGGCCGCCGCGCACCCGGACAAGCTCACCTACAACCACTGCTTTGACCCGCGCGACGGCGAACGCGGCCTGGACCGGCTCCGCGCGGACCACGAGAAGATGAAGTTCACGGGGGTCAAGCTCTACACCGCGGAATGGCACGGGGATTCCCGCGGCTACAAGCTCTCCGATCCGTGGGCCTACCGCTACTTCGAGGAGTGCCGGAAGCTCGGCATCAAGAACATCCACGTCCACAAAGGCCCCACCATCCGGCCGCTGGACCGGGATTCGTTCGACGTGTCCGACGTCGACCACGTCGCCTCGGACTTTACTGACCTGAACTTCATCGTGGAGCACGTCGGCCTGCCGCGGCTGGAGGATTTCTGCTGGATCGCCACCCAGGAACCCAACGTCTATGGCGGCCTCGCCGTCGCCATGCCGTTCATGCACACCCGGCCCCGCTACTTCGCGCAGATCATCGGAGAACTCATTTACTGGATCGGCGAGGACCGGCTCTTCTTCTCCAGCGACTACGCCCTGTGGACCCCGCGCTGGCTGGTGGAGCGCTTCGTGGACTTCCAGATCCCGGAGGACATGACCGAGTACGCTCCGATCACCACCGACCAGAAGAAGAAGATCCTCGGCCTGAACGCCGCGAAGATGTACAACATCCCGGTGCCGGCAGAACTTCAGCTGCCGGACGCCGGGGAAACGGCCACGGGCCCGCGCCAGCCGGAGCGGGCGGACCTGGCGGGCGCGGCATGACGGCGGCACTGACTGAGCGCACCGTCCGGGGCGTGACGGCGCTGGACCGTGCGGCGCAGGACGTCCGGCAGGCACTGGGCAGCGTGCTGGATCCCGAACTCGATGAGCCGATCACCGATCTGGGCTTCGTGCGGTCCATTGACGTGGCCGGCGCGGCGGACGGCGCCGTGGTGGCCGTGCACCTGCGGCTGCCCACCTCGTTCTGCTCCCCGAACTTCGCCTACCTCATGGCGTCGGACAGCAAGGACGTGGTCTCGGCACTCCCCTGGGTGGGAAAGGTGGTGGTGGAACTCGATGACCACCACGACTCCGCCCTGATCAATGCCGGCCTCGCGGCGGACGCCGGCTACCGGGGCACCTTTGGCCACGAGGCTGAGGACAGCCTGGACGAGCTGCGGCTGATGTTCCGCCGGAAGGCGCACACCGCCGCCATGGAACGCTGCCTGACCGAACAGCTGCGCGCCGATCCCGCGCTCACCGAAGCGAACGTGGGGACGGTGCGGCTGGGGGACCTTCCGCCGGGCCGGACCAAGGACGCATTAGTACGACGGCGGACGGCGCTTGGCCTGCCCGCGGAACCTGCCGCCGTCGTACTTGTTGACCATGACGGCCGCCCCTATCCCGCCGAGCAGGTGCCGCTGGCGCTGCGGCGGGCGCGTTCCACGCGCATTTCCATCGACGGGAACGCGCACTTCTGCCGGGGCCTGCTGCGCACCCGATACGCCGGCTCGGGCGCCGACCAGACGGACCGGCCCGAAGGGGCCGAGCCCGCCGACCATCACCACCTGCTTTCGTTCACAGTCAAGGAGACCCACCCATGAACACCATGCGAGCCGTCCAGGTGGTCGGCTACCACGAAGGCCTGAAGATGACCGAGGCGCCCATCCCGGAAGTGGCCGGGGCGTGGGACGTTGTGGTCAAAATCGGAGGGGCCGGCGTATGCCGGACGGACCTGCACATCCTGGAGGGCCAGTGGGCCGAGAAGTCCCAGGTGGAGCTGCCGTACACGATCGGCCATGAGAACGCGGGCTGGGTGCACGCCGTGGGCAGCGCCGTGACCAACGTCAAGGAAGGCGACAAGGTGATCCTGCACCCGCTGATCACCTGCGGCCTGTGCCGCGCGTGCCGTTCCGGCGACGATGTGCACTGTGAGAACAGCAGGTTCCCCGGCATTGACACCCACGGCGGGTACGCCGAGTATCTCCTCACCTCAGCCCGCTCGGTGGTGAAGATCGATGATTCGCTGGAGCCCGCGGACGTGGCGGCCCTTGCCGACGCCGGGCTGACCGCCTATCACGCCGCCGCCAAGGCAGCGAAGAGGCTGAAGCCGCGGGACACCTGCGTGGTGATCGGCGCCGGAGGCCTGGGGCACATCGGCATCCAGGTGCTGAAGGCCCTCACGCCCAGCCGGATCATCGTTGTGGACCGCAACCCCGCAGCGCTGGAGCTGGCCAAGTCCATCGGCGCGGACGAAGGCGTGGTGGCGGACGGCAGCCAGGTGGAGCGGGTGCTGGCCCTGACTGGCGGCCATGGCGCGGAGGTGCTGATCGACTTTGTGGGCGAGGGCGGGGCCACGTCCGAAGGCATTGCCATGCTGCGCCGCGCCGGCGACTACTTCGTGGTGGGCTACGGCGAGAACATCAGCGTGCCCACCATCGACATCATCTCCTCGGAAATCAACATCATCGGCAACCTCGTGGGGTCCTACAACGACCTGCAGGACCTGATGGCGCTGGCCGCACGGGGGGCTGTCACGCTGCACACCCAAAAGTACAAGCTGGACGACTTCCAGCAGGCCATCAGCGACCTGGATGCCGGCAAGGTCCGTGGCCGAGCCATCCTGGTGCCCTGATCCTCCCATCCATCGAAGGAGAACCAATGATTTTCATTACCGCGAAATTCCCGGTCAAGCCGGAGCACGCCGACGCGTGGCCGGAGATCTCACGGGAGTTCACTGACAAAACCAGCGCCGAGGAGGGCTGCCTGTTCTTCGAATGGGCGCGCTCCCTTGCCGACCCCAACACCTACGTCCTGATCGAGGCGTTCCGCGACGACGAGGCCGGCGGTGAACACGTGAAGTCGGATCATTTCAAGAAGGCCACGGCCGAGCTGCCGGCGTACCTGGCCCGGACTCCGGACATCGTGAACGTCAAGGTGGACGGCTGGTCCGAACTCGGGGAGCTCGCCGTCAAGTAAGCCCTGGGCCACGCCAGACTTCCTCGCGTACCGGCGTGTCCCAACGGTGGTCCAGATGTCAACGGTGCTGCCATCCGGACCACCGTCGTTTTCAGGACGCCTTCCGTCCCGACGGCGGCCGGAGGGCTACCGCCAGTGCTGCAGGGGAATCGCCTCCTGTGCGTTGATGCTCACCAGCATGGTCCGGTTGCGTGCCCCGGTCTTGCGGAGGATGGAGCCCACGTGCTTCTCAACCGTCTTCACGGAAATCTCCAGCTCCCGGGCAACTTGCTTGTCCGCCATGCCGCGGATGACCATGTCGTGGACCTCGCGTTCGCGCGTCGTGAATTGAACGGACCCGGCGTCGGCAGCGGAGCCGCTGATGAGGTGGTCGAAGATTTCGCCTTCCATCGAGGCTTCGCCCTGACCTGCAGCCACGATAATGCGGGCCATGGTTTCTCCATTCGCACGCCGGTTGATGAAGCCGCGCACACCTGCTTGCCGGGCGGAGCGCACCTGCTCCACGGTGGGGTTGTCCGTGAGCACAACAACCGCGACACCAGGGTCGAACTCGCGGATCCGGGCAAGAAGCCCGGTGGTGTTCTGGTGGACCATGTCCAGATCCATCAAAATCACGTCCGGGCGCAGCAATTCGTAGGCGTCGCAGAGCTGCTCGGCCGAGGTCACCTCAGCGCTGACCTGGATAGCGGGCTCGGCGATGCCCAGCAGCCGGACCAGGCCGGCGCTAATGATCGGATGGTCATTGGCAATCAGGATCTTCCACTGCGGCTGCCCGGACGCCTCCGGCGCAGGTGCACGGTCCGGAAGGGTGGCCCGCACCTTGGTCCCCCATCCCGAAGTGGATTCGATGTGCAGGTCGCCGCCCAGGTGCACGGCCCGGGACGTCATGCCGTGCAACCCCAGGCATCCGGACGGAAGCGTGGTGTGGTCACCGTGGGCTGCGGCGAGGTCGAAGCCTTGACCGTTGTCCTCCACGACGATGGCGAGCGCGCCGCGCTCGTAGATCAGTCCGGCGCGCACCGTCGTGGCGCGCGCGTGGACCACCACATTGTTCAGCGCCTCTTGGACAATCTTGAATGCCTGGTGCGCGATCTCGGGCGCCAGCGGGCGGGGCTCGCCGATCACTTTCAGCTGGGTTCCGGCGCCGGTCATCGACTCCACCCATACCAGTTCCGCGGCAATGGCGTCATCAAGGGTCCGGCCGGCGAGCGCGGCCGGGCCCATGCCCAGGACCGTGCGGCGGGTCTCGGCCAGGGCATCGTGGGCAATGGTCCGGGCTCTGCTGAGGTGCGGGGTGATGGCATGTTCCGCCCCGTCGAGCCTGCTGGCTTTCTCAGCCTCGTCCAGGCTGAGCAGCAGGGCAGCAAGGGCCCGGCCAACGGTCTCGTGCACGTCGCGGACCGCACGTTCGCGTTCGGCGGCCACGGCAGCCTCGAGTTCACGGGCCGAGGCTTTGGAGTGCAGTTCCGAGTTGGCCAAGGCAATTGCGGCATGGTTGGCCAGGAGTTCGGCCAGCCGGGCTTCCTCTGGAGTGAACACCCGGCCCGGCTCCGGGCTGAAAACAATGAAGGCGCCCACGATCTGCTCGCCCCATTGGATCGGGACACCGATCACGGCGCAGTCCCACCGCGGATCCGTCGGTGGGATATGCCCGCGTTCAACGCTGCTGTATGCGTCGAGGATGACGGTGGACCGGCTGCTGACTACCTGGCCGGTGAAGCCCTCCTTCAGGGAAAAGGTCTGGCCCTCCTGGCATCCGACGCCGATGTCCACTTTTTTGGTGTAGGTGCCGCTGGCCTCGTTGACCAGGGCGATCGACCCCGATGCGCACCCCAGCAGGGAGGTAGCGTGGCCCAGGATCCGGGCCAGCAACGGCTGCAGCTCAAACCGGCCGGCGAGGTCCCGGGCGAGGGCGACGACCGTGTCCAGCTTGCCCTGCGTGTCTTCGGCGTCGTGCAGGCTGCGGATCACGGTGTCAGGTTCCGTCTCGGTGTCTGTCATTCTCGTCCTCCTTGACGAACCGTGCGCCGCAGCTCCTGCGGCGGTGCACTGGTGATCTGTCCCAGCATAATGGCACCTCCCACGCCGGTCTGCGTGCGGGATAACCCGCATCCCGACGGCGGGGAAGTCCTCATACCGCCGCTCCCGGATAGGTGGTTTCGTGGAAGACACGAAACTTTACAACAGGGACGGCTCTCACGGCGGAGGTAAGACTGATGGCCCGCATCGGAATCCTGACCAGCGGCGGCGACTGCCCGGGGCTTAACACGGTTATCCGCTCGTGCGTGCTGCGCGGGATCCGCGTCCACGGCGACGAGTTTGTTGGCTTCACGGACGGCTGGCGCGGCCTCGTCGAGGGCAGCACCATCAACCTGGACTGGATGAGTGTGCGCGGCATCGCGAACCTGGGCGGCACCATCCTTGGCACGTCGCGCTTCAGCCCGCTCGGTGAGGGTGGCGGCGTCGAGCGGATCCAAGCGAATTTGCGCTCCGTGGGCGTGGACGCGCTGATTGTGATCGGCGGCGAGGGCACCATGGCTGCGGCGAAGATCCTGAGCGACGCGGGGATCCCCATCGTCGGCGTGCCCAAGACGGTGGACAACGACCTCTCCGCCACAGACTTCTCATTCGGCTTCCACACGGCCGTGGAAATCGCCACAGAGGCAATCGACCGGCTCAAGACCACCGGGCAGTCCCATCACCGCTGCATGAT